>SLOL01000174.1 GCA_007132495.1 Balneolales bacterium
ATTCTGTACTCTGATCAATGCTTGATTCTTACATTCTAAACAGGTAGAATGTCTGCCCACAGCCGGGTTTGCATCCAAACATACCCGCACATCCAAACATACCGGCGTATGTTCAAATGTGACCGGGGTTAACTAATTATACTGTTTGCAACATTTTATACTGCTTGCAACATTAATTTTAAACTGATGAATAAAAGTTTTGGGACGCTGCTGATCGTATTTTTTTTGCTGTCATGGAACATTGAACCGGCTGCAGGCGGAGATCACCACGGATCCGGACATCTGGTTCTGGTGGCCGGCGGACCGAGTCACAGTACCGGCGAACATGAGCACCGGGCCGGAGTCCTTCTGATGGAGCGATGCCTTGCCAATGTGCCGGGAATGGAAATCAGTACACATTTCGGCGGTTGGCCGTCCGATGACGGTGCTTTTGACGATGCCGACGCCGTACATCTTTTCATGGACGGCGGCGGCGGACACCCTGCCATTCAGGATGACCGGCTCCAGCTATTGGAGGACCTGATTGACGATGGAGTCAGTCTGGGAGCCATGCACTATGCCGTGGAGGTTCCCAAAGATCGCGGTGGTGAACAGTTCATGGACTGGATCGGCGGTTATTATGAAACTCACTTCTCCGCCAACCCGATGTGGGATCCTGTTTTTGACAACCTTTCCAATCACCCGATCTTTATCGGAGTAGAACCGTTCTCCGTGCATGATGAGTGGTATTTCAGTATCCGTTTCCGTGAGGATCAGGTGGGTGTAACACCGTTGCTCGTGGATGCTCCGTCCGATGACGTCCGGGAAGGCCCCTATGTGCACCCTCACGGCCCTTATGACCACATCCTTGAGCGTAAAGGAGAGAGCGAGATTGTATCATGGGCTGTAGAACGCAAGGATGGCGGACGCGGATTCGGCTTTACCGGCGGCCACTTCCACGAAAACTGGGGGGATGAAAATTTCCGTAAATTTGTTTTGAATGCCCTTGTCTGGCTTGCCGGAGCGGATATCCCTGCCAACGGAGTAGAATGTGCCGTTACCGACGCCGATCTTGAAGAGAACCTGGATGAATAAAATTACCGCCTCCCGGTCGGGTACCTCATCCCCGGCGCAGACCGTATGATGCTACGGGTTAATAATGGTTTTTTCGAAATAATGCTGCAAGACTTTCTAATCATTATGTGTCTTCAAGCTTTCACCCCTTTATACGTCCCGCTAGTAACGTAGTTCATTCCTGCCCGCAACAGGCCGAATATTCGCCAAAAAATTCATGCATTGATCAGACCTGGAATTTCGTTATCCTGATAGTATCTTCGAGGGACGGAAGATCCCCCGTATTTTACACCAACGGCGTTAACCCGCCTCAGACAGTAACGATTTTGTAACAGAGTATATATTATGGGCTTTTTAGGTGGATATGAGTGGCTGATCATCATACTGGTATTGCTTTTTCTCTTCGGAGCTAAAAAGATACCGGGAATGGCACGTGGAATCGGCCAGGGCATCTTTGAATTTCGGAAGGCCGTGGATGACGGCAAAAAAGAGTCGGAAGAAGAGGAAAACGAGAAAGAGAAAGAGAAAGAACAATAACAGTTTCAGCACTATTCACTTCTCATAAATTCTGCTGAGCCGGACAAAAAGGCAATCGGACAGCTTTCTGTCAATCCCAAAGGCAAGCAGACAGCCTCTTACTATTTCACAAAGGCAAACGGACGGCCTCCTGTTATTTGTCTTTCTGTTTCAGCACTTTGTCAGACACCAGGAACACGGCGGGATTGCCGGAAACGGGATTGGGCCGCACCACTACCACGGTATCATAACCATCCTCAATGACCTGGTAATTGAGTACCTCATCAGGCGATCCCTGCTTGAATATCCGCCCCTTGTTGAGCATAAGCAGGTGGTTGCAGTATTCCCCGGCAAGGTTGAGGTCATGGATGATCATCAACACCGTGAGTTTCATCTCTTCGTTGAGTTTTTGTATCAGATTCAAAATCTGCACCTGGTGGGTGATATCAAGATGGGAGGTGGGCTCATCCAGAAGCAACAGATCCGGTTGCTGGGTCAGTGCCCTGGCAATATTCGCCAGTTGCTGCTCCCCGCCGCTTATCCGTGACATGTACGTATCCTTCAAATGGTATACATGAGTCAGATGCATGAAATGATGGGCAATGTGGTAGTCTTCGGTGGACTCAAAAAGCTGGTATTTTTCTCTGTGCGGAAGACGGCCCATCAATACATAATCTTCAACCGTGATATCGGTGGCATGGATATGCTGGGCAACGACCGCGATGGACCGGGCCCTTTCCCGGTAGCTCATCTCCCCGATCTTTCTGTCATTGAGTATCACACTGCCGGACCGGGCCTTCAACTCTCCGTTTATCCCTTTGAAAAGTGTAGTCTTTCCCGAACCATTGGGCCCGATTATGCCGAACATCGTCCCTTTTTTCAGCGTGAAGTCGATATCCTCCAAAACGAATTTGTCCCGGTAACCGCACGAAAAATTTCTGACTTTTAAAAATTCCGACATGGCTCAGCTCATTTTCAATGATGTCCCGGACCTGCTCAGGAAGAGGATAAACATTACGCCGCCGACAATTCCGGTGATGACCCCGATAGGCAACTCATTGGGTGCTATGATGGTCCGGGCTATGGCATCGCATAGCACCAGAAAGATGCCGCCCCCCAGAAAGGAACCGGGCAGAAGCATGCGATAATCGGATCCGGCGAGAATCCTGACAAGATGGGGAATCACCAGGCCCACAAAACCGATCACCCCTGCCGCTGCTACACAAACCCCTGCCAGCAGCGAGGCAATCACAAACATAACGCGGATGGAGAGTTCGGTATTTATACCAAGATGTCTGGCATCGGTCTCTCCCAGTCGCAAGGCATTCAAAGATCTGAAAAAGAAGAGCGATACAATCAGCGAGGCAACGGATATGATAACGGTGAACCGGATAAGGGTGCGGTCGGGTTCATCCAGCGATCCCATCATCCAGAAAACGATGCTGTGCAGATTCTCCGCCGTGGTCAGCGACATCAGCAGCATCATCAAAGCCGAGGAGACGAAGCTCACCATCACTCCGATCAGCAGCATATTGTTGACGTTGATCTGTCCCTGGCGAATTCCCAAATTGTACACCAGGAAGATCGCCAGAAGGGCTCCCGAAAAACCAGCGGCCGGCAATACATAAGAGCCGAATGCCAACGGCAGCGCAAAAACAATAGCCAGTGCAACGCCAAGCGCCGCGCCCCCCGAGATACCCAGGGTAAAAGGTTCTACCAGGGGATTCCGGTAAATACCCTGAAGGATGGCACCCGAAAGACTTAATCCGCCGCCGACAGCCAGCCCCAGAATGATGCGCGGCAATCGAATCTGGTACAGTACCGTGTATTCCAGGCCCTCTCCGCTTCGAAGTATTCCCGGTATTTCCCACAGGGAGATATCCATCTCACCGGTATTCAATCCGATCAAAAAAGCGACTCCGGAGAGGACAAACAGAACGACCAGAAAAAGGAACCATCTGCTGAATTTTCTGCTCCTGATCTTTTCGGCACCTGGGTCTGTATTCATGGCGGACGGGCTCAAGGATAAATAAGATCGATGATCTCCTCCACGGCATTCACAAAGGTCACCGGCGTAGGACTGGATGTCTGATCCTCATCGATCAGAAAGATTTTGTTGTTTTCGGCAGCCGAAAGTCCCGGATAACTCTGCCAGTTCTGTTTCTCTTCCCGACCCGTCAAACCCATCATAACGATCAGGATCACCTCGGGATCACGGATCAGAACACTCTCCCGACTGATACTGCCCTGCGTTACATCCGACACAATATTCACTCCGCCCGCCAGCCGGATGTAGTCATTCATGAACGTTTCGGGAATCGCTGAAAACAGCGGTTTTGCACCCAGCTGCATGAATATCCGGGGCTCACTATCCCCGGGGATCGTCTCGCGCAATCGCTCCAGCCTCGCCTTTTCCCGGTCCACAATGGCGGCCGCCTCCGTCTCTTTTCCGGTCAGGCGGCCCATCTCCACGAACTGGTCACACAGGGCATCAAAACTTACCGGCAGATCCAGAACCCGCACTTCCACCCCCACCTCCCGGAGTGCCCGTATCTCCCGGGCAGGTGTCAAATCGGTGGTAATCACCAGATCAGGCTTCATACTTACGATTTTCTCGGTATTGACATTCATCTGCGACGCGACCACTTCCTTGTCCTCGCCGGCTGCATTGGAGAAACTGGTTCGGCCCACAAGCTGGTCATCGGCTTCAAGCAGATATATCATCTTCGTAAGCGACGGAGACAGCGATATAATCCGCTGATCCCCGGACGGGTTCGCTGTTAATAATCCGGCAAGGAAAAAGACAGCTGCCGGCCAAAAACGTACTATCATAAGGCGGTCTATATAATCACATTACCGGAACAACCCGGACAAAATCGAGCTTAAAAATTCGTGCCTGAAGTCCCGGGCAAGCCCGGGGTTCCGGAAATCCGGAAAAATCCGGTTTCGATAACCCGTTCAAACCCGGTTCCGGAAGTCCGGAAAAATTCAACACCGGAATCCCGGATACGCCCGGCCACCTTACGCTTTAAAATGGAAAATTCCCCAGGTAAGGTTTCCTTCTTTTCCACCTTTGATCCAGTGCCTCAGGCCTTTTTTCATGTTGTCAATATATTCCTGAGAGACATATTGTAAAAGGTCTTTCTCGTTTTTTTCGGTCTCTTCAAGCACGCGGGAGTAATGGCGCACCAGGTGTTCTCCGAGCTCTTCAAAAGCGATCTCCTTCAAACCGGCCTCCTTGCAGGCACTCCGGTACAAAGCCGGCGATCCCAGCGAGGAGAGTTTGATCCGGTCATAAATAGGCTGTAATACCGATTCGTCGCAGTCGTCGGTTTGCATCGGGTCGGAAAATACCAGATCACCGCCGGGTTTCAGCAGCCGTGCCGCCTCCTGTATCACTTTGGGTTTGTTATTGCTGTGCAGGATGGCATCCTCGGACCATACCACATCAAAGCTGTTATCTTCAAGCGGGATATCATCATAGCTTCCGTCTATCACATCGATCAGATGATCCAGCCCTTGCTCTTTGTTCATTTTGCGCCCCCGCTCGTTCTCGGTTTCGCTTAAATTGACCACTGTTACGTGGCAGCCGTATTTATGCGCCAGATGGCGTGCCGAACCCGAGAAACCTCCGCCGAAATCGATGATCCGGGTGTTCTCGTCTATACGGTCCGTGTGGGATGCAATCCGATCCACGGCCCGGCGGCTGGCTTTGTAAATCTCCTCATCATCCGACTCGTAAATGCCCAGATGCAAATCCTCTCCGCCCCATATTCTGTAATAGAAGTTATGGGCGTCCGGACTGTTATAGTAACTTCGGGCTACTTCGACTTCATTTGAATAATCCTTGCTCATATCACTCTCATTTTATTGGTTCACGATTTCAATGCGCCGGCTTCGGCAACCCCGGAATTACCGGGTTTTACAAGATGCAAGCTACCGGATTCTGCATAATACAAGTTACCCCGTTCTGCACGATGCAAGCTACCGGGTTCTGCATAATGCAAGTTGCCCCGTCTGCATTCCGGGCCGGTAATCCATTAAGCGGACCCGGAGCTGCCGGTTGTTGCAATTTGCGTACTGGTTGTTGCATTTTGCGTACTACAGTGGTGTCAATCTCCTAACAACCCTTCTCTGTATGCATTCATGTAGTTGGAGCAAAACTCATCTTTTCCGGCAAGCATTTCAGCGACAATGATGCTTGCCATCATTTTTTTATCTAACGGATTCATGATGGCAGAATCAAGTCCTTTGGTAATGGCCATGATCATAAAAGCCTGATTGGCAAACTGCCTTTTCGGTATGCCGTAAGATATGTTGGAAAGCCCGCAGATGGTATGGACTCCTTCATATTCATGGTGAATGGTTTCTATGGTGTTCAGAAATTCCATGCCCAGCGTGTCACCAGATCCAATGGGCTGCACCAAAGGATCGAGATAAATATTTCCAATATCCACATTGTTTTTCACCAGCCCATTGACCAGCTTATCAGCAATTTTCATCCGGGCATCTTTGGTGTGGGGCATTCCTTCATCGCTCATGCACAGCGCAATGATCTTCATATCGGTGCCTTTGACCACTGAAATCATGTTTTCATACCTTTCCGACTCCAGGGAAATCGAGTTCATCATCGGTATGCCTTTGTGCACTTTCACGGCCTCCTCAATCACTTTTGGATCCGGTGAGTCAATGCAGCAGGGAGTGTCCACATTTTCCTGAACGGTTTGCACCAGCCATTTCACATAATCCGCTTCTTTGCCCACGAATATCCCGGCATTCACATCAATAAAGTCCGCTCCGGCTTCGTGCTGATCCCTGGCCACCTGGACAATTTTCTCGGTATTCTTGTCACGGATATCCTCACGGACCTTTTTACGACTGGCATTGATCAATTCTCCGACAATTTGCATACATTTCCTCGTTTCTATTTAAAAAATTCCTGTTGTCTGATTTTTTCATTCGGTTTCACATAGATGAAATCAGGTTCTTCATGCGGACCGAACAGTATCTTGCGGAAGTATTCCTCATTGATTTGGTGTTCTACAAATTCTTTCTGAAAGTGTTCTGCGTTTTTGCGGGCTCTTTCCCGGTGCTTTTCCCTGCCTCCAAGCGTGTGGATGTAGCTGATCCTCTTATAGTTTCTGATTTCGGTCTGCATCGTTTCTTCGGCCATTTCTCTTCCAACCCGTTCGGTATATTCATGCTCCACCAGTCCCAGGGGATCTTTTTTATTGTTGATCCAGCCGCTGGTCAGATAATAGGTTCCCGGGTTTTTTGTAAACAGTTCCTGGTATTGCTCCCGGCTTCCCAGAAAAAAAGTAATGCAGTCGTGAACACGCGGAATATACAGCCCTTGCGACGGTGCCTGGATACCGACAACCGCATTGCAGCACAGGCCGTACCCCAGAATCAGCTTCTCCTCCTCATCCCGCGGCCGGTTGACAGCATCCTGCAGGCTCTTGTTGAGCAGTTCGGGACTGCGGTGCAGCTTTTGCGGCAAATACTCCACCTGCACACCGGAAGCGCCCTCTTTGAGGTGCTCCAGCTCACGCTTTATAATGCCACAGGCGATGACACGATTCATGGTAATTCTCTGATTAAGCGATGTCACAGTTCATAGTAGTTGCTTGATTAGGCGATAACACAATTCGTGGTGGTTTACTTCTTAATCGATTTCGCAGTTCATAGTGATTCCGTATCAGGACAAGTACTCATTCAGCGATCCGACGCTTTGGAAAGTTTGGGAGTGCCAAGCGCCCGGGCCGTAAACCTCAGAAGCGAGCCTTCGACCTGCCGCTCCATCTCTACGTAACAGTCGGTTGCACCCGCTCTCAACGCCGCCTCTTTGGCCAGCCGGTGGGCGGTTTCCTCGGCAAAATCGCAACAATCATCATACTCCTTGAACTCGGTCTGCCGGCCCTGGTGCATGGCGATGTACACATGCTGGTCCTGGTTGGCACGAACAAAAACCATGGTCTCCCTGGTTTCCGCCACCGACCCGGCTACGGCTCCCACCGCATTGGCCACCTCGAAATGTTCCGGCAGAATGAATTTGGCATTCATCAGACGTGCAGCCCTTTTCAGAAAGTGTCTGGCCGGTGCCCCGGCTCCTATCACAGGGTAACGGCTGTCGGCATCAATCGATAAAAAGTGGTTGTTACTGTGCAGGATTTGCTCCAGCATCCACTTTCCCCATTCTCCGTCAACAGAGTGCGGCATATCCGATGATCCGCTGTCCTGGCAGGCCAGAAAAATAATCATCTCTTCCACCAGCGTGTCCGTAATTTTATTGAACACCTCTTCGATAAAGGCTTTCGGTTCTTTTCCGTACACCTCACAATAGTGATCCAGCGCGATATTGGCCACTTCCCGGTCCCAGAGGTTCAGGCTGCGGTCGGCGTGCAGCAGGTCGGTCGGAGTCAGGCCGGAACACTCAATCGTGCCCTGGCGCAGCAGCTCATCCAGCCCGAGATGGCTGACATGGTAGACACCTGCTTTTTCGATCAGGTCCGACAACCGGCACGGCTCTTCGATAAGCTCCAGTACCTTTTTCTGGGTATCATTCAGGGAGTTGAAGGTATCATCATCCAACCCGTTGTGCAGACTCCAGTACTCGATGTCGGCTATGTTCTTCCCGTTCTGTCCGGCATTTTTCAGATTGTGAAAATCCTTCATCACATGATCCCGGGAGGCGGCAAGATGTGAAAGAGATCTTACCCGCTCGGGTCCGAGCGCCAGTTCCTTGTGCTCATTCTGATGTATCCTGCTGTCGCATCCCAGACTGATGGTCCGGATCCGGGCGGCTTTGACAGCCGTATCACTGTCACCGACGCGCGCCCCTTCGGGCGAAATAGCCACGCGTGAATTATGCACCAGTGCCATATCGGTTGTGGTGCTGCCCATATCCACCACCAGGCCACTGGCACTGTCCGAAAGAAAGCGGCCGCCGATCGCGCTGGCGGCGGGACCCGACATCACGGTCTCCACCGGCTTCTGAACGGCCTCCTCCGAGGGCATCAGCGTACCGTCACCCCGGACGATCATCAGGGGCGCATCGATGTCCAGCTCGTCCAGCGACAGCCGGACACTGTGGATGAAATCATTCATAACCGCCACCAAAGAAGCATTGATGGACGCGGTAGATGCCCGCTTGATCGAATCCAGCTTCGTGGACAGCTGATGCGCCATCACCACCGGCAGCTCGGAGTGCTTCTGTATGATTTCAAAAGCGGCCTCTTCGTGCTCCGAATTCAGGGGACTGAAATAGGAAGACAGGGCGATAGCATCCACCGTATCCTGATGCTTTTGCACCCAATCCGCAATGCCTTTGTGGTCCAGCGGTGCCGCTTCGGCACCCTGGGCATTATGGCCGCCCGCAAAATATCCGATGCTCTCGGCCGGCATTTTATCCGACAGGGCATATTTTTCCACCAGCTCACGGTCATAGCCGATCAACAGCAAACCAACTTTGCGCCCTTTTCCTTCGGCTACGGTATTGGTTGCAAGGGTACTGGAAATCCCCACCAGCTTGATATCGTAATCCGGCTTGATATCCAGCTTTTTCAACACCTTGATGACCCCAACCTTCAGGTCGTCATGCGTGGTAAGCGACTTGGCCGATGAAACAAGCTTGCGGGAGGTGTACTCCAACAGCACACCGTCGGTGAACGTCCCACCGGTATTGATCCCTATTATGTATCGATTCATCATGACAGATCACTTCGGCTGCACCCAATGACCATGCCCGGGTCAACACAGGCATGGTCCGGGTGATCACGCCGTTTGTGCAATTCGCTCCTCGGCTTGCTCCAGGATTTTCTCGATCTCCTCGTTGGCCTTTGCCGGTACTTTGTTTATGGGGCCTTCATGGTTTTCAATCAGATCCCGGGTTTTTTCAATAACACGATCCTTCATGGTTTTCCTGCCCTGCTCTTCCCAGGCTTCGTAACTGTTCCGGTCCATGAGCGTGGGCATCCAGTGATTTCTGAAATGCTCCATCGTGTGGTCTTCATAGAGATAATGGCCACCGGGACCGGTGTTGTGTATGACGTCTACCGCCAGGGTGTCCTCATTCACTTCCACCCCTTGCTCAATGATCCGTGCCATACCGATGAGTTCATCGTCCATAACCGTCTGAAAGATATCACCGGTGAGTCCCGATTCGGTATATCCGCAATCATGGACGAAGTTGGCTCCGCTCATCATGGCGGCATTGATGGACAGACTGGCCTCCATGGCCGACTGCATATCCATCTTTTTCGTGTCGGTGCATCCGGCGGTGGAATACATGGGCAGGTTGCAGTAATGTACCATTTCGGTGAGGGCGGCACTCAGCAGACTGAGCTCCGGCGCGCCGTACGAATAGATCGAGCAGCGCATATCCAGTATGGACTGAACGCCTCCGATGATCACGCAGGTTCCGGGATTAATGAGCTGCGAGGCAATAACGCCCACCATTGATTCCGAGAGGGCCACCACCAGCTGTCCGGCGTGCGATGCCGGAACCGTACCACCACCGATGGCGCACGGGCTGTATACCTGCGGGATGCGATGCTCCGCGCAATACATGCACTTGTCGATGGCATGGAAGTCACTGACAAGCGGCGAAATGGGCTCGCCATAGAAGACATAGTTCGGCTTGTGCCGGAAGGCCTCTTCACTGCCCGCCATGGCGATCCCCATGTGGTGGATATCGCGGCATCCATTGCGATCAAAAGACCAGCTCATGATGGGTGTGGTGGTATTTCGTACCATGTCCGCGAACTCATATACATCCGCCAGACCGTTGGTGACATCACTGATGGATCCCAGAGACTGCACATAGCCCATGTTGGGCAAGGCATCACAAACCCGCGCCACCAGCGAAGCGTCCTTGCGCAGATATTTTCTGCGCTCCAGGGTGTCGGTGTCAATGAAGTTGGGCGGGGTGGGTCCGGGACCGAAATAGCTTCGCTTCTTTTCGATGGTGATCTTTTTGGAATCGTCACCGTCCCAGGGAAATATTTCGGTAACGACCGGAGCACTCGCCAATGCTTGTTGTATGAGTTCCGGCGGGAAATACACCGTGATCCCGTCGATCTTGCATCCGGCTTTTTTGAACAATTCCCTCGCTCCCTCATGGTGCACATGGGCGCCGGTATACTGCAGCGTGCGCATCATGCCGTTGAAGATGCGCTCTTTCTGGTTTTCCGAGAGGATTTCAAAATGCGGACTTTGCTGTGTGGTATAATTTGTCCTGCTTATCATGATCTTGCGTTTTGTGAAAATTTCATTTCCATATGTTAGTTGGTGTGCAGCTGATTTGCGGTCAACCGAATTCAGGAGTGCCGTTTGTCGGCGGCTGCCACAACCTCTCTGAGCTCTTTTTCCAGTTTTTCATCCAGCGGTTCCGGAGTGTGGGTGTCAAGGAGCTCCTGAGTCCGTTCGTTGACCCGGTCAAGCATGGTCTTGGATCCGCCCTTTTGCCAGGTTTCATAATCACTTCGATCCTGGAGCTTGGGCAGATACCACTCCTTCCAGTGATCAAAAGTATGATCGGTGGTCACATACTCGCCACCCGGTCCGACCTCCTCGATGAGGTCCAATGCAAGATGCTCGTCATCGGTATTGATCCCTTTACCGAACTGCTTGACCATGCCCATCATCTCCTGATTCAGCACCAGACTTTCAAGAGAGGCATTGGTTCCATGATCGATATAGCCCACATCATGGACCAGGTTGGCACCCGAGAGATACGAATAAAAAAGGTTCATCATCTGTTCAGAGGCCGCCTGCTCATCCAGGATCTTGGAATCGGTGCATCCGCCCGTTGAGAACATGAGCAGGTTCAACCATTTGGAGATATCGGTATTGGCTGCGGAGGCCAGCGACAGTTCGGGAGCCCCGTAGGAGTAGGTGGACATCTTCATGTCCAGCAGGGTGGTAACCCCTCCCATGATAAGCGGGGTGCCCGGCTTTTTCAGGTGGCACAACACCACCGCCATCAGCGTTTCGGCCAAAGATTGCACCAGCATGCCTGCAATGGTGGCCGGTGCCGTTGCGCCCGAACTCGGGCAGGGGGTATACATGGCCGGCAGTTTCTTGTCAGCGGCAAACAACAGTTTCTCAACCGCAGTCCGGTCGTTCTTCAGAGGTGAAATGGGTTCGATATAGGCCACAAAGAGGGGGTTCAACCGGAACTCCTCCTCGCCGCCCTGTATCAGGCAACCCATTTTCCACAGGTCCTCCAGTCCCTCGCCGTCCACACTGGTCAGCACCATGGGTTTGGTACACTGCTCCAGCATAGCCATAAACTGATGCCGGTCATAGGTCTGCGGATTGGGGGCGTCACTGACGATGCCGTGTGACATGAAAAAGTCGTAATGCGACAACGCGTCCACCAGTTTGGCGGCATTGTTCACATCCTTGTAGGTGGTTCGCCGCCTTTCCCCGGTTTCCCGGTCATAGGTAAAAGGCAGATCCGATCCGGTGCCGAACGTTACCGTATCCTTCTGGATGTGGAGCGATCGTTTGCCGTTGCGGCCTTTCAGGGTAATTTTCCGCGGATAGAAATTCAATGCTTCCTCCACCATGCAGGCGGGAACACGCACGTGATTTTCCCGGACTACGGCATGACTGTTTCGAAACAGTTCGATGGCCTCTTCATGATAGAACATGGCACCTGTCCGTTCAAGCACCTCCAGTGCGGCAAAATAAATTTGTTCAATCTGATCCTCGGAAAGAACCCGGAATCGGGTGGATTGATTAATGGTCTGACTGATTTTCATGTGTTTATAATTTTTGTTTCAAGCGGTCACATGTAATATCCATGTCGAAAAAAAAACATGCGTTCGTGTATCCGGGCGCCGGCCCGGTCATGGACATTTCATGTGTTTAAATACTTGGTTTTTTAGAAATTTGGCGCTTAGCACCGGATGAATATCGCAATAAAGACTGGGCATACCTCTATCATCCCGGGCAAACTTCTTCACTGCGGAAGAAATCCACCCTCAAAAACATTCAAAAAACGCAGGTATGCAGCTTAGGCTGTTATTGTGCCTGCTGAAGAAACTCGTTAGTGATTTCAACAGCTGAACCGGCATTGGGTGCATACAGATCCGCGCCAATTTCTCCGGCATACTCTTCCGTTACCGGAGCTCCACCGATGATCACTGTAACCTGATCCCGAATTCCGGCTTCTTTGAGTGAGTTGATGACTTCACCCATTCGCGGCATGGTGGTGGTAAGCAAGGCCGACATGCCCAAAATATTCGGTTGATGTTCTTTAACGGCGTTGACAAAACTTTCCCCGGGCTGATCAATTCCCAGATTGATCACTTTATAACCGGCACCTTCAAACATCATGGCTGCCAGATCCTTGCCAATATCGTGCAAATCGCCGGCGACGGTACCAATGACCATTGTTCCGGCGTTACCCATGTCACCTTCTTTCAGCATGGGGCGTAAATAATCCATGGAATTGCTCATGGCTTTGGCACTCCGTAATACTTCAGGCATAAACATATCGCCGTCTTTCCATTTCTGGCCGACAGCATCCATACCAGGTAACAAGCCCTGATTAAGTATTTCACCGGGGTTGGCACCATCGTTGACCGCACTTTCGATCAACTTCTTCAATTCATCGCCTTTGCCTGATATTAGTGTTTCTGAAATATTACTCAAATAAGTACTCATGATACTATTGTATTTGTGATTGTATGTGATTAATAATTCTTTCAGGGTAAGCATCCGGCTTCCATACTCTATGATACTTCCAATAACTCTCCGGATGCTGTCATTCACGCTATCAAAAAATGCAACCAGGGTTTTATGTCATATTGATCTTATGGGTTTAGGGTTTAGTGAATAATAATGGTTAAGCATAATTTAATATTAATTGGGCTATTTAAGATAGATGCTTATCTGCTAAATGCAAGTTTCATATTGCCGGGTTGGTCCACTTTAATATTATATAAGACCGTAATGTGATATAAAACAGTCACTTATAATCTATTGCAAAAAAGAGTCGTTTTTTCGTGCTATTTACATTTTGTCCCATTCGTTTTGCGTAATCCGTCATCTGGTCTCTGCCTATTTTTCCGATGCCGAAATATCTCGACGCATTGTGTGAGAAGTAGAGTCCTGAAATCGAGCTGGCCGGTTTCATGGAATACGATTCTGTAAGCGAAATGCCGATCCGCTCTTCCACCTGCAGTAGTTCAAACAGGTAGAGCTCCGTGCAATGGTCGGGGCATGCCGGGTAGCCTATTGCCGGCCGTATTCCCCTGTATTTCCCTTTAATGCGGTCATCCATACTCAGGTCCTCTCCGGGGTCATAGCCCCAGTACTTTTTTCGGACCCATTCATGCATCATCTCGGCGGCAGCTTCCACAAGACGGTCGGAGATCAAACGACCCATGATGCTGTTATAGCTGTCCCCATTATTTTTCAGGGAGTCCAGATACTGTTCGATATCAGAACCGGTTGTAACGGCAAAACTGCCGATATAATCCTTCCTTCCGGATTCCAAAGGTGCCAGATAATCCGCCAGCGACAGAGTACAGGACTGACCATTCCGCTTTTGTTGCTGCCGCAACATGGGGATCGTCATGATCACATCTTTTCGCTGATCGTCCCGGAAGATCACAATATCATCCATCCGGGCATTGGCCGGGAACAGACCGATGACCCCTTTGGGCCGGAGAAGGTTTCTCTCACAAATATCTTCAAGCAGGGTATGGGCTTCTTCAAACAGCCTCTCGGCTTCCGGACCTACCCGTCCTTTTTGGAAAATGGAAGGATACTTCCCCTTGAGGCCCCAACCACGGAAAAAGGGCGTCCAGTCAATAAATTTTTTAATCTCATTCAGGTCAAAATCATGGAATTCTTTGATGCCCAGAAAATTCGGCTTGTCCTCATCCCCGTCTCCGGTTTCAAACCGTATTCGACGCGCTTCCTCCAGAGACAGCATACGGCGTGCCGTTTTTTTACCGTGGACATCTTCATGTTTATGTAATAGTTCAGGTGGTTCCATAATTCGCTATTTTTCAAGGCGAAACCTATATCATGCATAACAGCATTAAGCCTTTAAAAGTTGGTCACAAAACTAAAGATATGAGATTACTTATGCTACTTTTCGGGCCATTCTCTGCGTAAATCACTGAAAATCAGTTTGTTTACATGAGAGAACTACAGCCTTGAACGCTCCGGATTTTTCATACTCCGGAAATTATTTTCGGTGGTTTCTCAAGGCCCGGAATAATTTTTTCCGACAGGCAACGCAACGTTATGCGGCAGGGTACTGTTTATATAGTATATGGCGGCAAATCACGCAAATACAGCCACATAATGGCCCCTTCTAACCAAATCCGATGATCATGAATATGCCCAAAACAACATCCATTATCAGTGTCTGGATCGTTGTCTTGCTCTCTCTGGGGGTAGTGACAACAGCACCAGCCCAAACCGTTTATCAAGCGCAGCTTAGTGGCAGCCACGAAGTTCCGGCCGTCACAAGCGCGGGAACCGGAGAAGTCACAGCCACACTGGACGGCAATACGCTCACGCTGGAAGGCAGCTTCTCCGATTTGACGGCGCCTGTCGATACAGATATCGCCGGAGGCGCTCATATTCATATGGAGATGCCCGGCCGCAATGGCGGGGTCACACACGCACTTACGGTCGATCTCGATCCGGAAGGAACATCGGGAAGCTTCAGCGCAGTGGACAATGTGTTTGAACTGGAAGCTGACGAGCTGGAGGCGCTGGAGGCCCGGATGCTGTATGTCAATATCCATACGGAAAATTTTGCAGGCGGCGAAATTCGCGGGCAACTGATGCCGGAAGCGGATGCCTGGTTCCGTGCCAATTTGTCGGGCACCAATCAAGTGCCTCCGGTACTCACCCGGGCCAATGGTGCCATTATCGCCGAGCTTGACGGTGACCGGCTCACCCTCAGCGGTGCATTTCAGGATCTCAGCGACGATTATTCGGGTGCTCATATCCACCTGGCCTTGGCCGGCCGCAACGGCGGGGTTGAAATTCCGCTGGACGTCGATGAAGGCGATGACCAGCGCTCCGGTGTTTTTTCCGCTCAGGAGAACTCCTTTGAACTGGATGCCGAACAGATTGATGCCCTGATGGAGCGCCGGTTTTATGTCAATGTCCATTCCGATGCCCATCCCGGAGGGGAGATACGCGGTCAAATTGTGCCGCAGGTAACCTCCACGATGGTCGCCAATCTTTCGGGCAGCGCCGTAACGGCCGGTATCATGAGTGAAGGATCGGGCGCCATTGTTGCCGAACTTGATGGAGATCATCTGGTGGTCACCGGCTCTTTCCAGGACCTCGGCAGCAACTTTGCCAATTCCCACATACACGTAGGGCTTCCCGGTCGCAACGGGGGCGTATCTGTAGCGCTGGAGGCCGCCGTTGATCCGGACGACGAGACCCGGGGGGTTTATGAAGCCGGGGACAACACATTCGAGCTCGATGAAGAACAAATTGCCCAAATGCTGACCCGGAATTGGTATGTCAACATTCATTCCGGGGATTATCCGGGCGGCGAGATACGCGGACAGCTGCTGGGCGAATCCCATGCCTTTTTCACGGCAAGGCTGGATGGCATCCATGCGATCCCTCCGGTTCCATCAGAGGGCTCCGGTGTCGTTGAAGTCGAATTCAAAGGCGATCGGCTGGTGATGATCGGCGCCTTTGACGGACTCACCTCGCCGGTCACCGCAGCGCACTTTCACCATGGAGCCGTCTACGAAAGCGGAGGAGTCGCCCTGGGTGTTAATCCGACTGCGGGCGAAAATGATACCAC
>SLOL01000182.1 GCA_007132495.1 Balneolales bacterium
ATGATGATCCGGGTTCACAGCCGATTGGCCATTTGGCCTGGGACAAAGATGAGGACAACTGGACGTTTGTATCTTCAGCGGATAATATCATTCGCGAGCCGGACGGAGGCGATGACGGATACCGTTCGCTCGGCCGGAGGGCTACCGCCAAGAATATCCTGACGGTCGGGGCTGTTGAAAGCAATACCGACATGGCCGTTTTCAGCGGATGGGGTCCGACCAACGACGGACGGATCAAACCCGATATCGTGGCCAAAGGAGTGGACGTCTATTCGGCAAATTCTTCCGGTGACAATGCTTACGGAACCTCGAGCGGCACTTCCATGTCCTCGCCGGTGGTGACCGGCGCGGCGGCGCTGCTCCAGCAGTACTACGAACGGCTTCATGGGGAGTACCCCCGCGCTTCCACCGTCAAGGCGCTGATCATCCACACCGCCGATCCGCTTGGATCTGGCGCCGGACCGGATTACAGCAACGGCTGGGGACTCCTGAATTCCCGGAGAGCCGCCGAATTGCTGCACGAAGATGCCGAAACCGGGCTGCTTTCCCGAATCCGGGAGCTTTCACTGCCTGACAACGGATCCCATGAGTATCAGGTCTGGAGTAACGGCGAAAAACCCCTGAAAGCGACCATCGCCTGGACCGATCCGGAAGGGACGCCGGTCGATCCGGCCGTGGGGCCCACCGACCTCATGCTGGTCAACGACCTCGACTTGCGTATAACCGACAGCCAGGGCAGTGAATTCCGGCCCTGGATTCTGAATCCGTCCAACCCGGACCAGCCGGCCGGCACCGGTGACAATATCCGCGACAATGTGGAGCAGGTGTATATCGAGGCGCCGGAGCGCGGCTTCTACACGGTGCGCGTCACCCACAAAGGCTCACTGCAGGGAGGCAGCCAGGATTTTGCCATGGTGATCAGCGGAGATGACGAGCCGCCTGCGGGCGTGCTTGCGTTTGCCGGCGAAGGGGAGGAAGGCCTGGCATGGGCGCCGCATAATGCCTGGACCAATATCACCGGTGATTATCTGACCATCGAATTCTGGATGAATATGGACGCCTCCAGCGATCCGGATGCTGTGATTCTTACCAAAAAGGTGGAGGGCGACAACAGTTATGGCTATCGCATCCGCCTGGTCGGTGACGGTGAGGAGCGGCGGCTGATGTTTGCCCCGACTTCCTCATCGTTCCGGCATCTGACTACCCGAACCGGTATCCGGGCTGATGAATGGACCCACATTGCCGCGGTCTATAATGAGGGTTATATCGCGCTGTACATCAACGGTGAACTGGATGTGGAGGATACGGTAGGCGGAAATATCCGGGAGACGGAAAACCGCCTGAAACTGGGCACCAACACTTTTGAAAACGGACAGTTTTACCGTGGCCGGCTTGGTGATCTCCGGATCTGGGGCACCGGAAGAAGTATGTTCCAGGTACGGGATCATTTTACCGGTCCGTTGAACGGCGATGAAACCGGACTCCGCGTCTATTATCCGTTCCATAAGGAGAGTACCGGGACGGTCAGTGACGCCACTTCCGGCGGCAGCGACCTTACCTTGTACAATATCGCCGGTGTTGAAGAGCCCGGCGTATTTCCCATTACACCCCTCGCCTACGGAAAGATCGGTGACCGGTCGGTGGAGCTGAAGATCTATGAGCGGCCATTCTTTAATGAGCCTTATGCCGAGAGTGTGGCTTCCGAATACCGGATCTACCGGTCGGAAAAGGGGCCGGCTCCCGGCAATGGAACGGGCACCCAAAACGGAACGCGTACACTGGTGGCATCGGTCGAAGCCGGTCCGGATGCCGTCTATTACACCGACAGTGGCCTGACCAACGGTCAGACCTATGTTTACGAAGTAACGGTTGTGGACGACGAGGGATATGAAGGCGGCTTTTCCAATCCCCTGATGCTCACCCCGGATCAGCAGATCGGCGGTACCTCGCTCACTTTCGGCGGAGAGGGTTATGTCGCTTTTCCCTATCGTCCCGGACTGGATATTTCGGGCACCGAACTGACGATCGAATTCTGGATCAAACGGGATCGCGACAGCTCCGGGGAACAGGTGATCCTGGCCAACAAGACTGCCAGAACCGATTACGGGTACGGGTTTTATCTTGAGGATGGCGGGGAGGAGGCTCGCATCACATTTGGCCCTACAAGTGCCTCCTTCCGGCATGTAACCTCCAACCGCGGCATTCGTGCGGATGAATGGACCCATGTCGCGGGCGTATATCACGAGGGAATCGCGCAAATCTATATCAACGGCGAGCTGGATGTGGAAAATATCTCTTCTTCCGCTTCGGTCAGAAGTTCCGATAAGGGCCTGACTCTGGGCAGCAACATTGAAAACAACGCCCGCTTTTTCAAGGGGCAGCTGGATGAGCTGAAGATCTGGAACCGGAGACGCTCGGTTACCGAAATCATCGGTGATTTCAACAAGCCGCTCTGGGGCGACGAGGAGGGACTGGCCGGATACTGGCGCTTTGACGCTTCCTCCGAAAACATCGTTTACGGCCAGGCGATGCGTCCGGCTACGGCCGTTGGAGGCGGTTCCCAAACCCGGTCAGGCATAACTCATGAGGATGCCGGGGTCTATCCGGTTCCGCCCCGGATCTTTGCCGTACCGGACAACGGGGAAGGTCGAATAGCCCTCCACCTGGAGCAGCCCGGATATGCCGGTGAACAGGTTCAGGAGTACCGGATATACCGTTCTTCTGGGAGTGATGACCGGAGTCTGCTGGCATCGTTGTCCGGCGGCGAAAATGTTTATCTGGATGACCTCCCCGAATATGCAACGACCTATTTCTACGATGCCACCATCGTGGATGGCGACGGCGGGGAAAGCGATCGGGCGTATCCGGTGACATCCGCACGTTATGAGGACCGTCCGGCCGGACAGGCGGTGCGGTTCGCCACCAACCAGCGGGCTTACATTCAGTTCGAGTACAATCCGGCGCTCGACATCACCGGCGATTCCATCACCGTGGAAGCCTGGGTGATGAAGGATGAGGTCGGTCAGCAGGAAGCCGTCATTCTCGGAAACAACCGCTACCGGTTCTCTTTCGTGGATGACGGACCGGCATCGAGGATCCTTTTTGAGCCCATGAGACCCAATTTTCGTCAAATCACCTCCCAAACCTGGCTTCAACCGGGCAAATGGTACCATATCGCCGGGGTGTACCGGGAAGGCGATATCTGGCTTTATATCAATGGGGCTCAGGACAACTTTGGATCTCACAGTGCCGGGACCATCGGCAGCAGCGCTGCGGGACTGGTAATGGGAGCCAATCATATCGGTTCGGATAACTACTTCATCGGGGAGCTCGATGAGGTCCGTGTATGGAAGCGGGCATTGGAGGGAGCAGAAGTGACCGCCTACTACAACCGGACCCGGACCGGAAACGAACACGGATTGATTGGATACTGGCGTTTTGACGAACCGGACGGTGATATCCTCCGGGGTTCGGCGCACAGGCCGCTGCACGGCACCCTGGTTAACGGGCCTGTTTTCGTTCCGTCGGCCGCCATGGAAGGCGATCCGTTTGCACCGGTACCGGCCACACCCGAAAACGGAGCAGAAGACCTGGAGATCCCGCTGACGTTCACGTGGCATCCGGTCGACAATGCGCAGAAATATGAGCTGGAGATATCTCCGAACACCGATTTCAAATCCGTGATCTTTGAAAAAGAGATCGATGACACCACCCATACCGTGGCAAGGGGGCTGGATTACGACAGTACTTACCATTGGCGCGTAAGAGCGGTGACCAATCAGTTCCCGACCAACTGGTCGGCCGGCCGGCAGTTCCATGTACACCTGCCGGTGCCTGATGCGCCGCAATGGGAGCCGGATCAAGAGGCTGAAAATGTGGAAATGCCGGTGGCATTCTCCTGGGGAGAATCCGAATTTGCCGAAACCTACCGGATTCAGGTCGGCACCGATCCCGATTTCATCACCATGGTCCTTGACACCTCCGGCATTGCGCAAACCGTGCTTATTGCCGATAACCTGGTTGCCGGATACACCTATTACTGGCGGGTTTCAGCATCCAACAAGAGCGGTGAGAGTGGGTGGTCGGCCGTCCGTGAATTCACTACGGTGATCACATCGGCCGATAATCAGCATGGCGATCTCCCCGATGAATTCGCCCTTCTGCAGAACTACCCGAATCCCTTCAATCCGACGACACAGATCCGCTATTCTGTTGCGGAACATATGCATGTGCGGTTGGAGGTCTACAATACCCTGGGTCAGCGGGTGGCAATGCTGGTGAATGAGGAAAAGAGTCCGGGAAGTTATGCCGTGCCCTTTGATGCATCCGGTCTTTCAAGCGGGGTGTACATCTACAGACTGCAGACGGATGTTTATGTGAAAAGCAGACAGATGGTGCTGGTGAGGTGAGGTATGATCATGGAGTTCGAAGTGTGATCACATAAATCGGAGCATGCACCCCGTCTGAGGGACGGGGTGCATTGACCGGCCGGACCGAAGCGGTTCATACAAGTGTGGCAGAAGTCGGCCGATTTTTTGCGTTACGACCGGTATTACAGGCATTACGGCCGTACCTACAGG
>SLOL01000101.1 GCA_007132495.1 Balneolales bacterium
AGCGGACAGGTCGGAGGAAACGTCATCAAATTCGGGGCAGGCATCAGACACCGTTAAGAATTCGGAAACAAACTCCAACGGGGAACCGGTCAGCACCTCGAAGTGGATCGGATTCGGTTTCGGTATTTTTGTATTCGTGATTATGATGGTTATGCCCTCACCGGAAGGGCTGTCCGTCGCAGGTTGGCGAACAGCGGCTGTAGCTTTGCTTATGGCAAGCTGGTGGATTACCGAGGTGATTCCGATATCCGCCACGGCCATGATTCCCCTGGTATTATTTCCGGTGCTGGGTATCGGTGAAATCGGTGAAACGGCCCGTCCTTATGCCAATCCCATGATTTTCCTGTTTATGGGGGGATTCATCATTGCGATAGCGATGCAAAAGTGGGAATTACACCGCAGAATAGCTCTGAACATCATCCAGGTGATTGGGTCGCGGCCCCGGAATATCATAGCGGGATTCATGGTTTCGGTGATCTTTCTGAGTATGTGGGTCAGCAATACCGCTGCAACCATGATGATGCTGCCCATTGCACTTTCCGTAATTCAGTTGACCCAATCCGGCGAAAATACACCGGCAGACCGGCAGCAATATCATAATTTTGCCGTAGCGCTCATGCTGGCGATCGCCTATTCGGCCAGTGTAGGGGGACTGGCCACCGTTATAGGTACACCCACTAATGCACTGCTTATCGGTTTCATGAACGAATCGTATGGAATTGAGATCTCGTTTGCGCAGTGGATGACGGTCGGTATTCCCATCGTCATTTTTGGATTCCCTGTCATTTTCTATACCCTGACCAGTGTCGTCTATCCGGTCCGGTTCAAGACCCTGCCCGGCGGAAAAGAATATATCGAAAAAGAGGTTCTGGAGTTGGGAGCGATGTCCCGGCCGGAAAAAATCGTTGCAGCGGTCTTCACATTGGTGGCCCTGCTTTGGATGACGCGCCCGCTGATCGAGCCCTATATACCGGGGATATCGGATGCCGGCATTGCCATATTCGGGGCACTGCTCCTGTTTCTGATTCCGGTGGATGTAACTCGTGGACAGTTTATGCTTACCTGGAAAGCGGCAGAAAAACTCCCGTGGGGCGTCCTGATCCTTTTCGGAGGCGGACTTACACTTGCGGGGGCCATCCAGCGAACCGGACTGGCGGAATGGATCGGAGGGTTTTTCGGAGTATTGGCCGGGTGGCCGGTTATACTGATCATACTTATTGTTGCCATGGTGATCATTATGTTCACGGAGCTTGCCAGCAACTCGGCAACCGCGGCGGCTTTCCTTCCGATTATGGGTTCGGTGGCAATCGGAATCGGCGAAAATCCGCTGCTCCTGGCTTTGCCGGTAGCGGTAGTAGCCAGCTGTGCATTCATGCTGCCGGTTGCCACACCACCAAATGCCATTGTCTACGGCAGTAATGTCATGACGATACCTGAAATGGCCCGGGCCGGATTTATGCTCAACATCCTTTTTGCCGTGCTGATTACCCTGCTTACCTATTACCTGTTTACGATCATCCTGGGGATCGAGATCGGACAGATACCAGCAGGAATAATTAGTTCTTCTGGCGGATCTATGCAGGGTGCCATACCGTAAGGTATTGTGTATTCGTTCGAGCAACGACATCCTCGTATTGAACCCGCATAGCATCGCCAGATATTTTATCAAACGCTATCTTATACCCTGAGTTCTCCGGATATGTAGCCACCTGCAGGAAAATTTCTCCGGTCATGCTGCCACTTTCATTACTCCATCGCCATGTTACGCGCCTGAGAGGTGATGTAGTACTTGGTGATCATATTGGGGACCTCCCATTCAGGTAGCGTTCCCTCCTCCAGATATTGGAGAAAACGGTTAGCAACCAGACTGAAGTGAGCTTCGTGCCCGAGATGTAGCTCGTCCGGTATATCAAATCGCCACTCGTCACCCTCGGGTGTAACCTCCATGCCGGGAAACTCGGGTTGCAGGTTGGCAACAGCCTGCTCAAGGGCCTGTTCAACCGCATCCCGGTCCGCCTGCGCTGTCGGACGCAGGTAGAGCGTGGCTTCATAATCCTGTTCGGGGCCTTGCCGGACAAGCAAGTCGGATAGCGTACCGCGAACGGTGGTATGGTGGGTGTCGTCACCGCCTTCCGGCGCCTGGTAGTCCCATTGCACCGCAGCCCTGATATAGTGGGAATGGATGCGGTACAGGATGCTTCCGTTGCTGTAGAGGGGCAGCACTCCGTCTTCATCAAGCTGATCCTGCAGATAGGCAGGAAAGTCATCCTCACCGGTTATTTGCCCAAACTGCTCACGGGATACATCGGTCGGCCAGCGCTCCGCTTCCACCATGGCAATATCATGCTGGTGGTTGATGACCTGATTCGGAAAGAGAGTCCACATGGAGAGATCCACCAGGTGTGTGGTCACATCCACGATGCCTTCGCCCTGCTGGGTGACATCAAAATACCAGGGGGGACGTCGCAACGGCTGACCACCCACGTATTTGAACAGATGGTGTACACTTTCCAGCTCGACGGCGGGGTCTTCAGCGCTGCCAACCTGCAGATTCCCGAATACGTCGGGATTCTGTGTAAGGGCCCTCAAAAGCCGGGAGGTAACTTCCGATCGCTCGGTCATAATGTCGTATAGTAACACATCGTTTTCATCCGCCCGCTCAAAAGCCGAAACGAGCAGTTCCCATCCATCGCGGTCAATGGCCATGGGTTTGTCGGACAGTACATTCAGGCCGGCATCCACCGATTGGTAAATGTACTCTGTCTTCAGACGATTATTTCCCGCGGTAACCACCACATTGCCCGGTCTTTCATCGAGCATTCGCGCAAGATAGTCTTCGCCGGTATAGATTTCCGTTTGCCATGAAGCAGGGTTCACCTCGCGTGTGTTGAACTCTTCAATCCGGTCCATGTGCAGGTCGAGGTCGGGGCCTTCCGGGGCATAGATATGAACCGTTTCATCAACACCCTCGAGCATCTCCATCTGCACCAGAGCAGCGTGGAAATGACCGGGATTGAGCGTCATGAAACGGACCTGGTCGTCATTCAACGGCGCAGAGCCGTCTTCTGTTTCACAGCCGGTTGATATAGCCATTATTATTATTGCGGTTATCGTAAGATGATGGGGTTTTATAGGTGTGTTCATAATCTTCGGAGGTAGCATGGCAAAGGGTGTAAAATTTTTCGGAATGGATGGTCTTCCGGCAAGCTTATTATAGTGATTATTGTCGTGTGATGTTCGGTGGTTGACCGTAGTTATGATAGCGGGTCAGAATTTGCTCTTTTCCGGGTGTATCTCCGGTGCTGATCCAGAACCGGTACCGGGCATTGAGGGGATTGTCCGGGGTCAGTTCATATCGGAAAAACTCACCAAACCGTCCGTAGAGTCGCTCCGACATTTCAGCAGGCTCCGGGTTGTCCGGGTGACTCATATAGGTTACTGTGTAGGGCCGGTCTTCGATCCGGAAAGAAAAGGCATTCCATCCGAAACCGGTGTTATTGTCATCACCGACCTCTTCGTCGGGATCCAGATGTGCCCATCCATCCGGACGGATATAGCGGGACTGTTCCGGGTTATCGGCCACATGTTGTGAAGCACGAAACTGAACGCCGGCGTGTTGACGGTCGCCGTCAAGTTTTACATGGTTGGCATGCGGGTGCAATTCCGTTTTAAAGTCGATTAGTATATTGCCATCCGGCTGCGGAAACGCACGGATTTCGCGCCGCTCTTCGGCAAACGGTTCTCCGTCATGATCTTTCCAGAGAATCCGCACAACATGTCCACCCATGACAGGTCCGGCAAAGGTAGCCAGAATCGCCTCATGTTCACTGCGCTCTCCATCATTGGCATGCCAGATGTCGATTTGCTCGTCGCCGTTGTCGACATAGACGTGGTTGTAACCGAAAAAGATACCGCGGTGGTGAGAATAGAGTCCGCCGACACCCTTGGTGATTTTTTCACCGCTTTCCGGATCAAAAACATGGTGATACGGTTTTTTGGTAGCTTCAATATCGCCGGAATTGAAGACCGGATGCTCGTACTGCAATATCGGTCTGTGTCCATGAAGCAATTGGCTGGACCGGGGCGATGGTGCCTGCCATCTGAATTCAGTGAAGCGGGGACAATCTTCACCGGTCCGGATGGATGCGTCAATTTGTGTGCCGGCAGGCTGATTGGCGATCCACCATATCCGCTGTTGACCATTATCCAGGGTTTCCAGTTGTGCCGGCTGTAATCCGCTGTCTGTGTCTATGCAAAAAGGGGCATAGGCATCGAATGTGCCGGCGGGAAAGTCGGCATGGACGGGTACGTGTGCAAGGCCGGTGTCCGTCGCATTTATAGTCACCCGCGCCTCGTTTGCTTTAACAGCACCCGCAGATGTCAGAAGCAAGAGGAATGAGATGAGCAGGAGGTTTTTCATAGGTAACAAGATTGAGGTGTTCAGAGAATTTATTGATAAAAAATGGGCTTTACCGTTTAAGCCAATTTAAAAATCTCATAGCATAATAAAAAAAAAGAAGGATTTTTTTATTATGCTATTGATGGCCGTTCAACAATGCCTGTTGCGAATGTTCACACAACAATGCCTGTCGCGAATGGTCTCACAATTATTGCTGCTGTAACTATTGGTGATTACTGTATGGGCCGCCTTTTTGATTCCGGTGCGGGTGCAATATTATGATGCTGGTGGTAAAGGTCTTCAACGTGGCGAAGGGTGTCGGTATTCGAGGGTGAAAAGTCCGGGCAAACGGCACGGATACGAGGTTTGTGAAGCGCTAATCCGGCTTTGGTGCGTCGATTTGACTGAATGCTTTCGAATTCAACTTCCAGAACGATCTCCGGTTTCAGTGAAAGGGTGGGGCCGAACCGTTCGACGGTCAGATTACGGATGCGCTGGTCCAATTTTTCCAGATCGGTATTCATATTCGCGACCGTCACTTTCCCGATAGGGATAAAGCTCTCAACATAACGCGGATCATTGTCAACCCGGATGCCGATCGTGAAAGCGGAGAAGCTGCCACGCTGCAGACCATCTCCGGTATGGGCGTACATGACTACCGTTTTCAGGTTTCCGCCCGGTGGCTTTAGTCCGAGCCAGGAGCCGCTGTGCTCGCCTATCTCATAGAGACTGTTTCTATTTTTAAGAATGATGCCGCAGCTTCCATTCTGCACAGCTGAGGTAATACGTAGTGCAATATCTCTCTTTGATCGAATCTCAAAATGCCGGATTACCGGGATACCGAGTTGCCGGCAAACGTCCTCAAGCCTTTTCCGGCGTCGATAAAGCGGATCATCTGTGAGCGGTTGGTCATTGTGAAAAAGGAGATCATGGGCTATAAAGCGGGCAGGGTGGTTGGCGATAAGTTCCGGTCCGGGGTCGGTGCATTCCATTCTTTTTTGAAGCCGGTGCAAAGGTTGGACGGCACTCTCGTCGCAGATGCAAAGCACTCCGTCGAGGATCAGGCTGAACGTGTCCATGTCGGGTGGTTGCAGGTCCACCGCATCCGGAAAGGCGGCTGTGATATCAGTGCCGGTACTCGAACAGAGCAGGACATTTTGCCGGGACAGGTGCATCTGGGTCCGGATACCGTTGATCATTTCCTCAGCGATATATGCATTGGGGTGGTTGGGCAGAACGTGGTCATCGATCTTGTCGGATCCTGTTATCTGTACAGGTTTGAGGGGATTGAGTTGGTCGACTGACCCGGATTTATCTGACGGGTCGGGGTTACCGGTCTGGTCAGATCCGGATATATCATCCGGTTCAAGGGTAGTGGGCTGCATGAACGGGACAGGAAGAAAAAGCCGGATCCCGGCGGTATGGAGCTTCCCTTGCCGGGCCAGCACGGCGGATTCGCCGAGATCTCCGGTGATCATGTGAACCCTCCGTACCTCTTCGGGTTCGGCATGGAAAGCTCTGGCGATGGCTTTCACGATGCTTTTACGGTCCAAACCGTTACTGATGGTATTCCCGGATACTGAAACCGGTAGAAGAGAACCCTGTGTGAGCAAATGGATCATTGCCCGGATCTCCGAAGCAGTCATCTTCTTCCAGGTGCGGGTGAGCAGGATCTCTTTATCTTTGCGGCGTTTGAGGGTGTTCAGTTTTTCAAAAAACGAATGCAAATCCTCAAGCGAGAGGGCGGCGTATTGACGACGTGATACGGCTTCCGGGAGGTTGGCCATCAGTTTCCCGACGGTTTCGGCCGTGTTACCGGTGGCGGATCGACACGGTTTATAGACTTTCTCGTAATCAATATCGCAAAATTTGGCGGCAGCAACAGCAATTGTTTGGTGTCCGATCGATATGCGCCGACCTGAAAACGCCGGGAAGATCCCTTCTCCGGCATAACGGACCGCCAGCTCAAGTTCCGGGGTCACATCGGGATTGAGAGCGGGTTCCGTGGAAACGGTTTGCAGATAACGTGAAAGCCGGTTGATACGCTCCTCTTCAGACGGTATTTGTTGTATAGTAATGAGCGTTCTGCAAAGCAGTAAAAACGAGTTTGCAGGTGCTTTATCCGGTTCTTTTGTCATTACCTGCCACTGTTGTCTTATATAATGCTTGCGGCCGGCTCCATCAGCTTGAGATCACTGCAGGAGATGTCATGTTTCCGCAGATAATGGAGGGCGACCGAAGAGTCGGGAGTATGAGTGAGGTGTACATGTCCGGGTGCATATTTTCGGCACAGGTCGATCAACTCAAAAAAGTCCAGATGATCGGAAAGTGGAATAAGGGCGCCGACATCCGTCCGGCCTGACCGGTTTTCCAGTGCCGCCCACCCTGATACATAAGCGAAACGGGGATTTGGAATCTGGTTAAAACCTGGCATGTTGACGGTATTGCCGGGCGTTATAAGTACTTTACCGGGCAGTGTTTCCGGGTCAAAGACCTCCCAGCAGCCGAGATTCACACCGAACTGCTCGTATACTCTGCACAGGGGGGCTCCGTCCTTGTGTATCTGAACTTGTATGGGAGGACCGGGGGCCTCGGCAAAGGCCAGTGCGTGCATTACCTCCTGGGCTTTACCCAGATTGTAGCAGAGCATGACCGGCGTGGCGCCGTCTTCCAGCGTTTGATGGACGAAGCGGCGGATGCGGTCGAACAGTTCCCGGTGGGGAGCCCATTTATAGATCGGCAGCGCAAAGGTCGCCTCGATAATGAGGTGGTCGATGTGCCGGTCGGGCATTTCAAAACCTTCCGAAGTGGGCGAAGGCGGAGTTCGGCAGTCTCCGGTATAGAGCAGCGTACCATACTCCGATTCCACGAAAATCATGGCGGAACCGAGTATATGTCCGGCCGGATAAAGGGTTACGGAGGCCGACGGCAGATGCAGAGTCTCTCCGAACGGAATCTCCCGGACGGGACCGCGATGACCTCGTGCACGTATCAGCGCGGCTGTGGCCGGTGTGGCACAGACCTCCGATTTTCGGCTTCGGGGAGCATGGTCGGCGTGGGCATGCGAAATAAACACGGTTCCTTCGACATCACGGGGCAGGGGGCCGTCAAGAGCAACTCCGGCCTCAGGAAGGAAGAAGCCATGATATCCCGATTTTACAAATTGCATGAAGTTGTGAGGTCCGGATCAGGTATGGGGTGGTAGATAAAAAATCATATCGGAACCCAATAATCAAGATATGGCGAGCCAAATTGATAAAAAAGAATTGTCCGGAAAATAAGAAACGGTTACCGGCACAAACAGGCATCACGGTGATGAGGCTTCAGGAGAAGACGACGAGCCGATAGATCAGCAGAATTAGCACCAGTGTGGTAGACAGCGCAAAAAGGCCCAGGTACCGGAAAAAACGTTGCAGCCTGACCGGCTGATCCGGTATGAGCATGCGGAGATCTTTCCAGCGACCCAGAAAATTCAGCATGACAAAAGCAAGACTGACGAGTCCGAGTGAAAAAAGTATGTCGATTACCGAGCGTGTAATGAATCCAAAAATAAGCGAAACCGTGGAAAAGAGAAAAAGATAACGCGCCGATTTCAGCAGCATGGATGGACGATGCTCAGACCGGGCCGCATCCCGGAGGTAGTTATAGAAAGGACCCGGATTGATTAACCAGATCATACCCTGCCAGAGCAGCAAGAACGCCAAAATACTGTAGAATACCAGAAACCAGTTATAAGCAAGTTGTAGAAGCATGGGTCAATATACGGGAATGTTATAAAAACTTGCAGGCACTTGCCTCCCGGTTTGCAGGACCCGGGGTCTATTGCTGTAACCGGGCCAGTTCCTCCCTCAGTTGTTCGATCTCTTCTTGCTGTTCCTGAACGGCTTTGATGAGCACCGGGATCAGCTCAGTGTAGTTCATCGATTTGTATTCCATGGTCTTACGGACCATTTTGGTGGTTGGAGTATTGGACTCCCGGTATGGAGTGACCGCTCCGGGTTGCATGTAGGGACCTCCGGCTGGATATGCATCGTGTCCGTTGATTCCGGCTTCATAGGAAGAATGGTCGGTGGAATTGCTGTTGGAACGGGAACCGGATCCAGCCTTTGCGGGAGAACCGGATTCATCGGTTATGGCATCTACAACAATCTCTTCGGTGTACTGGTGGGAATGATTGCTGACCAGAGAGGGCAGAACGGGTTCAACCTCTTGTGCGATGAGCCCCATCCGTGTGCCGCCGGTCATTTTCATCCCCTTGTAAGAGCCGTTACCCCGATATCGGTAGGTCATGGGCCGCAGTTGCATGATGGTGGACAGACCGTCTTCCAGTGGAGCGAGGTCCTCTTTCAGGTTGCGGTCGGAGGTCTGGGTAATGTCACCGGTATGGGTTATCTCTCCATTGACACGCAGTTCACTGTTGACGACGGTAATCGGGCCGTGAAACACCGCGGCAGTATCCTCGGCGCTGAAATATCCGCCAACATTGCTTTCGCCATTAAAAGCAAGACCGCGTATGGCCACGTTCCGGCCATGACTGCCATCCGCAATTCCCGAAGTGGCATAATTGACGTAAGGAGAGCTATGAGCGAAGCCGTTGACGCCGATGTTCTCGGCCCCCGATGTGGCGATGGCGCGTCCTTCCACACCAATATTGATTCGTTGACCCTCCGAACCGCTGGCCACCCCTTCCACGCCGAGGTTGCCGTTGATGTTGCCCGAAGAGTAGAATCCCCCACCGATATTGAATGAGCCAAAGTATCCTTCGGACTCCTCACCAATTAAAACGATCTCCCCGCTGCCTTCCCCGTTTGCGCTGCCATAAGTACCATAGTTGTAGCGTCCTTTGCTGTTGCTCTGGCTTATCAGACCGTAGTGCGAAGCGTTCGCATCACCCGAGGCGTTGCCCCACAAGCCCACCTGAAAGGAACCGGACGTGCTTTTTGAAAGGACATTACTGCGGACGCCGATGTTTTGTCCATCGGTTTCGGCATTGATGCGCAGTGCCGACAGGCTTTCGCTGCCTGAACTGTTGATGGTGAAGGAGGTGTCTCCTTCGGTGGTATTCAGGTTAAAGACGGTGATCGGTTCTTCGCCGACGGAAATGCCGTCGATTACGTTTTGTGCAACCATGGCGTATGGGACCGAAAACAGCTCGGTTACACCCAGTTCTTCATAGTCGGTTCCGCCGGCGGCATCGGTTTCCAACCGGACAAAGTGAGTGTGGTCAGACCAGTTGATCTCCGAGAAATCGTCCTGGGAATCACCCTGGCCAATAACCAGATGAAACAGGCCGTCACCTCCTGTGGTGACCTGATGTGTTTCAGTGTAGACAGCCGGACCACTATCGGAACCCTCAAGAACGGCTATGCGGACTCCAATGTCGCTGTGGGTCAGCAGCTCGCCTGAATGGTCACGTGCAACCGCCTGAAAGTTCAATCCGGCAGGTACCTGGGCGGCAAGTTCGCCGGCAATGAGGATAGTGAGTAAAGGCAGACAAAACAGAATGGTTCGTGATTTCATGATAGAAAGAATTAGGTGAAGAGATTTTAATAAGATGACGGTTTAGAAAGGTGACATCAGGTAGTAAGCACCGTACTGATGTTCATACATCAGTGCCATTAGTCATTTCACAAGTGTCATGGTCCTGGTGTTGATGGTCACGCCGTCGGCGGTCAGGCGATAGAGGTAAACCCCACTGGACAGGTGAGCGGCATTGAAATTAACCGTATGTGTACCGGCTTCCCGGCGGCTGTTAACCACTCCCGCTACCCGCTGACCCAGGGCATTGAACACTTCCAGGCGCACATCACTGTCCGCCGGCAATTGATAGCTTATTGTGGTTACCGGATTGAAAGGGTTGGGGTAATTCTGATCAAGCCCGAAAACAGACGGTAATTGTTCGTTCGCTTCGTTTATGGATGTAGAGAACCATTGATTGATAGTCATGATGCCGCTGCTGAGCTGCATGTCGGCATTATCAAATGAACCGGAAATGACGTGTCCGGCTGTTAACGTGGTTTTCAGGGAATGGTTTTCGAAAGCACCGGCGGCAAAGGTAACAACCTGTTGAGCCGGTGATTCGCGAACCGGGAATAACAGAAACAGGACCAGCACGATGGTGCGGATCACGGGAGCTGTCTTTCGCATATCATTATGGGTTGGTGTGGTTCCGGTAAGAGCCGAGTATCGTTATTGATCGAACTGCCGTTCAGATTATCCTGGGATGGTTACATCGGTGTGTAATTTTGGTTCACTTTTGCCAATGTACAAATCAATACCATTTAATACTATACTCATAAATAAGTAATTGTCAGTCACATATGGCGATTGGGGATACAACAGGATGAATGAGGTAAGCAATTGCTTGCTGATTCTTATATTTTGGCGGCGTTGACTAACGTGAAGAAACCACTATCCATGGCGAAGAAAAAAAATATCCCTATACACGTTCCCGACTGGGCCCGCGGCGTGGTTTGGTACCAGATCATGCCCGAACGGTTTCGCAACGGTGATCCGAATAATACGCCGCGCGCCATTGATCAGAAGAACGCCTGGCCGCACGATCACACCTCGCCGCTGGAGCTCCATCCCTGGGGATCTGACTGGTACCGCCTGGAGTCCTGGGAGCGGGATAACGGCCGGGATATCTGGTTCCATCTTCAGCGACGGAGATATGGCGGTGACCTGCTCGGGATCATCGACAAACTCGACTACCTTGAAGATCTGGGCATCGGAGCGCTCTATCTGAATCCGGTATTTGAAGCTCCATCCGCCCACAAGTACGATGCGGCGAGTTATCATCATGTGGATCCCAACTTCGGACCCGACCCGGCCGGTGATCGCGCCATGATTGCCCGTGAAATCCCGCATGAACCGTCTACCTGGAGCTGGACCGAAGCCGACCTGCTGCTCCTGGAGCTCATCGAACAGGTCCACAGACGCGACATGTATATCATTCTGGACGGGGTGTTCAACCATATGGGACTGAACAGCTGGATCTATCAGGATATCCTTAAATATCAAGGGGAGTCACCATTCCGGGACTGGATGGCGGTCGAGTCATGGGCGGATCCTGTCCGTTCGCGCCGGAGAGACAAGCGCGCGGATAGAGATAAAAAAGGAGCAGGTGCCGTAGCGGGTGGAACCGGTAAAGCAGGTTCTGATCATGGAAAAAAGCGGAATGAAAAAGATGTGCATCCGTCCGACAGTGTTCCGGAAATGAATGTGCCGGATCTACCCGAACCGTCGGATGGCTACAATCCGGCCACACCTTTTCGCAAAGGCTTTCGTGTGCGGACGTGGGAGGGGTTTGCCGAACTGCCGGAGCTGCGCCAGGATCGCCGCGGCATTGTGGATGGACCCCGTCAGTATATTTTCGAGATTACGCGGCGGTGGATGAATCCCCATGGCAACGGAGACACCTTCGCCGGTGTGGATGGATGGCGTCTGGATGTTGCCCATTGCATCAAGCATCCGTTCTGGAAGGCCTGGCGCAAGCATGTACGATCGATCAACCCGGAGGCCTACCTGGTTGCTGAAGCCATTGATTCGGTGGAGAAAACGGGGGCCTGGCTCAAAGGTGATGAGTTCGATGCGGTCATGAATTACAACTTCCAGTTTGCCTGTAACGAGTTTTTCATCCGCAACCGCAAACGGACGAAGTCGTCGCAGCCGGATAAGCGTTTGGATACGTCTGCAAACAAGGGTTCTGACGACGTCCCGGATAGGGAATCCGGGAGCGGCCCGGACAAGGATCCCGGCACCATCCCGGACAAGGATCCCGACACCATCCCGGGTCCATACAAAGGTTTTGCCTCGGACTTTGCGCGGAAAATCGAACAGCAGCAGTCGGCATATCCACAACCGATACCGGAAGTGATGCAGAATCTGCTGGGCTCGCACGACACCGACCGTATTGCGTCGCGCATTGTAAACAGCAAGTTGAAGAGCGGTCGCAGCTGGTGGGAGTATTTCAACCGGTCCAAAGCCGAGCATGGCGAATATGATACACGCAAACCCACACCGGAGGAGGAGCGAGTCAAAAGATTGATGGTTTTGGTACAGTTTACGGTTCCCGGTTCGCCCATGATCTATTACGGTGATGAGGCGGGCATGTGGGGTGCCAACGATCCCTGTTGCCGCAAACCGATGGTCTGGCCGGATTATGAATATGAACCGGAGTCGGTGCTGCCGGACGGTACACCGCGAAGCCGACCCGGCAGGGTGGCTTTCGATAATGAGCTTCACGACTATTACCGCCGGCTGATCCACCTACGCAAGCAACATCCTCCACTCCGCAACGGGGGTTTTGAGACGGTGCTGACCGATGACGATCGTGGTATCCTTGTTTATCGACGCAGTTATGAGGATCAGGAGATGTTTGTTGCCATTAATAACTCGAATAAACGTGTGTCGGTGGATCTTCCGGGAGAGTGCTCCGGACCGCTTCGCCGATTGATGAGCAGTCAGCCGGACGGCAAACAGGTCGCCCGGATTGAAAAGCAAAACGGAAAGAAAAACCGCATTCATCTTGAATTGCCGCCTGAATACGGCGTGATTCTGGGGTAATCAGCGCATGAACAGATGAATCAGATAACCGGAATAAACCAGCAGCAGAACCCCTCCTTCGAAACGGCTTACCACGTAGCCGGTCCGGAGCATGGGCCATAGAATTACGGCAAGAAAACACATCAGCAAGAGATCCTGAAGACGGATATCGACCAGTTCGATAGATTGAATGGATGCGGTTACGCCAAGGACAAACAGGATATTGAGGATGTTGGAGCCAATGAGACCGCCAAGTATGAGATCGCCTTGTTTACGGACGGCTGCGATGATGGCTGTGGCCAGTTCGGGCAGACTGGTACCCAGTGCGACAACAGTCAGTCCGATTACGGCTTCGCTCAGCTGAAAAGCACGGGCCAGGCCCAACGCCCCTGTGACCATGAGCTCGGCGCCGCCTATGAGCAGGATCAGTCCGGCAATGGCAACGGAAACCAGCAAAAACGTCGATTTACCCGTTTCGTCGGATACCGTGTCCAATGATTTCGCTGCAGGGGCATTGTGATATCGCACGGTTACCGCCAAATAGACCAACAGTGCCAGAATCAGGAATAATCCGTTCATGTTTGTGAGCAGTCCGTTGTAAACGAGCAGGGACAGCAGCAACGTGACCACTATCAGGGTCGGGACTTCCGATCTCAGCAGGTTTTGATTAGCGCGGATCGGCCGGATCAGGGCACCGATACCCAGAATCAGGGCGATATTACTGATGTTTGATCCAATCACATTACCCACAGCCACTTCGCCGCTTCCGGCGATTGCGGCCCTCAGACTGACGACCAGCTCCGGACTGCTGGTTCCCAGCCCGATGACAATGAGTCCGACCAATATCGGAGTCACGCGAAATTTTTGCGAAAGAGAAACGCTTCCTCTGACCAGCATTTCCGCTCCGGCGTAGAGCAGTGCGACGCCCAGTAGGGTATAGACCAAATCAACGATCATGTGCAAAAAATGGGTTGGCTTATTACAGAAAAAGAACTGAGAGAATCCTGGAATTGTTAGGAAAACAGCACAATGTACAATATTTTTAAGATATGGATCATATAGTAACACATTTGCTGCATATTTACGGACGAGTTCAGGGAGTAGGATTTCGTAACTATATCAATCATCATGCCCATGAACGGTCTGTTACCGGTTGGATCCGGAACCGAAGCGACGGATCGGTCGAAGTCATGTTACAGGGCAAACCGGCCGATGTCGGTTCTGTAGAGGCGGCCTGCAGAAAAGGGCCATCGATGGCCAATGTGGAGCATGTTGACAGATACCCTGTTGATCCGGATACCATTTATGACACTTTTGAAGTACGTTATTGAATCAGGAAACATTTTATGCGATTGTTCACCGCAATCAGTTTGCCGGACCAGGTTCGAAGTGAGCTGGCAGCTATTCAACCTCATCATCCCGATATTAACCTCACTCCGGAATCGCAGCTGCATCTGACGCTTCGTTATATCGGTGAGACGGACAAAGCCAAAACCCGGCGCATTATTAATGTATTGTCTTATGTCACTTTTCGTCCGTTTGACATTACGATTCGGGGAACCGGCTCATTTCGGGGCGATGGTCCGCCTGCCATTTTCTGGGCCGGAGTACCCTACCATTCGGTTCTGAGCGAGCTCTATGAGTCTATCCAGGAAGAGTTGCACCGGGCGGGAGTTCCGTATGAGAACCGGACCTTTCATCCGCATGTAACGTTGGGCCGGGTGCGGAAAAGGAGAAAAGGGGAGACCTCGTCACCGGTCACTCCGTCCCTGGAGCGGGTACAGGAGGATTTTTTCAACGGTGAACCGTCACAGTATTCCACGACGTTTCATGTTGACCGTTTCCGGCTTTACCAAAGCCGATTTCATTCTGGTGGTGCGATCCATCACTGTCTGCGGGAATATATGGCATCAGAAGAGGTGTACCGATGATAAAGACTCTTGAAATAGCAGATTAAGTCGTTCCAATGGATTCGATGGTGCATCCATAGCGGTCAGTTGGGGTGCAAGGTCAGGGCGGTAATCCATTTTCAGCATTAGTCAACAGAAATAAACGGAATAATCAAAAGCAGAGGAGATACAGTCATGGGGAAAAAAATCTTTTTTTATGTGCTTCTGGTCACGGGTATTGTAGTGGTATTGGTTGGAATTCAGAGTTTGTATACCTTTTGGGGTGATGTCACCTTTGCCGGTATTACAGGACAGGTTACCGGTGCTGTCTGTATATTGGGGGGACTGGTCAATTTGTGGGCGGCACGCAGAGTCAAAAAACTGATGACAGAATACAGATATCAGGATTCAGAATACAGATGACAGAATACAGAGTACAGAGTACAGAACACAGAATTCAGAATACAGAATACAGAATACAGATATCAGAATTCAGAATACAGAGTACAGAAGGCAGATATGAGGTCGTCAATTGACATTAAAGCGCTGCCGTAAATAACCGCCTTCTTCAACCCATGTTTCTGTATCCTGATCTCTGTTGAAAAAAATGGCACAAAAGAGGAGCACTGTGATACCTTCATCGGTTTTCTGGATTGTGGTGATTGTGGTAGGCGGGTATGCGGTCGTGCTGGTGTTTATGTACCTGTTTCAATCCGCATTTGTCTATTTTCCGACCCGTGAAATTACCGTTACACCGGAAGTTCGGGATATGGCATACGAAGATGTTTGGCTCTATACCGATGACCAGGTACGTGTGCACGGCTGGTATGTTCCATCCGAAGACAATCGCGGAACCCTGCTTTTTTTTCATGGCAATGCCGGAAATATATCAGGCAGGATCGAGAGTATTTCGCAGTTTCATGAATTGGGCCTGAATGTACTTATCTTCGATTACCGGGGATACGGTAAAAGTGAGGGTCGGCCGTCTGAACAGGGCACCTATCTCGATGCCGAAGCCGCCTGGCGGTATCTGACTGAAATCCGGGAAGTCCCTCCTGAAAAGATCATTCTGTTCGGGCGTTCTCTGGGTGGAGGAGTGGCTGCCTGGTTGGCAAGCCAGGTGGAGCCCGGTGGACTGGTTCTCGAATCAACATTTACATCTGCGGTAGATCTGGCAAGCGAAATATATCCGATATTCCCGGTGAGTCTGCTTATGCATATCCGGTATCCGGTTATTGATTACCTGGCAGATGTCACTGTGCCCGTGATGGTTGCTCATAGCGAAGGTGATGAAATCATTCCTTATCACCATGGCAAAAGTATCTACCAGAAAGCCGAAGAACCCAAAAAATGGCTGGAGATGCAGGGTGGACATAATGATGGTTTTCTTCTGACCGGCCGAAAGTATCTCAGGAAATGGGATGAGTTTTTAAGCGAAGTGCTGGAATGAGGACAGAATTCAGAATTCAGAATTCAGAGAACAGAAAACAGAATTCAGAAGACAGAGTATGGTGTTCAGAACACAG
>SLOL01000107.1 GCA_007132495.1 Balneolales bacterium
ATTTCAGTACTTTGCTTGTATCCTGCTATTTTTACCAGCTTTCACTATCTATGAGTTCCAACGGGAAAGGTTTTTGTAGATTGCCCTTGCTTTTGAAAACGCTAATGTATGGTATCAAAAGCAGCCGTAATCGATTCTGAGGGCGGATCGGTTCGAATACTGAACAGATAAATGGCCAGAGAAGAGAGCACAAAACCCGGAAGAATTTCATACAAATTGAAGAGGCCGCCTTCCAGATTGTTCCAGATCAGTACCGTAACCGCGCCCGCAACCACACCCGCCAGCGCACCCTGCAATGTCATCCGTCGCCAGAACAGCGAAAAGAGGATAACAGGTCCGAAGGAGGCGCCGAATCCCGCCCAGGCCCATGCTACCAGTTCGAGCACCATGGCTTCCGGGTTCCATGCAATCACCAATGCCACTACAGCCACGGCAACAACACTGAGTCGCCCGACCCATACCAGTTCATGGTGTGAGGCTGACGGACGGAACAGCCCTTTGTAAAAATCTTCGGCCAGGGCGCTGGAGCAGACCAGCAGCTGCGAATCGACCGTACTCATGACCGCCGAAAGAATAGCTGCCAGCAGAATACCCGCCAACCACGGATTGAACAGCTCCCCGATCATCACCAGGAATACAAATTCGGGATCGGGCAGCGGATTATCGGCAAACCAGGCAATGCCGGTAAATCCGACAAAGACCGCCCCCAAAAGTGCAAATACCATCCAGCCGATACCGATCATTTGTGCCTTGGGCACTTTGGTCGGGTCCTCGATCGCCATAAATCGTGCCAGAATATGCGGCTGTCCGAAGTAGCCGAGCCCCCAGGCCAGCAGTGAAAGTATCCCGATCAACGTCATATCGTGGTAAACATTGAGGAATGCCGGATCGACACCGGCCACACCTGCGGTCAGCGTCTCCCAGTTTTCAAAGAAGAAGATCAGCAGGATCGGCGCTGTAATGAGTGCCAGAAACATCAAAATACCCTGGAAGAAGTCGGTCCAGCTCACCGCCATGAAACCGCCCAGAAATGTATATACGACAATTACTCCGGCACCCGTAAAAAGCGCGGTTTCATAACCCCACCCGAAACTGCTTTCAAACAGCTTGGCACCTGCAACCAGTCCCGAAGCGGTGTAGAGGGCAAAAAAGATCAGAATGACCGTCGCGGTTACAATGCGCAAAACCCGGCTTCGATCCTCAAACCGCTGCTCCAGATAATCGGGCAGGGTGATGGCATTGCCGCTCTTTTCGGTGTACGTGCGGAGTCGGGCCGCTACATACTGCCAATTCAGAAAAGCACCGATGGAGAGTCCGATCGCGATCCAGATCTGGTTGAGTCCGGCGGCATATACCGCTCCCGGAAGACCAAGCAGCAGCCAGCCACTCATGTCCGAAGCGCCGGCACTCAGGGCAGCCACGCCGCTTTTCAGTTTGCGTCCACCCAGAATATAATCCGGAAGGGTCTCGCTGTAGCGGTAGAACAAAATTCCGAAGCCAATGAGTGCACACAGATACAGCAAAAAGGTGACGACAGTAGCGGTATTCATGAATGCTCCTCCCGGTCTTAAGTATGATTTTCATCCGCTTTGTGCGGCGCGGAGCTGCTGCCGGACATCAGGGAATTTCTGTTTCTCAGATAGTTCACAATGGAAAGGACAAACACGGTGATCATGGGTACAAACATCCAGAACCAGGAGTGCAGTGGAACGGCGGTATCTTCCATATTCAATCCCGTTTACATTCTGTTTTTATGTTGTTTAAAAAAGCATAATCAGGATAAAACAAAAAAGATCAATCGGAATCAATATCTGTTAAGCGGCCGGAGATGAGAAGGAAATAGTGAGCAGCGGCCGGAGAAGTGGTGCCTGATTTAAAGGCGGCAATAGTTGCTACAGAAAACTCATACCCGGGTTCGAGTAACAATGCCTTCCTCTGCACTTGCTATCGAACCCAGGTATACAACAAACATCTGTCCCGTTTCCGGGCTTAATCAAATACGGCAAGCCACCAAAATGGTCCGGATCCGGATGGGGTCTTTATCTGGTCCGGCAGTTTGTCCGGGTCAACTTCTCCATGCGGAGCGACTGCCAAATGGATTTCCGCCTCTCCGGGATTTTCAAGTTTGTCTTCCAGGAATGGCTCGGTGTTCTACCGGGCGGTCAGACGCGGATCATTCTCTTCCGGATCGATGTAATTGATGACCCACGGCCCGACCGATGTCAGTTGAATGACGGTCTCGCCCTCAGCTATGGCATAATGAACCATACCGGGTGGCATGGAGGTATAGCTTCCGGGCTCCAGTCTTTCTGTATAGTTTCTGTTCATCTCTTCCCCGGAACCAAGCAGAAAAGTTCCGCTTATCACCGTTACCCGTTCCACATTGGGATGGGTATGCGGAGCTATGTAAAAGCCGTCCGGCATTTTGATTCGCATGGTAAAGACCCCTGCTTCACCCGGATTTCCTTCCAGTACGGCAACTTCTGCGCCGTCCTCCAGTGACGCCGGTGCATCCTGCCATTCGATTTCACCGGCACGGTAAAGCAGATGATGGTCGGGTCCTTCGTCTTCAATGGTCTGTGCCAGTAATGTCCCGGGGACAAGCAACAATGAAAAGATTGCTGCGATGGTGGTTTTTCTATCTGTACGCATGGTATTCTCCTGTTTTGATGTTTCGTTGATTAATGATTTACTATTGGCATGGTTTGCCTTGAAACTATCTGAGCCATCATTTGGCTTGCCAAAAGTCAGGCATAACATGCCGGTCCTGACGGTCTCACTCTTTTTGTCCGGTCAGAACGACGGTGTGAGCGCCAAGACCTTTGGCCGCTTTTTTGGTGTTTTCATTGGTGCTGCGGTCAAAATAGTCCAGGCGATCGATCACGGTTACGTTCCGGAATCCGGCCGCCCGAATGAGATCCGAATACACCCGGGAAGGCTCAGCTCCGACGATGCATTCCGCCCAGAGTTGCGCATTGGATTTGGAATCGTCGGAAACCGGTTTGGACAGGACGATATCGGCAATTTGAATGCGCCCACCCGGTTTCAGAATGCGATACATCTCCCGAAATGCCTCTTCTTTCTCGGGAACCAGGTTGACAACGCCGTTGCTGGTCACTACATCAACAGATGCGTCATCCAACGGAATACGGTCGGCCCGGCCTTCAATAATCTGAACATGGGATACTCCCGCATTGCTGATGTTCTCTTCAGCTTTGGTGATCATCTGGGGGGTCATGTCGATGCCGTAAACCTTTCCCCCGGTACCGGTTTTCCGTGCGGCTATCAGTACATCCACACCGGAACCCGATCCTACATCAACTACGGTATCACCCGGCTGAATTATGTCAGCCAGAAACGGATATCCGACGCCTGCAAACGATTCGACGGCAGATTCGGGAACGGTTTGCAGCTCCTCTTCCGGGTAACCGAGATACCGGCAGGAGTTCAACCCTGTAGGAAAATGGAACGGTTTCGCGGGATTGACCGCAACATCGGCATACATATGCTTTACAGCATCCAGCACTTGTGTTTGATCCAGTTTTTCTGTTATGGTACTCATAAGCAGTCTGTTTTTTTTATTCGTGTTTCTGTTTACTGCAGGCGAATAATAGTGACCTGGTCTTCCTGTGATCTTCCGGTTTTCTTCCGGTTTGCAGTCTGACCGTCCAGTACCGGTTGCACCCCTGCCACCATCCATAATTTCAAAGGGGAATTGGCCCATACGGTGCGGGACGAGATCTCGGTGCGGGACGGGGCATGGGCAGAAATGGCCTATTCTCAGCTTTGATGTAATACGGCCTGCTGCTCCGTCATCCGGCTCAAAAAATGGAATACGGGGGAGTGCGATGAATCCGGCACAGCCTCTTCCAGATAGTGATAAGCTTCCTGTTTGTGCTGTTGCGCTTGCTGCTCCTCTTGATGAATGACACAAATACTGGATGTAATCATAGCTGCAATAGCACTTCCGATGGGATTTCCGGTTTGTCCGGCCAGTTCCGATACGGCTTTATCACATGCTTTTGCCCGTTCAATCTCTCCGATCCGGAGATAGTAATAGGCCAGCCACGGATACAGGTCCAGCGCACAGGCGGCACACGCTCCCGTCTCGTCCAGCAGTTTTTCGCTTTTACCGGCCAGCTCCCGAACCTGCGCCATATCGTCCACTTCCAGGCGGTTCCATATCCCGATGCCGTAGAGACGCTGCAGACAGTGATCACGGACAGCAGCCTGCTCAGCGTATGCGAGACCATCCTGTACCGCCCGCCATCCGAGTTCGGTCGCCCCCATCATGGTATGCAGTCCCCCTTTTCGCGCCAGCGAATAGGCCATGCCGGCCGGTGATCCGACCCGTTCGTGCAATTCCAGGCTTGAAGAAAGATCTTTCACCGCCCGATCACGCATTCCCCGCCAGAGATGCATGGTGCCCAAAGCATAATGGCAGACCGCGACACATCGCAGGTCACCCAGTTCCGTTGCCTGCCGTGCCACCTGTTCCATAAACGATCGTGCCTGCTGCAACGGTTGATCCCCGGTAACGTGATACTCCCACAAACAGA
>SLOL01000075.1 GCA_007132495.1 Balneolales bacterium
CTCATAGCTGTACCAGTCGTCACCCGCATCGGGTTCGTTCATGGGCACGCCGGGCCATGCAGCATATTCATCTCCATCCTCCTCCCAGGCGTAAATGTAAACATCTTCCCACTGTTCCGGGTTGTTGTAATAAACGGTGAAAACATCGTGTGCATCCTGGGGGGCCACGCCTGTGTTCTGGGCGATTGCCTGCGCACTGAAAGCGCTCAACAGCAGCACGGGCAGAAGCCATGTCAGCAGGTATGAACCTTGTATTTTTTTTAGCATATAGTACTCCGTTTTATGATTGTCAGGTTTGTGTTTTATTGCGTGAGGACATCAAAAGCATAATAGGTATTTCGGACGTATCGAAAAAGCAGGAGCGATCATTTAACAGTTTGATAACAAGGATGTAATATGTAGTAATTTGCCTGATGTTTTCTGTCTGTGTCTAAACACGAGTAACACTGGTCAGGATGAAAATTTTTGGATATCGAAGTACCGGAACTCTCTGTCATCCATACCCTTTACAACCTTAATGAACATGTATAAAAAGCGCTTTTCTGTTGTATATAATACCATAAATCAGTTAAAAAAGAAATGTCTTGCAATTTTTTTTCCGCAGAGATAAATGTATTTCAGCACCGATCCGGATTCAATCCCCGCAAGTCTTCCGGTATAAAAAGGCGCCCTTTCCGGATGCATTCTCCGTCCAGGTGGACATCCGCCCCGATGCAAACCAGGTCCCAGTGAATTTGGCTTTTGTTCCCGTTGGGCGCCTCGTCGTAATCCTGCCCGAGGGTAAGGTGATTGGAACCGTAGATTTTCTCGTCAAACAGGATGTCGTACATCGGTGTTTCGATAACCGGGTTGGTTCCGAAACTGAATTCCCCGAACCGACGTGCACCCTCGTCGGTATCGAGGATTTTCCGGAGTGATTCGTGGTCGGAGGAGTCAAAATCCGTGACCACTCCGTCTTTAACCGTCAGTGAGACATATTCGAACGGCTTACCCTGGTAGACGCTCGGGGCATACCGGATGGTTCCGTTAACTGAATCGATGATAGGTGATGAAAATAACTCGCCGTCCGGTATATTCCGGATACCGTGACAATTGACCCAATCCTGGCCGTCCACGTGCAGCCGGATGTCGGTACCCTCGCCCTTCAGATGTACTTCACTCGTTTTCCGCAAGCGCTCTTCCAGCGGCTTCATGGCATCCCGCAGCCCGGCATAATCGAGCAGACAGGCCCGGTAAAAAAAATCGGTGAAATCGGACGTCGGCATGCGGGCGTTCATGGCGAATGCCGCAGAGGGATACCGGAGCACGCACCATTTGGAGTTTTTGACGCGCTCATCGAAGTGTACCGGTTTCAGGTATTGCTGCTGGAATGCGTTGTTGGCATCCGGACTGACCCGCGATGTTTCATAAATATTTTCCGAGGCCCGAATGCCGATATAGGCATCCATCTGTTTCATTAGTGGCAGGCCGGAGGTTTCTGCCTGATCTTTCCAGTATGCATTGTCTCCCGTTTCCAGCAGCGTACGCTGAATTTCGGGATCTGTTATGTCAAGATAGGGATATGCTCCGAGTTCGCGCGCTCCGCGGACCAGGGCCCGGGCCAGTCCGATACCGTTGTAACCGACAAGGTTGATCAGGATGCGCTCACCCCGTTGAAGATTTGTACTGTGATGTAATATGGTTTCGGCCAGTTGCCGGTCTTTGGTATCATACATAAGGTATTACGATTTTATAGTGGTCAGTAATTTCGTGAGGCAGTAACGGGTTTTGTCATACACCAACGGGACTGGCGGGTTCGGGTATTCAGTGCTGTTTTAATATCGGGGTTTGGTCTTTTCTTTCGGAACAAGGGTTACCATGTCGTCACAAATTTCCAGCTCCTCTTTCCGGTTGGATGCAAGAAAGATCATACCGCCGGCTTTTTTTTGCCGGGTGACAAGGTCGGCAACAAGCGCATGCCCTTCATCATCCAGATTGGACCCGGGCTCGTCCAGCATTAATATGGGAGGTGCGAACGCCAGGGCACCGGCAAGCCGGACACGCTGCTGTTGACCGGAAGAGAGCGTTCCCAGTGATTGATTATGCAGCCCTGTGAGACCACACATCGTGATCAGGTCCGACAGATCCGGGACTTCAGATTGAAATTTTCCGGAATGGTTTTGGGATTGTTCTGCCGGCGGGATTTCCGGTATAGGGTCGCTTTGGAAGAAATGGTCTGACGCGGAGTCAGACGTTCCGGAGTTTGCTGCTGCTCTGTTTACCGATACAGAATCTTCCGATTTTAGTGCCCTGGATCCGGCTAGGTCCGATGATCTTATCCGGCGAAGAAACGAAAGGTTTTCCGTTACCGTAAGTTCATTATACAGATTCAAATAAGGAGCGGCAAAACCCATGCGAAAACGAATCATACGCTGATCGACCTTTTCTCCGTTCTCTCTCCAGGTGATACAACCTTTACTCGGCCGCAACAGTCCGGAGAGACATTTCAGCAGTGTCGATTTACCACTGCCGTTAGGTCCCTGGATGCCAATACAACGCGCACCTTCAAAACGAAAATTCAAATTTCGAAAAACTTCCGTTTTGCCATAAAATTTTGCAACATCCGAACATTCTATCTGCAACATACCGGTAAAGTACGCAGAGTGACGAAAACGACCAACGAATTCGTTTGAATATGGTATATTGATGTGAAAAATATTTTCTAATACGCTATGAATATGGATCGACTTGTACGCAATATTACCGGGCACTATCTGAATAAATTGGATGATGCCCGTGAATTTTTTCTTCCCGAAGATCTTACAACCGCAGGATTTCCCGATTTTCTGGTCAGGAGAATTCGACTTGAACTTATTCGCAATCTCCAGGATTCGGTCAAACCGCCGCACAGTGACTGGGCCAATATGGACACGGATGCTGTACGGCAGGCATGGCAGCATTTTCTTGATGCCATTCATGAAGAGATCAGATTGCCGGCAAGCTATGTCAAGCCGGTTCTGGAGTCGGCCATCGGGGATATACTTGAATTGATGGTGTCACCGCGAGCCTTTTTACCGGATTATATTTATGGATCCGATTCCGTGCTGGATTTGAAAACGTTCAGAAAACGTTGCGAATGGATCGTCATTTACCCCTATTTTGCATCGGCAATTCCCCGATATATGGAGAAAAGGGGGAAAGAGACCCTTACAAAAGAGCAGGCCGTACGTATTATCCGGCGCCTTGATGAACTGGTTACGGAGCATTATACCTCTTTGAACTGGGCACAACTGTTTGACCCGTGGTATCAGATCATGGGTGAGCGTGTGGATCCGGCTCTTTTTGCCGGATTCTTCCGGGACAAAGGAATACCCGGTGTCGCCCGTCACTTTGAAGCAGAGCATGAGGCGATCAATCGCACCCGGCTGATCGAGATTTTATCCATGCCGCAGATCGAAGAAGAGCCTGATGCGGTCCGCTATGCGGAACGGGGGCAAAAATCGGCACCTGAGAGCTCCTATGCGAAATCAGAGGATTATGCAGCATCACATGACAGAACAACGGAAGAAGAAATCGGAGCTGCCAAATCGCAGAAAAAAGATCAGCGGGATCTTAAAACGGCCTTTACTGATTCGGTAAAAGCCGGGGAATCCCGGAAGTCGGCATCACCTTCTGAATCCCATTCCGGTAGCATCCAAAAGAGTGAGGATGTTCCTAAAGGGGAGGAAAATCTTTTGGCAAGATTTCGAAAAGTCAATGGTGACCTGGACGAGGATGTGCCGCTTCACTCCCGTTTGCAGTCATCGTCTTCTGATAAACCGGATGACGATGGTGATCAACGTTCGCTGTACTCCAGATTAACTCCACCACAGGACGATGCGTCGAAATCGGAGGCGACCCCGATCTGGCAAAAGTTTTCTTCAGGCTGGCAGGATGATGCCGGCTACCAGGGTAAGGAAAAGCGGGATCGAGGCACCGGTGGAAAACAACTTCGAAATATGGATACAGACAAATTGGATAAAATCCGGAAACATGTCAGGGATATGGAGAGTGAGTTTATCGAAGAAATATTCGGTGGCGATGAGAACGCTTTTCTCGAAGCGCTGGAACAGATTGCCCGCTTTGATACCTGGAAAGCGGCCGGGAATTACATCAACAAGGAGGTTTTCAACCGGAATATTATCGATATCTATTCCGATACAGCGATTTACTTCACTGACCGGATGCAAACCTATTTTCTTGAGCGGGAATAAAATGTGTCAGACAATGTTAACCTCCGGTTCAAGTTGTATGCCGAATTGCCCGCGTACCTCCTCTTGAATGGTGCGTGCAAGTTCAAGCAGTTCCTGTCCGGTAGCATTACCGTAATTTACGAGAATAAGCGCATGACGTTCGTGAACACCGGCATCGCCCATTCTCTTGCCCTTGAACCCGCACCGCTCAATGAGCCAGGCTGCCGGAACCTTGACCCGGTCATCGGCGAGTTGGAAGCCCGGTATATCGGGATGAATTTCCTGCATCTGCCGGAATTGATCTTTCGGGATAACCGGGTTCTTGAAAAAACTTCCGGCATTGCCGATTTCCGAGGGATCCGGCAGTTTGGAGGAGCGGATACGGCGGACTGCCCGGCTGACATCCCGGATGGACGGGTTGACAATGCCTTCGGCAGTCAGCTCTTTTCTGAGGTTGCCATAATCGAGATGGAGTTCAGGCTGCTTGCTGAGTGCAAGGGTGATCGAGGTGATGATATACGCTCCCTTTTTGGTGGTTTTGAAGATACTTTCCCGGTAACCGAACCGGCACATTGATTTATCAAACTTTTCTTTTCGTCCTGTTTTCAGATGGATCGCCTCCAGGGATACAAAAACAGATTCAAGTTCAACGCCATAGGCTCCGATATTCTGAATCGGGGCGGCACCGGTAAGTCCCGGGATCATGGAGAGGTTCTCCAGTCCGCCCCACCCCTGTTGCAATGAATAGTTGACCAGGTCATCCCATACCACACCGGCACCAACCTCAATGATGGCGTGCCGGTTGTCTTCGGAGATCAGAGTGATACCAGGCAGACTGTTTTTGATAATGAGTCCGTGAAAGTCTTTTGCAAAAAGCACATTGCTTCCTCCTCCCAGGATAAAGTGGGCATGATGATTGAAAATGTCCGTATCCATCACTTTCAGAAGATCATCCGGACTGCCAATTTCGGTCCAGTAATCAGCAGTGGCATCAATATGGAGGGTATTTACCGGTTTGAGTGAAGCGTGTTTTTTAATGGCCGGTTTGGAGGAAACATTCAAGAGTTAATCCGATCGGTGTTAAACATGAGGAATTAAGTGATAACCAATAGGAAAAGGTAAAAATTACTATAACTAAAATCTTTCATAAACGTAATACCTCATAGTAGGAGTTGCGTTTATTCATTCACCGTCGTTTTCTTACCGGGTCGCACGATGGAACAGACCGTCGTAAGATGTTGCGATGTGATGTCATTCCAATTGTATGATTATGTTGGATGATTTTGTAACCCGCAATTCGGTTACGAATATGAGGAGGAAGATGTCATCAGTTGTGGGACATCAGCTTTTCTGTAAACCTTTGTAGGGAGCAAGATCATGAGCCTGCCTGAAAAGAAGAAATCCGCCACCGATCTTCGGGATTGCTACATCATCAACCTGGAAACGGGCTTTATTATTTCGTTGCTGATAATGATAGCATTGTTCCGGGTAAATCTGCATTTCGATTCCGAGTTTACCATTTCACAGGTTGATCCGGAAATTATTCAAATGGAGGAAATTGTTCGAACGGAACAGATTTCACGGCCACCGCCACCGCCCCGGCCACCTGCTCCACGTATGGTACCGGACGATATAATTGTCGAAGATGCCTATTATGATCTGGGGACCGATTTCGAGGTGGGCGTTTCGCTTACTCTTCCACCACCACCACCGCCGATGCCGGGAGATGAATCCGAAGAGGAGTATTCCATTGACGAAGTATTTACCATTGTTGAGGATATGCCGACTTTAGTAGGAGGAGCGAGTGCTATCTACGAGCATCTGCGCTATCCGGAGGTTGCTCGCCAGGCCGGCATAGAAGGGCGGGTCATCATCCAGTTTATCATTGATGAGAACGGGAATGTGGTTGACCCTGTTGTGGTCCGTGGTATAGGGGGAGGATGTAACCAGGCTGCCCTGGAAGCGGTTAAAAAAGTCACATTCACACCGGGAAGACAACGCGGCAGACCAGTGAAAGTGAAATACTCCATACCGGTCATATTTCGACTGTCAAGCTGACAAGTTGCTGTATCATACCTTTTCGGCTTCAGGTCGGCCGGTGTAATTACTGTTTACAGCTTGCTTCATATTGCTATGGGATGAAGCCGTTTAAATCATAATTCGTTTTAAAAAAAAGGCAGTGGAATGAATTCCACTGCCTCGGGTACCAGCTATCATTTCCTGAACGGAGTCCAGGAAAATGGCTTATGTTACTCAGAACCGCTCGGGTTCCATTCCCCAGCGTTTGGGTGACCGCCAGAGTGACGAACGAAGAAGTTCGCGCATGAACAGGAACTCTTTCGGCAGACGGTCATAGAGCTTGGAAAAGAGTTCTTCGTGTCCGAGAAGCTCCTCTTTCCAGACTTCCCGGTCCACCGTCATCAGGTCGTGAAACTCTTCTTCGGTGAAGTTTTCCAGGCCCCTCCAATCAAGATCCTTGTGACATGGCATCCAGCCCAGCGGACTTTCCAGGGCGAATGCTTCACCCCGCACGCGTTGCACGATCCACTTCAGCACACGCATGTTTTCACCGAATCCGGGCCAGATAAACTTGCCGTTTTCGTCCGTACGGAACCAGTTTACCCCGAAAATCCGCGGCGGGTTGGGGAGTTCGCGTCCGATTTGCAACCAGTGATTGAAGTAGTCGCCCATGTGGTAGCCCATGAACGGCAGCATCGCAAACGGGTCGCGGCGCACTTTTCCGATGGTACCGGCTGCCGCTGCGGTCATTTCCGAGCCCATGGTAGCGGCCATGTAGACGCCGAAGTTCCAGTTTACCGATTGATAGACCAGCGGTACAGCGGTGCTGCGCCGGCCGCCAAAGATAAAGGCCTTGATCGGTACTCCTTCCGGATCCTCCCATTTCGGATCTATGGACGGGCACTGGGAAGCAGGAGCCGTAAAACGGGCATTCGGATGCGCCGCCGGCTTGCCGGAATTGGGGTCGAACTTTTCACCCTGCCAGGTGGTCAGGTTTGCAGGCGGTTCTTTGGTTTTACCTTCCCACCACACATCACCGTCTTCGGTCAGGGCGCAGTTGGTGAAGATGCTGTTTTTTTCAATGGATGCCATCGCATTCGGGTTCGAACTGTCGTTTGTGCCCGGTGCCACCCCGAACCAGCCCGCTTCCGGGTTGATCGCACGCATATTGCCTTCCTTGTCCTTTTTGATCCAGGCAATGTCGTCGCCAATCGTGCTGACCTTCCATCCTTCCATCTCTTTCGGCGGGATCAGCATCGCAAAATTGGTCTTGCCACAGGCACTCGGAAACGCGGCTGCTACATAGGTCTTCTCTTTTTCGGGAGATTCGACACCCAGAATGAGCATGTGTTCAGCCAGCCAGCCTTCGTCACGGGCCATGGTCGAGGCGATGCGAAGCGCGAAGCACTTCTTGCCGAGCAGGGCGTTTCCACCGTAGCCGCTGCCGAACGACATGATCGAGCGCTCTTCGGGGAAGTGTACAATGTACTTCTCCTTGTTGCAGGGCCAGGGTACATCTTTTTGCCCTTTTTCCAGCGGGGCGCCTACCGAGTGCAGGCACTTTACAAATTCTCCTTCCGAACCGAGCACATCCAGTACTTTCTTGCCCATGCGGGTCATGATGCGCATATTGACTACCACGTAAGCCGAATCGGTAATCTCTACGCCGATATGTGATATGGGTGAGCCGATAGGCCCCATGCTGAACGGAATGACATACATGGTCCGGCCTTTCATACATCCGTCATACAGTTTACCCAATGTATTTTTCATCTCGTTGGGATCGATCCAGTTGTTCGTCGGGCCGGCATCCGATTTCCGGCGGCTGCAGATATAGGTCCGGTCTTCCACCCGGGCCACATCCGAGGGATCGGAAAACGCCGCATAACTGCCCGGTCGCTTCTGTTCATTGAGTTTAATGAACGTTCCACCGTCCACCAGCTGTTGGCACAGGCGGTCGTTTTCTTCCTGGGATCCGTCGACCCATTCAATGTTGTCGGGTTTGGTGAGGGCGGCGGTTTCTTCCACCCACTTTATCAGCTCTTTGTGCTTAACCCACTTAGGATGATTCATATTACGTACTCCAGTAATTATAGGTTTACAATATTGGCTATTCAGCCATTAACAAATGATATTTTCAAATGTATGCTAACATTATCAATAAAGATTTTCCGTAGATCAGCTCGTTACTTCGCATGTAATAATTATTGATGTAACTGAAACAGATTAATGGAAAATGTGCAATTGTAAGATGACACTGTTTAATGACAATGTGTTTGATATCGTGCTAATTGATTTCGTTTCTATGATACCCTTTAAATTTGAATATCATATTAAGAAAACACTTCTTAATCACGTTTTTTTTTTGCGTTGGGAGTTGCTGAAGCAGGTGGTGTTGCCCCGGTTAACCGTCGTAATTAACGGTATGGTTAACATATTTTTATACGAAGTTTTGGAGCTGTTCAGAGGGGCAGGTAAACCGTGAATTCGGCCCCTCCATCTTCTGCATTACGGGCTTTAATTTCTCCTCCGTGTTTGTGCACGATTTGTTGCGAAATGGAGAGGCCTATTCCGAGGCCGAAACTGCTGTTTTTTTGCTTGGTGGTAAAGGTGGGTTTGAAAATTTCATGCATGGCGGTTGGGTTAATGCCCGGCCCACTGTCTTTAATGGAAACCCAGAGATATTTATCATCATGATCACAGGTAATAACCAGTTCGCCACGATCATTCATGGCATCACAGGCATTGATGATGAGATTGGTCCAAACCTGGTTAATCTCCCCGGATATCACATTTACATTGGGAATGTCTGAAAAATTCAGAATCACTTCGACCTTCTTCAGCCGGTTGGAGAGCAAAAGCAGGGTATCGTTCAGGCCGTCACGCAGATCGGTTTTCTCGAACTGCCCTTTATCCTGTCGGCTGTAATTTTTCAGGCTGGAGACGATTTCTCCGATCCGTTTGGTGCTCGACTGCAGATTTCGCAGGAAATAACCGCTTTCATAAAAAAGTATAATATTTTCCAGCTGTTCAATCTGTTCCACACCCGGTCTTTTGCCCAGCTGGGATTTTACAAAGTCGAGGGCTTCATCATTCATGGATGTGATTTTCCGCAGCAGACTCCGGGGTAGTTTGGGGTATGCCTTTTCCCATTCACTGAGTTTTTCCCGCTGTTGGTCCGAGTCTCGGATTTTACGCCGCAGTCCGATCCGGAAAAACTTTTCGTAATTTTTTGTTTTATCCTTATCGGCTTCATTAATGATGCGGGGCAGGTAATCCAGCAGATTATCCGAAGAGCGAAGCATGGCTGCTGCCGGATTGTTTATTTCATGGGCAATTCCGGCAACAAGCTGTCCCAGGGTAGCCATCTTTTCCTGGCTCACCAGGCGGTGCTGAGTATCCTCAAGCTGGCGGAGGGCTTCCTGGAGGTGATTACGCTCTCTTTCAAGCGTGTCGTTGATGCTTTCGAGCTCGATATGCACAGACACCACATGGTGGTATCGATCAATCAGGTTTCCAATGATAAGCTGTTGTCCAAGGAGGGCTATCTCACTTTTGCTTTGCTGTATTTTCAGAAAATCTTCTTCACCCAGTTTGATCGCTTTACAGGGACTTGCGGCAATGGCCGTTGTCAGTACCGGTTCACCGGTTACAAATGATATCAGGCCGACCAAAGCCCCCGGCCGCAGCCAGTCAATGGCGATGGATCTGCCGTTCTGGGCAGATTTGGAGAGTTCGACGGTCCCTTCCAGCAGAATATAAACCGAGTCGTTGAGGTCGCCTTCGGAAAAAAAGCGTTCTTCCTTGTTCAGGTTCACTACCTCTTCATTAAACTCTTCCGATTGCTCCAGATAGCGGGCAATCTGATTGGTTATACGAGTAGGGTCCTGCAGCCAGTTTTTGGCAAAGTTTAAAATCATTTCGATATGCCCGTAAAATTGAGAACCCGGGATGTACCTTGATGGCCGGTGGTATGCATCAATCCGGCTGATAAACGATAATTATTCGTCACTTACACTACGTCTGCGTATAGACTCTGAGAGTTTATTGGCATCCAGTGTACGCATAAATGGCAGAATATCTTCTTCCTGATCTATGACATAGTCGGTTAATAAATCTATTACAACCTGGTTTAAGTCCTCTTTTGTCCAGGGTTTGGCAATATAGTGATGTAACCGGGCCTTGTTCAATGCCTTGACAGTATCTTCGAGACCGGCTTGCCCGGTCAGCAGTACTTTTTTCGAGGCATGAAGTTTTTCGTTCTGGTGGAGTTCAATAAGGAGATCCACTCCGTTTTCACCCGGCAGAATGTGATCGCAGAGAATCAATCCAATCTTTTTCCCTTCATTCATCAGTTTGTTTATAACATCCCTGGCCTCCTCTGCCGATATTGCCGTCTCAATGGGAAACTGTTCTTCAAGCTTTTCCAAATCTCGTACAACGGCGTCCAGGACTTCCTGTTCATCTTCAATACAGAGAATATAAATGTCAGATGTTTCCATAGGGTTGTTGGATTAAGTGATTAGCTGGTAACTATTGGCCAATAAAATACAGCATATGCAAGTATGACAAGCACACCGGTGACTCCAACGATAATTCCCATTTTGGCCATATCCTTTGTTCGAATGATACCGGTAGACATGGCGATGGCATTCGGAGGGGTGGATATGGGCAGAACCATGGCCAGACTGCAGGCGACGGCAACGACAATACCTGTAATCAGCAGGTTGAACGATTCACCCATCACTCCTGAAACCTGAAGACTGATTACCATCGGCATGAGCAGAGTGGCGGTGACCGTATTGGACAGGAAGTTGGACATGGCTATGGCTACAATAGAAAAGGCCAAAACCAGGGTGATATAACCCATGGCACCCCAATCCAGTCCCGAAATCATCCATTCAGCGAGGCCGGTCTGGGACATGCCGATGCCGAGTGATATACCGCCGGCCATCAGCCAGAGAACATCCCAGGGGAGTTTGCGGATGTCGTTTTTGTTTAAAATCCGGCCGGTTACCAAAGCGGCTACGGGCAGAAAAGCCACCATACTGCTGGGGATACCGTGTTGATTCTCGGTGATCCAGAGCAATACGGTTACACCAAAAATCACATAAAGACCGATGGCTTTGGCAGACAGATTCAGTTTTCCTTCCAGTTTGAGATCGAATCGATTTGAACCTGGTGGAAAGAGGGTCAACAGCAGCCACCAGGAAAAGACCAGCATGACGAGTACCAGGGGCGCGGCAATGATGATCCAGTCGGTAAATGAGATGTCGATCCCGTATTCGGTCAGGGCGGCGATGACAATGGCATTCGGCGGGGTTCCGATCGGGGTGGTGATGCCTCCGATATTGGCAGCTATCGGGATGGCGAGGGCCAGTCCGAATTTAAAGCGATCTTCCGGTTCCAGTTGTGCTATGATCGGCAGAATGACGGTTACCATCATGGCTGCAGTAGCCGTGTTGCTCATGAATGCGGAAAGTACCGCTGTAACCAGCATGAGGCCGAGTACAATGAATCGGGGCCTGGTACCGAACGGGCCGAGCAGATATCTGGTGAGGTTCTTATCCAGATTGTATTTTACCGAAGCCTCGGCCAGCATGAAACCGCCGAGAAAAAGAATGATGATCGGGTTGGCCAACGTTCCGATGTAATCGGTGTAGCTGTTGGGTTGGTAATTTACAAGACGGTGATCAGGGTTGGTGACTATGTTATGTCCGGTCGTCAGTTCCTCACTTTGGACGATCGCATGCTGCCCATTGCGATCAAGCACCTGAACGGAAACGGTCTGGGTTTCACCGGGTTCAACAGAGACAAGTACCGTTCCGTCGTCCCTCAATGCTTCCGTCGGTATCTGCCAGTTTTGTTCCCGGAGTTCGACCGGGTTGCTGACCGGGAGTTCGGAATCCATGTAGACCGGACCCTGTGCACTGAGCATCAGGACTTGCAAAAAAATGACCAGCATGGAGGTGGCATATATGGGAATGGGCTCAAACATCCAGAAAATTGCCGCCATTATGAATATTCCGAGTCCGATCTGCCCGGCGGTTGAAAGCGTTGCAATAGGAAGAAGAAGAGGCAGGAAGAGTCCGGCTATACCCAGAATCAGTCCGGTAAGTTGTATGGGGGTTAATCCCAGAAAACCCGATTTCATTGCTTTAAAATACCTGATTTATAATGTCACATGTTAATACCATGACCGATTTTTATCATGCGCCTGTGTGTTCGGGCGCCAGTCCGGTCCTGGCCATTTCATATGTTCGCTTCTTTCTGTTTCATAAGCGGTTAGTGTTGGCTAAATATCCTTTTTTTGCCCATTATAAGGAAATGAAGCGAGGATATCCCGTTATTAATTCCGCAGCATACGCAAATGACAATGCCAATATACCTTTGGTATTTGAATGTAATGTGAATTGGACGGCTTGCAATTGAGGAATTATGAAGAGCTTTGCGGTTTTTCATCTGTAAAGCAAAATCTTTGCCCGAAGTTTTATATGCACTATTGCGCTTATAGGCATATATAGTCGCATGTTACGTTGAATATTACATTTTTTGATTGTAGATTCACATCTGATCAAAGACAGTCGCTTCGACCAATATTGAATATCATCTGTTAGAATTATGCCGTATATAAACGGGGTTTTATTGAAAGATTTTCATCCGCTGATGATGACTGCCTGACCGGTAATCATCGGAGTTAATCATAAAAAGATATTCAGACGCTGTTCCGTAAGTGAATGACTGTTCCTATAACTACAAAATAGAAACGCACAATTATTATGGCGAAAAAAATCAAATACGTTTACAACTTTGGAGGTGGCAAAGCCGATGGTGACCGCAATATGCGCGATCTGTTGGGTGGCAAAGGTGCCAATCTTGCCGAGATGAGCAAAATCGGGCTGCCGGTACCTCCGGGCATGACCATCAGTACAGAAGCATGCGATCACTATTATAAAAATAATCAACAGTGGCCGGAAGGATTGAAAGAGCAGATTAAAGAGGGAATTGCAATCCAGGAAAAAAAGCTTGGAGTCAAGCTCGGGGATCCGAAGAACCCGCTGCTGTTGTCGGTTCGTTCCGGCGCCGCCGCTTCCATGCCGGGAATGATGGATACGGTTCTGAACTTGGGGATCAATGACAAAGTCGTGGAGGGGCTGGCTGAGAAAACCGGAAATGAATGGTTTGCCTACGACAGCTTCCGCCGTTTTATCGACATGTTTGCCGATGTGGTGATGGGGGTTTCCCATGACCATTTTGAGCATGCCATGGAGAAACTCAAAGAGCAGCGCGGGGTGAAAACCGACACCGAGCTTACGGCCGATGACCTTAAAGATCTGGTGGATCGCTATAAGGCGATATATCGAAAAGAGACCGGTTTCATGTTTCCCGACAAACCGATGGAGCAACTTGAGTTTGCCATCAATGCCGTATTCGGATCCTGGAACAGTGACCGGGCCATCAAATATCGCAAGATCAATAAAATTACCGGTCTTATAGGTACAGCTGTAAATATTCAGGCCATGGTTTTCGGAAATATGGGAGAAACCAGTAGCTCCGGAGTGCTGTTTACCCGCGATCCGAATACCGGTGAAAAGAAACTTTACGGGGAGTATCTGAGGAATGCCCAGGGAGAAGATGTGGTAGCTGGTACCCGCACGCCTGAACCGATAAAGAATTTGGAAGAGGCGATGCCCAAAATCTATGAGAAGCTGGATACCATGACCCGGAAACTGGAAGAGCACTACCAGAATATGCAGGATATTGAGTTCACCATTCAGGAAGGCGAACTCTTCATTCTGCAAACACGGAATGGCAAACGCACCGGTCCGGCAGCTTTGAAAATTGCCGTAGATTTTGTCAAGGAAGGGCTGGTTGACAAAAGTGTGGCCGTAGGCAATCTGGTGACAACCGCTCAACTTGACCAACTGCTTCATCCCCAGTTTGATGACGGTGCGGCAAAGGAGAAAATCCTCGTCGGCATAGGCCTTCCGGCTTCTCCCGGGGCCGCTGTAGGGCGCGTCTACTTTACCTCACAAGATGCCGAGGATGCCAGACTTAGAGGGGAACAGGTAATCCTGGCACGAATTGAAACCAGTCCCGATGATGTCGGAGGCATGCATGCAGCGGAAGGCATTCTGACCTCACGTGGAGGTATGACCAGCCATGCCGCCGTGGTTGCCCGCGGATGGGGCAAACCGTGTATCGTTGGCTGCGATGATATCGTAATCAACTACAAGCATAAATCACTTACCGACGGTACGAATACCGTACATGAAGGAGATTGGCTCTCCATTAACGGGACTACCGGCGAGGTGGCTCTCGGACAGTTGCCGTTAAAGCCCCCCAAATTGAGTGATGATTTCAAAAAATTCATGAAATGGGTTGATGTTTACAGGGACATGAAAGTTCGTACGAACGCGGATCGACCTGAAGATGCACAGAAAGCCAAAGAGTTCGGAGCTGAAGGGATCGGTCTGTGCCGTACCGAACACATGTTCTTTGAAGGAGAGCGGATTGTGGCGGTGCGTCGCATGATTATGAGCGACAATGAAAAAGAGCGCAGGAAGGCGCTTGAGAAGCTTCTTCCTTACCAGAAGGAAGATTTTATGGGCTTATATGAGGCGATCGACGGTGATCCGGTGACTGTCCGCCTGCTGGATCCCCCGCTGCATGAATTCCTTCCCCATTCCGAGGAAGATATAAAAGCCCTGGCTGAACAATTCGGAATGCCTTTCCGAAAAGTGAAAGAGAAGGTTGCCGTATTGCAGGAAGCCAATCCGATGCTGGGTCATCGCGGTTGCCGGCTGGGAATTACCTTTCCTGAAATCACGGAGATGCAGACCCGGGCCATTCTGGAAGCCGCCATAGAGGTAAGAGACAAGGGAGTCAAGGTGTTGCCGGAGATCATGGTTCCGCTGATAGGATCGGCTGAAGAACTCGAGGACCAGAAACAGGTGATCAAGGGTACCGCTGATAAGGTTTTTGAGGAAAAAGGCCAGCGTATTGATTATTTAATTGGTACGATGATCGAAGTGCCTCGTGCGGCATTGATCGCCGATGAGATTGCTCCGCTGGCCGACTTCTTCTCCTTCGGGACCAACGATCTTACACAAATGACGTTCGGCTTCAGCCGTGACGATATCGGCAAGTTTCTTCCTCATTACCTGGAAAAGAAGATCCTGACGCATGACCCGTTCCAGACCCTGGATCAAAAAGGAGTCGGGAAACTGGTGTCGGAGGCCGTGGATCTTGCCCGGGTGTCCAAGCCGGATATCAAACTCGGTATCTGTGGCGAGCATGGCGGAGACCCTGACTCCATCGCATTCTGCCACAAGCAGGGGTTGAGTTATGTCTCATGCTCACCGTTCCGTGTTCCGGTGGCTCGCCTGGCGTCAGCTCAGGTTGCCATAGCAGAATCCAAATAAACGACGTCAGATTTCAGGAACGCTGCATGGAACAGGTTTCGTAATGCATTCCTGATAATAAGATAAAGCACAGGTCAGTATGTTCCTTTCCGGAATGTGCTGACCTGGTTTATTATGGGAGAGGTAGATGTGCGATGAACGCTTATATAACCGTATTTAAAACCTTGGGTGATGAAACCCGGCTTCGGATCATGCATCTGTTTGTGCAGACCAATCAGGCCTTGTGCGTATGTGAACTGGTGGATGCCCTGGGTGTGCCACAGTACCAGGTTTCACGGCATATCAAACAGCTGAGACAGTCCGATTTGCTCAAAGTAAAAAAACAGGGCACCTGGTCTTATTACTATTTAAACAAAGAGAGGGGCTTTCGTAAGCAGTTGTTCAATTTCCTGGAAAACACACTGACCGGAGAGGCCCTGGAGACAGACTATGCAGTCATGGTTGTGCGCCTTTCTTATCGCGAGAAGGGGCGATGTGTCATCGGTACCATCCCGCATCAGAAACTGCTTGAACGCATCCATTCCTGAAACAGGCACCGTTTCCATTCACTGTTCTTTCCTGTTTCGCCGGATCTTTACATACTTGCCTTTAATATCAGGAAGAGCACCAGTTGGTTGCTGGGATTATCATTTTATAATATTTGTAAAAAACCTGCATTTTACACTGCTTGGATCTTATTATAAATCATTTATGTATATTGTACAATATTGCACGTATTTATCTGTAAATTACGTAGAATAGTCATTTTATTTTATTGTTTTGAATTATTGATGGTGTTGTTGCTTTCCGATGATTTATACAAATTAATTGAAATAGATTATTTTTGAATTATTGATGTTGTTGTTGTGTTTAACCGATTATAGATTCAATGTTAATAGTATGTGAATTGCATATAATCGTATCTGATGTGTTAATCACAAGTTTGAATTAATGGATTTATTAATCATGATATCATTTGTTAAATACCTGATATTCAAACACTAAAAATTAATTAAAAAAGTAGAAAGCCATGAAATATTTTAATGCACTAATTCTGACAGGAGTTATCATATCACTACCCCTGTATGGTATACAAGCTATTGATACAAAAACCGATCCGGGTATTTCACCTTCGGGCTTGTTGACGAATACATTGGCTACAAGCTCATACAGCAGTTCGAATGTCGGCAGTGCATCTTCGCAAGCCGATGAACCTTCTTTGCACGTTGGGGGTGCTGTTCGTTACAATATTTTGCTCGCCGACTATGAGAGTGGCGTCGATGCCAATTCCGGACAATTTACATTCGACACCTGGAGATTGAATGTGGTGTATGACAATCCGGGAGGAATCGGACTGAATTTTGAGTATCGCTGGTACCCGACATTCGGAACCCACTTTGTCAAACAGGGATGGCTGGATTACGCTTTGACAGAGAATACGGAAGTACAGCTTGGTGTCACTCAGGTACCCTTTGGCAATCTGACCTATAACTCCAATAACTGGTGGTTCAGTCTTCCCTACTATGTGGGACTCGAAGATGATCATGACATGGGTATCAAGTTCACCAACACGACAGACAGCTATCGCCTTGATTTTGCCTATTTCTTTCAACCGGAACCGGAAGGACCTCCGGCTTCATTCGGGACGGGTGGTTCCGGCCGCTATTCCTATGATGTGATTCCCGACGGGAATGCCAGTCTTACCGAACGCAATCAATTCAACGTTCGTGGGGCCTATTTCCTCGACAATGGAGAATTCGGGGCATCTGTTCAGTACGGACAGCTCTACAACACATCGATCGATCAGTTCGACAGCCGGTTTGCTGTTGCCGCACATGCCGACTTGTCGTTTGGCAACTTTGGCGTAATGCCTCAGTTTCTCTACTACAGCATGGATGCTGTAGATAATAATGGAAGAGATATCAGTACGGCCTATATGGGAGCTTATGCCATACCGTATGAAGTATCCACAGAAGCGTGGATCGCTACACTGGGCCTCTCCTATTCCCATGATGTGGATTTCGGGCCAGTTACCAATCTGACATTTTACAACGATTTCAGTTACATGGAAAACCTGATTGGCGAAGGTACCACCTGGCGGGCAAGTGGGGATCAATTAACGCTTGGTGACCACTTTCAATCCACTATCCAGAATATCACCGGATTTTTAATAACCGCCGGACCGGTATTTACCTATGTGGATATTGCACAGGGAGTCAATCAACCCTGGCTGACCGACAGGTTTGGTGTCGGTGTCGGACCGGGTCATGAAGACCTCGGTATCGGCGATTCCGAATACAATATCAGGTACAATATTAATATCGGGTTCTATTTTTAAGAACCTGCTGAGAAGAAAGGTTTGCACTTGTAGTTTTACAAGTGTAATCTCAAAGTGAAGAACAAGTGACTGAGATTCAGTCATGGTCTATTATGAATCAACAGGAGGACAGGATTATGCATATGCTGAACAAGACCTCAATATGGAAATCTGGATGGGCGGCCTTTGCAGTTGCTATTGCGGCACTCGTCGGCCTGCAAGCTTGTGAAACCGACACAGGTGCAATTGAACTCGGTTATGTACAGTGGGACTCCGAGATTGCATCCACTCATGTTGTGGCTGCTATCATAGAAGACGAGCTCGGATATGAGGTTAATCTGACTGCCGTTGATGCAGGTCCCATGTGGACCGGTATGGCACGCGGTGATTTTGATGCAATTGTGGCCGCATGGTTGCCCAATACTCATGCCGCATATCTCGAGCAGACCCAGGACGACATACAGAATCTGGGTCCCAATCTCGAAGGGGCCAGGATCGGCTGGGTTGTGCCGGAGTATGTAACCGTCAACAGCATTGATGAACTCAACGATTATGTTGATGAATTCGGTGGTGAGATAACGGGTATTGATCCGGGTGCCGGACTTATGGCTGCCAGTGAAGATGCCATCGAGGAGTATGGCTTGAATTATAATTTGATTTCAGGATCCGATGCAGCCATGACTGCAGCCCTTGAGCGGGCTATTACTCGTGATGAATGGATTGTGGTTGCCGGCTGGACGCCGCACTGGAAGTTCGCCGCTCACGATCTCAAGTATCTGGATGACCCGCTGAATGTATTTGGTGATGCAGAACATATCGCTACCATCGTCACACCGGATCTGTCAGAACGTCATCCGGATGTATTCAGCTTTCTGGACAATTTCTTTTGGACACCGGAAGAGATGGGTGAAGTCATGGTCCATATCGAAGAAGGAATGGAACCTTTTGACGCCGCCCGTCAGTGGATTTCCGATAATCCCGACCGGGTTCAGGAATGGCTGAACTAGATATCTCCAAAATGGTGCACCTATTTACGGTGCACCATTTTTTTTATCATCAGCATGCCTTACAGTTACAATTACAACCAGACATCAAAATAATCTACCGGATCTAATGAGTGATGTAATTACGGTAAAAAATCTGTTTAAAATATTTGGGGACAAACCTGAAAGAGCGATTGAGTCTCTGAAAAAGGGGAAAACAAAAGATCAGATTCTGGAAGAAGACAAGCTGGTCGTTGGTGTTCAGAATATTAATTTTTCGGTCAGAGAAGGGGAAACCTTTGTGCTGATGGGTTTGTCGGGCAGTGGCAAATCAACACTTCAAAGACTGGTCAACCGACTGCATGAACCGACCAGCGGTGAAATTATCATCAAGGGGACCGATATCGTCAAGCTGAACGAAAAGGAGCTCCGTGACTTTCGCCGTAATAACTTCTGTGGCATGGTTTTCCAGAATTTCGCCATCCTTCCTCACAGAACCGTGCTTGGAAATGTAGAGTTCGGTCTGGAACTGCAGGGAGTCGACAAAGAACAGCGTCAGGAGAAAGCCCGGAAAATCATCCAACAGGTAGGATTGAAGGGGAACGAAGACAGTTATCCATCACAACTTTCCGGTGGTATGCAGCAGCGTGTGGGTCTGGCCCGGGGTCTGGCCGTGGATGCCGATATCCTGCTGATGGATGAAGCTTTCAGCGCCCTTGACCCGCTGATTCGCCGTGAAATGCAGGATGAGCTCATCGAGCTGCAATCGAAAATGAAGAAAACGATACTGTTTGTGACGCACGACCTTGATGAAGCATTCCGAATCGGTGATCGTATCGCCATCATGAAGGACGGGTTGATCGTACAAATTGGTTCTGCAGAGGAGATTATTTCCAGTCCGGCAGATGATTATGTGAGAGCATTTGTGGAGGATATGGATCGTGCTGCGGTACTGTCGGCCGGAACCATTATGCAACCGGCCAAAGAGATTGCATTTACTGGAGACGGACCGCGAACCATCCTTCGTAAAATGAGAAAACACGGGTTGTCCGGCATTTTGATGACCGATTCAAAAAGAGATCTGAAAGGATACTTATTGGCCAATGAACTGGCCGACTATATTCAAAAGCATCAGAAAAAAGAGAATCTGACCCTGGATAAATCCCTGGTGCACGAAGCCAGCAAAGTAGATGAAGAGATGGCCTTGAGTGACGTGATTAATGTCTACCATGAAAGCGATTTTGGGCCGATTGCTGTCGTCGACGCTAATAACCGGTTGAAGGGGGTCATTGTTCGTGGAGCGATTATTGCCGCCTTGTCCGAGGGGTATGAGATTGACACAGATAATGTTTCGGACTCGGAAGCAACCGGCAATGAGGATGAAAAACAATCCGGTGACAAAGCATCCGGTGATAAAGCAGAATAAGCAACTCATAACCATATTATAATTTTCTATGTTCCCATTTCGAATACCAATAAGAGACTGGATTTCCGACGGAGTTGACTATCTGGTTAGCGAATATGCTGTCGTTTTTGATGGATTCAGTGAAATGGTTTATTTCCTGGTCAATAATCTGAAAGACGGGATGATGGCTCTGCATCCTGTTATATTGATAATCATCATTGCAGCCATTACCTGGTATATGGCCGGATGGCGTGTAGCCGTTTTTGCGGCATTGGGTCTATTGCTTTCCGAAAATATCGGATTGTGGCAGGCATTTGTTGAAACACTTGCTTTGGTATTGACCGCCGAACTTCTGGTTATGGTTGTAGGTTTACCTCTTGGGGTGCTGGCATCCCGCAGAGATGGATTTAATGCGTTCATCAGGCCGATACTGGATTTAATGCAGACCATGCCGGCTTTTGTCTATTTGATACCCGCGGTGATGTTTTTCGGTCTGGGTCTGGTGCCGGGTGTGGTTGCGACATTTGTATTTGCCCTGCCTCCGCTCATACGGTTGACCAACCTGGGGATTCGTCAGGTTCCCAAAGAACTGGTGGAAGCGGCCGATGCATTTGGGGCCACCAGCAATCAGAAACTGTTCAAAGTACAGATCCCGGTTGCTACCCCCACCATCATGGCCGGTGTGAACCAGTCCATCATGCTTGGACTGTCCATGGTTGTAATCGCTGCGATGATCGGGGCCGGCGGACTCGGGGCCGATGTTCTTCGGGGAATCCAGCGTCTGCAGGTCGGGCAAGGCTTTGAAGCAGGTCTTGTCGTGGTCATAATGGCGATTATTCTGGACCGCATTACGGCGGGCTTTGGGCGGCAGCAGAATCCGAATGAGTAATAATAACGGATTCTGATTGCAGGGAACCCCGGGTATGATCATTTATCGGGTATTTTGCGATCTCCGATTGTCTGTTCATGTTGGCGGGGTGTGTCCTGATAATAAACGAATGCATAAAAGTATTATTAACAATATCTTCATGTTTCAATTGGGAAAAGTTGTCAGTAACCAACGGAGGTTAAATGTCCTTACATAAAAAACTGAATCTGGATGTCAATCCCTATATATTTTTCATCTCGATAGTTGCCATTCTGATTTTTCTGTTCTTCGGTGTCGTTTTCCCCGATGGGACGGGTGAGGTATTTGACACGGTTCAAAACTTTATTGTCAGCCAGTTCGGTTGGTTTTACATTTTGTCGGTGGCCATCTTTCTGGTTTTCGTCGTATATCTGTTTTTCAGTCGATTCGGCAAGATTAAACTGGGACCCGACGACTCGGAACCGGACTACAGTTATGCCTCCTGGTTTACGATGCTGTTCAGTGCGGGTATGGGTATCGGGCTTGTTTTCTTTAGTGTCGCGGAGCCGATGTTCCACTATTTAGCTCCTCCCACAATGGAAGGGGAGTCCCTTGCAGCTGCCCGTGAAGCGATGCGGCTTACATTTTTCCATTGGGGATTTCATCCCTGGGCCATTTACATCATTGTTGGAATGTCCCTTGCCTATTTTTCATTCAGAAAAGGTCTGCCTCTGTCTATCCGGTCGGCATTTTATCCCCTGCTGGGCGAGCGGATTTATGGCTGGATGGGAAATACCATTGATATCCTGGCCATTTTCGGCACGATGTTTGGTGTGGCAACCTCATTGGGGCTCGGGGTTATGCAGGTGAATGCCGGACTGGCCTATTTGTTTGGTATTTCCGTATCCACGAACATCCAGATGTTGTTAATTGCCGGAATAACCGCTGTGGCTACGATATCCGTTGTGCTCGGTCTTGACAAAGGGATTCGCCGGCTGAGTAACTTCAATATGACCGTAGCAATCGGATTGATTATATTTGTCTTCATAATTGGTCCCACCACCTATTTACTGAACGCTACGGTTGAAAATACCGGATACTATCTGCAAAATCTGGTGCAATCCACATTCTGGCTCGGTACTTTTGACGGGGATGCAGTTTCCGGATGGCTTGGCAACTGGACGCTCTTCTACTGGGGCTGGTGGATTGCATGGTCTCCGTTTGTGGGGATGTTTATTGCCCGGATTTCCAGAGGCCGTACTATCCAGGAATTTATTGGTGGTGTGCTGTTGGTACCAACGGCGTTTACCTTCGTTTGGCTTACGATTTTCGGGAATACGGCACTCAATATGGAATTGTTCGGGGACGGCGGAATTTCAGGACTGGGAACCGAACAAATGTTGTTTGCCATGCTGGACGGACTGCCGTTGGCAAATATCACTTCCATTGCAGCCACGTTGGTCATCATAACCTTTTTTGTAACCTCTTCTGACTCCGGTTCACTTGTTATCGATATGCTGGCTTCCGGCGGTAATCCGAATCCGCCTGTTGGACAACGGGTGTTCTGGGCGCTTTCCGAGGGTGCTGTAGCAGCTGTCCTGCTCCTGGCTGGTGGTTTGGGAGCTCTGCAGACCGCAGCCATAACGACAGGTTTACCGTTTACCGTCATTCTGCTGCTTATGTGTATCAGTTTGTACAAGGGACTGAGCAGTGAAGGAACAGAACGACTGGTACGTCGTAAAACGTTCTCTAAAAGATCCGGGAAAGAGCAAATATCTGTGGAAAAAGGGGATCCGGCCGAATAATCGTGGTGATCAATCGAAACTCTTAAGATGAGCCGATCATGAGTGACTGGAAAAAAGTATTGAAAGAGATTTTTGACAAGGAGTATCAAAAAAAGAAGAAAAAAGAGGTGGAATCGGAGGGCAAGCTGCGGGTTAAGCGATTTATCTCCGAGGTCGTTGAGCCGGCGTTTGAAGAGATTGCCGAAGAGCTCAAGGAGTATGATCGGGATATCGATGTAGAAACCGAACACATGTCCTCAACCATACGGGTTTTTTATGAAGGTCATGAAGAGTTTTACTTTTCGATCCGCTCTCGTCCTTACCGGAAAAAAGAGTTTTCTTTTCCGGTGCAACCTCTTAAAGATGAGAAAGGTGGACAGTACCGGGCCGAGGTATTTCTCAAAGAGGGTCCGTTATATCATGACGTAACGAACTACTCCAAAGAGCAGATTATTGAGGAGTTTCTTCATGAGTATAAACGCCATATACAGTGGTATATGTAATCTTTCCAAGGAAAGAAGTACTGCTTCCATGTGTTACATACATTCACGATTAGACAAATCCAGCAAGTGATTCGATTTATTAAAAGGTGGCTTCCGGCAAAAGACGAGGTGCGAAAGCCCATGAAATTTGCACGTCAATCGGTTGCGATGATCAGGCGGGAATATCAGGGCATGCCCCTCGAAGAGAAAAATGTAAGTCCGAATCCACTTCAACAGTTTGAGATCTGGTTTGAAGAAGCCGCACGAATCATTAAAGATGATCCGAATGCCATGATGTTGTCAACCGTGGATCCGGATGGCCGGCCTGCATCCCGGACGGTTTTGATGAAGGGGTTTGATGACTACGGGTTAACATTTTATACCAACTTTGAAAGCAGAAAATCCGTACACATCTCTGCCAATCCTGCTGTTGCATTGACTTTTTACTGGCCGGATCTGGTCAGGCAGGTCTGTATTGAAGGCGTCGCTGAAAAAATCCCGGATGCACAATCCGACGCCTATTTTAAAAGCAGGCCGGTAAGCAGCCGGATCAGCGCACTGGCTTCACCTCAGAGCCGGGAGCTCTCTTCGCGGGCCGAACTTGAAAAGCGGGTGAAGCAGATACAGAATGAGTATGAAGGTGATGAGATCCCGCGTCCATCATTTTGGGGTGGTTTTCTGGTAAAACCTCACAGGTTCGAGTTCTGGCAGGGGCGTGTCAACAGGCTTCATGACCGGATATGCTATGTGAAGAAGGAGGGTGGCTACTGGAAAATTTCGAGATTGGCCCCCTGATGGGATTGTCGGATTGCGGATTTACGGGATTGCCGTGCTGCGGAATCGGCACCGTTGTTTAGCTTACGTGGCATCATACGACGTACTTTGTGCTGAAACGATACTGAAGAGGCGGGCGGATTGGCTCAAATTTCAGGAATCTTCACCGGCATAGACACAACCGGTAGTACAGGTCTCCATCACCTCAATACGGGAGAGTTCGGGCAGAAGTGGTTTGGTTTTTTTCCAAATCCATTTAGCCAGATGTTCACTGGTGGGATTTTCCAGTCCCTCGATATCATTTAGTACATAATGGTCGAGTTGCAGGTAGACCGGAGAGAACGCTTTTTTGATATCGGCAAAGTCCTTGATCCATCCGATTTCCGGATCTACCGGTCCCTTGATATATAGCCGGACCCGGTACGAGTGACCGTGCATACGGCGACATTTGTGATCTTCCGGCAGGTTGGGAAGATAGTGAGCCGCTTCAAACTGAAATTCCTTGTATATCTCCATAAATCCGTTTCATTTAAAAAACCAAGATACGGATTTATCACGAAATGATCATGATCACCGTTTTTTCAACCGGTCTTTGAGTAGCTCAAGCGCTATCCGGGTAAAATCAAACTCGGTCACAATTCCTGCCAGTTTACTCTTCTCCACTACGGGGAGACAGGAAAGGTTGTTGTTGTGCATAAGTTCGATGGCTTCAATGGAAGACATTTCTGTGGTCGCCGTTATCACTTCCCGGTCCATGATATCACTCACCGAGACGTTGGCATGATCGAGGTTTTTAGCAATGATATTGTTCAGAGTACTGATCATGGAGCGGTATGTGACCATTCCGACCAGCTGATGATCATCATTTTCGACCGGAATGTGACGGATTCTCTGCCACTCCATCACATTGGCGGCCAAATCGATGATATCATCTTCATTGAGTGTGAAAACGTCGGTCGTCATGAACTGTCCAACGGTGGCGTATGCTTTTTCCCAGCGATTTTTACGCAATACGGTAGCTTTGGGCCAATTGTGAACCGGTTTGCCGGTTTTCTGATGCTTCAGGGTGGCGTCGGCGATTGCCGTCATTTTTTCATATTTACTCCAGATATCATCCAGGTGGTGGTATGATTCCAGTTGCCATACGGCCCCGTTCTGTCCCTTTTTCGCTCGTTCACTAATGATTCCGATATAGTAGTCAATATCCTCTGAGGCGAGCTGGTGCTGATGCAAACCCTCCTTTGCCAGTGGCACCAGCTCCTTCAGGATAAGCTCCTGAACCGGATGACTTTCGCCATCCAGCCATTTAATCTGGGCAAGGAGCCCGCGTCTTGCGGCACTCTGAAAGTTGGTCTCCACCTCCTTGAAGGGAATCAGTTTTGTGATATCGTCATAGCGGTGGGAGACCCCGGCCATAAGTCCCAGCCAGAATGCGGCATTGGCCACCTCATCGACGATAGAGGGACCTGCCGGCAGAACCCGGTTTTCGATACGCAAATGGGGTTTGCCGTCTGTGATCCCGTAACAGGGGCGGTTCCACCGGTAAATGGTACTGTTGAACATCTGGAGGGCATCCAGTTTTGGAATCCTGCCACTGTCCAGTGCTTCAAACGGATTTTCGATATCATCCGTTGCAAAAAGTACACGAAACCGCGTAATATCCTCCTGGAAGATTTCCATCACCGACTCATGCACCCAGTCCGAACCGAATTGCACCCGCGGTCTGCGTTCATTTACGAAATCTTCGGCTTTCCGGTTGTCGATAGACTGTTGAAATACCGCTATTCTGGTTTCATGCAGCAGCTGCTTACCGAATAGAAACGGGGAGTTGGCTGACACAGCAAGCACCGGAGCCGTGACCAGCTGGGAGATGTTGTGTAGCCGGGCAAAATCTTCCTGGGAAACCTGGAAATGAATCTGGAAACTGGTATTGCACGATTCCATCATGACCGAATCGTGTTTGATGTGGAGTTCATCGGTTCCCTTGATATTCATTTCATACTCGGAACCGTGGACTCTTTTCAGGGCATCGTTCAGCATGTGATACCGGGCCAGAGGTGTCAGGTTTTCAAGGCTGAGGTCCGATTTTTTAATGGTGGTCAATGACCCCATCAAAATGACGTCGCTTTCATGTTTTTCAGCGCCCTCCCGGGCTTTTTTTACATAAGACTGCAACTGTTGCTCCAGCTTTTGAAGACACCGGTCTTCAAAACGGAGCGGGTCAAGGTTGAATTCCAGATTGAATCTGGCCAGTTCGGTAGTGAAATGGGAATCATTAATCTCGTCAAGCACCTCCATATTAACCGAATGCGGACGGCTGGCACGATCTATCAAAAACAACTCCTGTTCGGCTCCGATACGCTTGGTGTTTCTTTCAAACATATCATTGGCAAGCATCTGCTCCAGGGCTTTCATATCCCTGATCAGATATTTGGTGAAAGTACGGAGCTTTTCAGGGTTTCGGGCAGAATCTGAGTGTTCCATGGTGAACGACCGGAGATCAGGTACAGGTTAACATCCTTTAATGCATGGACATGCTACCACTCTCCATGCTCTTTGCCTATTTCCACATGCATCTTGGGGTTGATACTCAGTACTGCCGTTTTGACCAGGCGCAGTACGTTGGCAGCCGTACTGCCAAGGCGCAGGTATTCAAGACCTGTATGTCCCAGTGTGGACATAACCACGAGACTGTATTTCTTCTGATGAGTAAGATGTACAATGGCTTCATGGATAGAGGTTTCAACCGGTAATACTTCGGCGGTAATGTGTGGCCGGATATCCGACAGATATTCATCCACCCAACTGTTCAAGCGCTCTTGAATAACGGCTATCTGGTTTTCAAAAGCCGTTATTCTTTTGAATTGCTGCATGCTGATCAGATGAATCAGATGTACACCTGCTCCCGTTTTTTTTACCAGCGACCGGGCATAGTCAAAAGCCTGAAGAGAGTGGTCGGAAAAATCGGTAGTCAGCAGAATGTCGGATAGCGGCTTGATATTCGAATCCTTCTCGACAAGCAGCACGGGGGCTTTGCTGAACCGTACCACACGTTCGGTCACCGAACCCAGGAAAAGACGGGTAAAACCGGATCGGCCGTGTGTAGTCATGACAACCATGTCGGCATCCTCCGATTCCTCCATTATACCTTTCCATGGTTTCCCTTTTTTGACAATAACCGGCTCGAGTCGGTCTTCAGCAACTAAAGAAAGCGCTTTTTGCTCCAACTCCTCTTCCAACTCGGAGATCGAATGCCCGGAAGTAGGAGGAACAGGAAAGCTGCCGCTTTCTTTTTCGGGCTGATAGACATAAAGTGGTATCACCGTACCGTCAAGAATTTCGGCAAGATAATCTGCAGTGGATAAAGCTGTAAGACTCAACTCGGAAAGGTCGGTCGGGACCAGAATTCGTGGATTTTGCATAAGGATCTCGTAACGGTTTTCTTTACGGTTGTCTTTCATAAACGAAGTTTAACCATGCGCCGGTGTGTCAGGGCGTTAGCCCGTTCATGTGCATTGCATATTTAAGCTATAAATACGATCTGCAGTAGTCATGTTCAAACGGTTTTTGAATATCTCTTCCGATTTTCCGGTAAAGCGTAATAGGCGTCGAAGGCGGTGGCGATATTTCTGAGAAACATGCGGCCGGTGTCGGTTACCCGGAGGCCGTGTTCTGTAAGGGTGATAAGCCCGTCGGAAGCCATCTCCCGCAATGGCGTAAAGGCTTCTGCAAAATATTCTTCACCGTCGATGTTCCATCGATCGCCGGTCAGGCGGAAATCCAGTTCCAGGTCACACATCAGTCTCATGATGGTATCCCTGCGTATGCGGTCGTCCCGGGTAAGAAAGTAATGGCGCGCATAGGGTGGTTTTCCGTCATCTATCCGCTGATAATAGGTTTCCAGGTCCTTGACCGACTGAAGGTATCCATTGCCGATTTGAGAGATGGAAGACATGCCGAATCCGTAAATATCGCTGTCCGACCGGGTGCTGTAACCCTGGAAGTTACGTTGCAAGGTGCCGTTTTTTCGGGCCATCGAGAGTTCGTCATCGGTTTTGGCAAAATGATCCATACCGATGAAGGTGTAGCCTGAAGCGGTCAGGTTGTCAATCATCATATTGAGCATGGCGAACTTCTCATGGGGATCGGGCATGGGGTAGCGATCCAGCAGCTTCTGAGAAGGCATCATCCAGGGGACATGTGCGTAGTTGAAAATGGCGAAACGGTCAGGGTTTGTCTTTTTGACGGCCTCCAGCGTCTCTTCAAAGCGCTGTTTCGATTGCAATGGCAGTCCGTATATCAAATCCACATTGATATGGTGGATCCCGGCCTCATGCAGCCACTCGATCACCTGCTCATTGACAGACATGGGCTGAATCCGGTTGATGGCCCTTTGTACATCATTATGGATATCCTGAATACCGATGGAGGCCCGGTTGCAGCCGATTTCGGCAAGTGCGGAGATATGGTCACGGGTCAGACGGCGCGGATCGATTTCCACCGCAAATTCCATATCATCCTCAAACGCAAAGTGCTTTCTCAGTACGCTGCCGATGTCCCGAATTTCGCCGGGCGAGAGGTAAGTTGGCGTACCGCCCCCGAAATGCAGCTGTATGACTTTGCTGTCGGGGTGCAGCCGTCTCTTAAGCGAGGATATTTCGCGATAGAGTCGGTCAAGATATGCCCTGCCGTCTTCGGGTCGCCTGGTAATAACCTTGGTACAGCCGCAATACCAGCACAGAGAAGCACAAAAAGGTATATGTATATAGAGCGAAAGAGGACGGGGAACCGTGTTGTGCTCGTCGATATGCGAAAGTGCCGGCAACGGATCATCAGTCTCCCTGAAATGAAGCGCTGACGGATATGATGTGTATCGGGGGGCCGACCTGCTGTATTTTGTTACGAGGTCCTGGTGCGTTGTCATCCTCTTGCTTTTGTAAGTACAATTTGTGGTTGAAAAATAAAATACAAGGAAACAGTCGGGTTTCTATCATTTGACTTTAAGTTTATATAAAGCAGCCATGGCTTATTGGTCCGACGGTTTTTCAGCGTTTCCAATCCTGGAAAACCCGACTTGTTATTGATGCAACAAACATTACATATCTTCGTATTAAAAAGAAAAGGACTTTTTCTGTGTTGCAGGATATAAAAAAGAACGAAGCGAGGTTTCCAATGGTATCTGCTTTTAACTTACAGAAGCGGATATCGGCAAATAATCCTGATTACAGTTGGAAAGTGAACTTTTTTTTAAAGTCGTGAATGATATTTTTTTTCAAATTGTTGATATTAATGGATGAAAGCGGTACCAAAAAAAACCGAAACCTTGGATTCAATTTTTGTATTTTTCAAAAAATTTTGCGAGTCTAGTAGGCAATTGTTTATAGCCATGAATTAAATTGGTTTTACTGATTAAAGCCAGGGAGAAAAAAAATGAGTATTCTGGAACGAAAAAAGCCAAAAGTAAATCTGCACAAGTACTACATGATCAATTTGCAGATTGGTTTTATCGTCACACTGATTTTCCTGATCACCGCATTCCGGATCGATCTTCAGCCGGGTTCGGAATTTGAGATTGTTGAAGAGGAGCAGGAGATCATTGAGATGGAAGAGATTGTACAAACGGAGCAGGAAGTAACACCTCCACCTCCGCCCAGACCACCTTCTCCCGAACCGGTTCCGGATGATGAAATTGTAGAGGATCAGTTCTTTGATCTGGATACGGAGATGGATCTGGACGCACCCATGGACATGCCGCCTCCGCCTCCGCCGGAAGATGATGAAGAAGAAGAGGAGCCGGAAGTCTTCACCATTGTTGAGGATATGCCGGAACTCAAGGGCGGAATGCAGGCGATCTATGATAATCTGGAATATCCCGAAATTGCACGGCAGGCCGGAATTGAAGGAAGGGTAGTTGTTCAGTTTATCATCGATGAAAACGGACAGGTTGTTGATCCCCAGGTGATCAGGGGAATTGGCGGCGGTTGTGATGAAGCGGCTATAGAAGCAGTCAAGCAGGTCGAATTCACACCGGGACGCCAGAGAGGCCGCGCTGTACGCGTTCGTTATTCGCTCCCGATCACATTCCGTCTGTCCAGTTGATACGGTTTTTGGTAACGGTTATCACAATACATTTTAAAAAGGCACTGCATTCAATCTAAATGAAGGTAGTGCCTTTTTTTATGCGGCTTAATGGAGGTTCAGGATGGTCGTATATTACCATGGTAATCGGATTTTTGTATACTGAGCATGGATTACATGGAAGCTAAACGGGAAAAAAGCACCCCCGAATTGGATAAACTGACATTTCTTCAGCATCAGATGAAGGTAATATCCCACCTTGCAGAGATCTTTTTGCAGGGTGAGGACAATGAAATTCTCTATGAAACGGTATCGCGACTGGTAAGTGATGCGCTGCAGGTGGAAGGCTGCCTCATACTGGAACGGGATTCCGGGGAGTCAGGCTTTCAGTTGTATTCGGCTTGTGGTTTCTGTGATCTGGATACCATAGAATCCACGCAATGGATTGAAAATGAACAATTTGTTGCTACCATGCAGACCTCGAAAGTTGTTCTGGTGCCTGATTACAATCAATCAGTGCGATTTTCACCGCCCGATCGTATATGTTTCAGGGAGTTTCAATCAGGTATGAGCATACATATACCGGGTACACCCGGGCCGCGGGGAATTATTGCCGTATATCACCGCAAACCCCGGTTGTTCAGAGAACATGAACAAGGATTTCTGCAAACCATCTCCAATATGCTGGCCGGAGCATTGACAAGAGATGCCAAGGAGCAGGAACTCAAGGAAAGTGAGTCCCGCTCCAAAGCTATTCTTGATACGGCTGTTGACGGAATTATCACGATCGATGACAAGGGGAATATCACACTTTTCAATCAGGCAGCCCGGCAGATATTCGGGTATCGGAAAGAGGAGGTGATGGGGAGGAATGTCAGCATGCTGATGCCGGAACCCTACCGGCGGGAACATGACGACTACATAAAAAACTATAAGTCCACCGGTCGGAAAAAGATCATCGGAAGCGGAAGAGAAGTGACCGGCATGCGGAAAGACGGCTCCACATTTCCACTTTATCTTGCAGTAAGTGAATTTTATATCGGACAAAAACGTCATTTTACCGGTATTGTGCGTGATATCAGTGATCAGCGAAGCCTGGAGCTGGAAGTGCTCAAGACCAGTGATCATGAACGACGCCGCATCGGTCAGGATCTGCACGACGGGCTGGGACAGATGCTGACCGGAATAGGGCTGATGAGTCAGGGATTGCGAAACACTCTGGAGAAAGAGAATTCCGAAGCTGTTCAGCAGGCCGGGGAAATCACAACGTTGATCCGGGAAGCGGATGAATATGCCAAAAACCTTTCCAGGGGCTTGTTGCCGGTTGATTTTGAGGTACGTGGACTGGTAACGTCCCTGGAACGCCTTGCTGCAAATGCAGAACGGCTGTTTGGTATCACATGTACATTCCGTGAATCAAATCCACCGGTTTTTCATGACAATTCGGTCGTGGAGCATCTGTTTCGCATTGCCCAGGAAGCCATCAGTAATGCCGTAAAGCACGGTTTGGCCGGCAGGATTGCCATAAATTTGGAGGCCAATGAGGAGTTTGCTTCGCTTCGTGTTGAGGATGATGGTAAAGGGTTTCCTGAGGATTGGCGCAACACAAAGGGTTCGGGCATTGATATCATGCAATTCCGTGCCCAGCTTATAGGGGCAAATCTGGATATTCAAAATCTTGAAGAGGACGGGGTGGTCCTGAATTGCATGCTGCCCCGGTCACAAGCCATGTACCGGTTAGATAAAGACCATGAGTGATATAAGAGATATGCAATCTTGCGGAGGCCTGGAATGGGACTGAACATCATCATCGTCGAAGATCATCCGCTCATGCAAAAAGGTATGGAAATGACCCTTCAGGCTGAGCCGGGATTTGAAGTTGTGGGAATGGCGACCACCGGTGAAGAGGCGCTGGAGCTGATGGAGCGTACAAAACCGGATCTGGCTATTGTCGATATCTCATTGCCGGGCATGAATGGGCTGGAACTGATCAGAATACTCCGGTCCCGAAGTGAAGAAATACGCATACTGGTGGTATCCCGACACGATGAAGAGCTGTTTGCCGAGCGGGCTATCAGGGCGGGGGCACAGGGATATATCATGAAGATGAATGCCGGAGAACAAATTGTGGATGCTGTTCGCAAAATCAAAAATGGAGGAATGTACCTGAGCGAGACGATCAGCAACAAAATGCTTATGGGGCTCTCATCAGGCATAAATTCCAAAGAGCGTTCACCATACCAATTACTAAGCGACAGGGAGCTGGACGTATTCAGAATGATAGGTCAGGGCATCACGACCCGGGAGATCGCCCGCCGCATGCACATCTCTTCCAAGACGGTGGACACTTACAAAGCCCGAATCAGAGAGAAGCTGAACATAACCAACAGCTCGGAGTTACTGCAGCAGGCTGTTCAGTGGGTGAAAGAGAAAGAACTGTAGGGAAATCCCTTACAGTTCGGGTAGGGATAAGTCCTATAAAAATTTCAGGGTAATGCCTATTACCCTGAAGTCCGGGAATTCGGATATTACTATCGTTCAAATAAGAACATGCGCATCCATGGTTGATTGAAAGAGTGCTGCAGCTGTGGATCATTACAGGAAATAAGACAAAGAGTTATCGTTAACCATTAATAAATTATTATAATGAGATTATTTGCACTTCTGTTACTTACTATTGCTGTCTCCGTGTCCGGAGTACAGGCACAGTTCATGGGTCCCATGCAGTATTATGTGCCCAACGATCAATCCGGACTGAACCAGTTCGAAGCGCCCAAGACCACTGATGTGGAGTTTGACGGACTTCGGGTCCGTGTTGGTGGTTCCAATACCCTGCAGTTTCAGGGTATCTCCCAAAGCGGTGCATCCGATGAACTGCATGATCTGTCTCCCAACTTCAACCTCGCCACATCCAACCTGGATCTGGACGTGCAGCTTTACAATGGCTTGCGCATGCATTTGCGCACTTACCTCTCCTCCCGTCACCATGCCGAAGCCTGGGTGAAAAGCGGTTATATGCAGGTTGACCGGCTCGATTTCATTCAGGAGGGTTTTCTCTCCGATGTTATGGATCGTGTAAGCATAAAAGTCGGCCATATGGAGGTCAACTACGGTGATACCCATTTCCGCAGATCCGATAACGGTGCGGCTATCCACAACCCGTTTGTCGGCAACTACATCATGGATTCTTTCACCACCGAAGTCGGCGGTGAGGTCTATTATCAGCACAATGGCCTTTTGGCAATGGTTGGTGTGACCAACGGCAAGCTGAACCAGAGCACGGTCAAGTCCGATCCTATGACCAAGCCGTCTTTTGTTGGTAAGCTTGGGTTCGATCGTCAGCTTAATCCGGATCTGAGAGTGCGATTGACCGGTTCGGTGTACAGCACTTCTCAAACTTCCTCCGCCTATCTCTATACCGGTGATCGTGCAGGTGCCCGGTACTACGATATTTTTGAAGACAATCGCATGAGCGGTCGCTTTGCTCCCGATTTCACCCCGCGTGGCGTTGGTGGCGAGCTCACATCATTCATGATCAACCCGTTTATCAAATTCGGTGGAGTTGAATTTTTTGGAGTCATTGAAAATTCGTCCGGAAAAGCGATCAATGCTGATGACACCCGTTCCTACCAGCAGTACGGAGCTGAGCTGCTCTACAGAATTGGCGCAGACGAAGACTTCTATGTCGGAGGACGGTACAATCTGGTTACCGGAGAGCAGGCCGGCGGGAACGAGGTTGACATCAGCCGGATCAATATCGGTGGCGGTTGGTTTATGACTGAAAATGTGTTGGCCAAAATCGAATATGTAAACCAGCAGTATGACGGATTTGCCGCCGGTTCACTCTATGAGAACGGCGAATTCAGTGGTGTGATGCTGGAAGCGGTCATCAGCTTCTGATCGGAACATCTAATGTGATTTTTTCAATTGGAATCAATTTGGCAGGCCTGGCAACAGGTCCTGCCAAATTAAAATGAGAGTGATAATGAATACTGTAAGAATTATACCATTTGTTTTGGCGGGTCTGTTATGGGTAACCGGTTTGCCGGTGTCTACCCCGGCACAGACATTTACCGTCTCTGAATCTTCTACCATGACCCTGTTCGGTTCGGCCAATGTCACCGACTGGGATGCCGAAGTGAAAACCATCCGGGGTGAAGTTGTCATCAATAAAGATGAACAGGCAAACTGGTCCGAGGCCGAGGCCTCCTGGTTTGAGGCGGTGAATATCACCATACCCGTAGCGGATATCGATGCGGACTCCCGGAGAATGAATAATAATATGCATGACTATCTGGAAATAGATGATCATCCTGAAATCACCTACTCTCTGGTGGAAGCCCGGGAATTGGTGGCCCTCGATAATCCGGGATTTGTTTTGACCGTTCGCGGAATTGTGACAGCGGCCGGAGAATCGGTGGAAATTGAGCACGATGTTGAAGTTTCTGAAAGAGAAGGAGGCGGTCTGACTATTTCAGGTTCCCAGGATCTGCTGATGACCGACTTCGGAATTGATCCGCCAACCGCTATGCTTGGTTCCATTCGTGCCCGGGATGAAATGACCATAGAATTTGAATTACATCTGGAATAAACGACTTGAAAGGCCCATGCCTGAATGTCTCTCTCTATTGATAAAAGGAGTTTTCGGACTGGTTCTGCTTACAGGGTTGTCGATCAGTGCTTCGGCGCAGATCTATTTCGATACCCACTCTGAAAGTAAACTTTGGCTGGAAGGATCCTCTACGGTACATCGGTTCGATTGTGTGGCGAGATCCATTCAGGGTACCGCTTATGTAGAAGGATATGAAAGCCCGGAAATGGTCAGAGATGATACCAGCCGGCCACCGATGTCGGATCGGGATACGATTAATGGAGGCGATAGAAATTCCGGAAGCGACAGTAACCGTCACGAAGTTGCTCAAGGAGACTCTTCCCTCAACACAAGAAATGATGCCGGGAATGTAGCTTCCAATTTGCATGTTCACCTGAAAATTCCCATCAGAAGCTTTGATTGTGGGCGTTCACGTATGAACAGGGACATGTACGAAGCGCTGAAATCAGACACATATGATTATATCACCTTTGATTTTGAAAAAGCCGCTCCCCTGGAAGAGGACTCTTCCCGGCCGGACTCTCTTTTCACAGGTGATTATCGCCCGTATGTTATTGAAGGAACTCTTAATGTGGCCGGCGTTGATCGTTATGTCACTCTGACAACCCAGGGACGCAGTGAAGGCGAAGGGCGATATCGCATAAGAGGACATAAGGAAATATCCATGCATGACTTCGACATTGAACCGCCTACCGCACTGCGCGGGTTGATTCGCGCACATGAAGAGCTTATGGTGTATTTTGATCTGTTGGTTCAGGAACAGTTACCCGATTCATAAGATCCTAACAATTTTTGTTTACTATTGCAGCGAATTGGCCGGTCCAAGCAGTGAAGCCGGAAGTGAACCGATTTTCGATGATATGTGGGACTTTGTGCCCGCTTGAAATAAAAAAAATTAACACATGAAACGCGAGATAACCAGCATACTTGATGAGGCCAGACGGGCTCCATCCGTTCTGAACTCCCAGCCGTGGGGTTTCAGAGTATGCGGGAATACCATAGAGGTTTATCTCGAAAAAAATCCGGAACTTGCGACTATTGATACGCATGGCCGGCTGCAATTGGCCAGCTGTGGAACGCTTATTGCCCATCTTAAGAAAAGCATACGAAGTAAAGGCTGGGTTGCCAAAACCAAATATTTTCCACGTTTTGAAGAAGAAAACCTGGTTGCATATGTCGAAGTGAAAGGTCTGAATGGCGGTACCAAACAGTCTCCTTCAACGCCTGAAGAGGCAGAACCCGAGACCGGTACCCCCGATACATTGGAAGTCAAGCAGAAACAGATTGCAGCTATTGCATCACGCGAAGACATCGGACTGCTGATTCACGATGATGGACCTGACAACAAAGTTCAAAACTATTTCAAGGATAATTGCGGTGAGAAACTGAATGACGAAAATTTCCGTAAGAACCTGAATCTGTTCATGCGTCCGGACTCTGCGGATACTGCTGTTCCATTCGAAGATGAAGCCTTGTTGTCGGATCGATTTTTTGAATCTGATGATCCTGTGAATATCGACGGAATTTCCTGGCCGGATACCTTCCGCAATCGCTATTTTGTTTTGGTTACCGGTACCGATAACCGTTATGAATGGACGCGGGCAGGGGAGGCACTTGGCAATATCATGCTTGAAGTCAGAGAATGGGATGCCGTCGGACTCATGGCACTTCCCATCATTACCGATGAATGCTGCCGTAAATGGCTGAAAGATGAGCTGAATATCCGGGAAACCCCACAGTTTGTTTTGAAGATGCAGCCGGTAAAACCCAAAGAACACATTCACAAGCGCCCTCTTAAAGAGATGTTGAAATACGGATTCTGATTTTATTCGAATCTGCTCCCCGGTTGGTACTTACATATTATTCAAGTGTACATCCGGAATTTGTCGATGGCTCGCCCACCTTCTGCCATCGATTCTTTTATCGCCCCGATATTTGTTGATTTCCTGTCTTCCGGGAATTAGATTGTTTATATAAGAGTAATGTGCGCAGGCATTAAGGATATGTATTCCGGATGGAACTTTCCCACTTGACATATAGTTATTTATATATGTATATTGTGAATGAAATGAACGAAGCAGCATATATGATGTCAATCACTCACTTAACAAATATGAACTATGTTTGACTGGTTAACGCAACCATGGCCCTGGTATGTGGCCGGACCCCTTATCGGGTTAATCATACCGCTTCTGCTCTATATGGGCAATAAGCAGTTCGGCATCTCATCAAGCTTGCGGCACACCTGTGCTGCCTGCATGCCGGGAAATATCTCCTTCTTCCAGTATGACTGGAAATCGGAAGGTATGTGGAACCTGGTCTTTGTACTGGGCGTATTCATTGGTGGTTTTCTCGGTGGGTACGTTTTTCAGAACCCTGAGCCGATCGCCTTATCTGCAGCAACCGTAGCCGACCTTCAGAATTTGGGCATTACAGACTTTTCGGGTCTCGTACCGCCTGAAGTGTTCTCCTGGAGCAACCTTGGATCCTTTCAGGGACTGATTATAATGGTTCTGGGTGGATTTCTGGTAGGTTTTGGCGCGCGTTATGCGGGCGGATGCACCTCCGGACATGCCATCAGCGGTATCTCCAACCTGCAGATGGCATCAGTAACGGCAGTTATCGGATTTTTTATTGGGGGCCTGATAGTAACCCATCTGATATTACCGCTGATACTTTAACCCGAACACAAAGACTGTTATTACCATGAATTATATCAAATATCTACTGGTCGGTGTCTTCTTTGGATTTATACTGACCAAGTCCGAAGTAATTTCCTGGTTTCGAATCCAGGAAATGTTTCGTTTTCAGGATTTTCACATGTATGGCGTTATCGGAACAGCTATTCTTGTGGGAATGATTGCAATACAGGTCATCAAGAAATTTAATCTGAAAGACAGGGATGGTAATCCGATCACCATTCCACCCAAAGATTTTTCACAGAAGAAGCGCTATATCTTTGGTGGAATCCTGTTCGGATTGGGTTGGGCATTCACGGGTGCATGTCCCGGCCCCCTCTTCGCTCTGTTCGGAACCGGCCTTACCATCTTCATTGTGCCCATTCTGGCAGCACTTGCCGGCACTTATGTCTATGGTGCGACGCGTGAAAGTCTGCCACATTAATACATTCGAGCGTCATGTTGCCCGGAGAATGAGTGCAGGGCACCGTGTCAGACCCGATTAAAATTAAAAATCCAAATTTCGATGCCAAAGGGTTTGCATTACCAGAAAAGTATAGCGCCACCGAAAAGCAGGCATCGCACAAGAACCAGATTTTAAATAATAAACAACAACAAAAAAAGGAGAATCACTATGTTTTTCCAACAAATCTTTGATCCCAAACTCGCACAATACTCCTACATGGTCGGTTGTCAAAAAACCGGCGAGACGGTAGTTATTGACCCGATGCGGGATGTACAGCAGTACTATGACATCGCGGAAAAGGAGAACCTGCAGATCACCGCAGGCGCCGATACACACATCCACGCCGACTATATCACCGGACTCCGGGAATTGGCCGAGCGAGGAGTGAAAGTCTATGCATCCGATGAAGGCGATGCCGACTGGAAATACGAATGGCTGCTGAACAGCAATTATGACTATGAGCTGATGAAGGATGGGTTCACGTTTATGGTCGGCAACATAGAAATCAAGGCCATCCACACGCCGGGTCACACTCCCGAGCACCTGATCTTTGCCGTTACGGATAAAGGCGGAGGCGCTGACAAACCCATGGGTGTTGCCACCGGTGATTTTGTATTCGTGGGTGATGTAGGTCGGCCCGATCTGCTCGAATCTGCCGCAGGCATGAAGGATGTAATGAAACCATCGGCGCAGACCCTCTACAAGTCGCTGGAAAAATTCAAATCCATGCCGGAGTATATGCAGGTTTGGCCGGGACATGGTGCCGGAAGTGCCTGTGGAAAGGCACTGGGTGCCGTACCCAAAAGCACGGTTGGCTACGAGCTGAACTTCAATGCTTCCCTTAAAGAGGCGACCTCCGAAGAAAACTTTGTCAACTTCATACTGGAAGGTCAGCCTGAGCCTCCGCTCTATTTTGCCCGCATGAAAAGGGACAACAAAATGGGTCCGAAGGTTCTTGGTAAGCTTCCGGTACCTGAAAAGGTCGACAGCTCGCGTCTGAGTGAGCTTGAAGATAACAGAGATGTGGCGCTGATTGACACCCGCGGTCGTGAGGAGTTCATGAACGGACATCTGAAAGGGGCTATCTTCTCTCCGCGTGACAAGCAGTTCAACACTACCGCCGGCTCCTACGTCACTGAAGAGCAGCCCATCTATCTGGTGGTCGAAGAGGATGACCTTGAAGAGGCGGTTCGGGAACTGATACGGGTGGGACTTGACGACATCAAGGGATTCATCCCGGTTGCCGAGTATGAAAAATGGCTGGCTGACAACAATGCCGCCGTTTCCATTCCGCATCTGTTTGTGGAAGAGGACGGAGACAAGATGTATTCCGACGATGCCTATGTGCTGGATGTCCGCAAAGCATCCGAGTTTTCCGAAGGTCATGTCGAGGGTGCCAAAAACATACCGCACACCCGCTTGCTGGATCGCATAGACGAAGTGGACCCCCAGGGCAAAACGGTCTATGTCCATTGTTCCGGTGGCGGTCGTTCCGCGGTTGCTGCAGCCCTGGTACAACGATACGGGCATGATGTGGCTTATGTGGACGGCGAATTTGACCAATGGTTTGAAAACCGTGAATCGGTCGCCGGCTGATCCGCTGACTGCTTGAAAAAGGGCTCCGTAGTTTTTCTTCGGAGCCCTTTTCACTCGATGCAGGTCTTAAGCGCAAGTACGGCACTCCTTCAAAAACTGCATTCATCATGGTGTTCGCATACATCAGGAGGGTACTGCATCTGTCAGAAAGGTGCTGCATCCAATAGATCACGGAATGCGCTATAGTGCCTTTCAGCACCTTTTAAGGCACTGCTTATTTATGAGCCAGTACAAATAATTTTTATACAGATACTGTGAAACGATTTTTACCCATATTATCCTGGCTTCCCGGCTATGATACGGGCATGTTCAAGGGCGATCTGGCTGCCGGATTGACGGTCGGTGTAATGCTGATCCCGCAGGCGATGGCATATGCCCTGATCGCCGGTCTGCCTCCTGTATATGGACTGTATGCGGCTCTGGTGCCACTGGTGATCTACGGAATGATGGGCACTTCGCGACAACTTGGGGTTGGCCCGGTTGCTGTGGTTGCCCTGCTTGTTGCTGCCGGTGTTGCCGATCTGGCGGAACCCGGAAGCAGTGAATATATCCAGCTGGCGATACTGTTGGCCTTTATGGTCGGGGTCATACAGCTGCTGATGGGATTGCTGCGAATGGGATTTCTGGTCAACTTCCTCTCCCATCCGGTAATCACCGGTTTTATCGCGGCTACGGCATTGATCATCGCTTTCAGTCAGGTCCATCACCTGTTGGGCATATCCATTGAGAGTTCCAAACATATTCATGTAATACTTTACCAGATTTATGAATCCCGCTCCGGGATCCATGGCGGAACAGTCTTGCTGGGATTTGGAGCGGTTGCCCTGATTTACGGAATCAAGCGGTGGAACAAGCGTATTCCTGGAGCATTGGTGGTCGTTGTTATCGGGACGGTTCTGGTTTCGGTTTTTGGATGGGATGGTCGCGGCATCAATGTAATAGGTGAAGTGCCATCCGGCCTGCCCTCTTTCGGTATGCCCGACCTGGGCTGGGATGCCGTATACGGATTGCTGCCCATGGCTGTGGCGATCTCCCTCGTGGGATTCATGGAGTCCATTGCCGTAGCCAAGTCCATTCTTGCGCGACATCGTGATTATGAACTGGATCCCAACCAGGAACTGGTGGCTCTCGGTTCGGCGAATCTGGGTGGTTCGTTTTTCCAGGCATTTCCGGTTACCGGCGGGTTTTCCCGTTCGGCGGTCAATGATCAGGCCGGGGCCAAAAGCGGTATGGCAGGCATCATCAGTGCGGCATTGATCGGACTAACGCTGCTCTTTCTCACCCCGCTTTTTTATTATTTGCCGAATGCGGTGCTTGGCGCGATCATTGTGACGGCCGTACTCGGACTTATCGACTTCAAAGAGATCCGGTTTCTCTGGAATACCAGAAAAGATGATTTTGCCATGATGGCCATTACTTTTCTGGTGACGCTCTTGCTGGGCATTGAAGAGGGGATTTTGACCGGGGTGGTTGCATCACTGGGAGTGGTAATATTCCACAGCAGCAAACCCCATGTAGCGCAATTGGGGCAGCTGAAGGGAACACGGATATATCGCAATGTCTCCCGCTTTGACAAAGCGACAGAAAGGGATGATGTGCTGGTGATTCGCTATGATGCACCGCTGTTTTATGCCAATGCCGATCATTTCAGAGAGACGGTTAAAAAACTGGTTTCCGCCCGGGGAGATGCACTGAGACTGGTTGTGTTGGACGCCTCGGGCATTAATTCCATTGATACAACCGGCATTCATACGCTTGCAGAACTGGAGAACGAACTCGCCGGAAACGGTATCCAGTTGCGAATGGCCACGGTTCACGGTCCGGTTCGGGATTTACTGAAGAAGAGCGGCTATTTGAAAAGTGATGACGAGGAGCGGCTCTCCCATTTGGAAATCCAGGATGCGGTGGATGCTTTTTATGCTGACAAATCGGCAACACCTGCATAACCGTTGTGGTTACTGAATGGCTCTGCAAATATGTGTGATGAATACAAGATTAACAGGATCATGAAAGAATTTTGGAATGAGCGATACAACACTGAGTCGTATGTATACGGTACAGAGCCCAACAGTTTTTTCCGTAAACAATTGACGGAATATCACCCCGGACGTTTGCTGTTGCCGATGGAAGGCGAAGGCCGGAATGCAGTATTTGCTGCAGAAAAGGGCTGGCAGGTAGATGCCTGTGATTACAGTGGCCAAGCCAGGGAAAAAGCACATAATCTTGCCGCATCCAGGGGTGTGACGATATCCTACCGTATTTGTGATATGACCCGGCCGGATCTTGCAAGTGGGATCTATGATGCTGCGGCCCTGATTTATGCGCACATGCCGCCACAGGAGCGGAAAAGGTTTCACGCTGCCGTTGCATATTCTCTGAAACCCGGGGGGATTCTTATTATGGAAGCCTTTCATAAATCACAAACAGGGAATGATTCAGGCGGACCCCGGGATGCGTCATTACTATATGACACCACCATGCTGAGAGATGATTTTCATGATTTACGAATCGTAAAGCTGGAACAAAAAGAGGTTACTCTTGATGAAGGACCCGGTCACCGTGGACGGGCTGCTGTTGTTCGCGGCGTCATGCAAAAACGGTAATGGGCTATTAACAGTAAAATAAACGGTTTATTTTGGTCTTGAATATGTATATATTACATATACACTATATGTATA
>SLOL01000145.1 GCA_007132495.1 Balneolales bacterium
TCGTAAAAATCCCGGTAATGACGAGTGAAAAGCACAGGCCATCCAAACGGACTTGTGAGCCATTTTTTTTCCTTGATTTTCCGGAAAGATTTGAAAAGAGAACGGAAGTCATAGGGTTTATTACCGTGTTTTTGTACAAGAAAATCAAGCTCCTGCTGCATTTGGAGTCGAATGTGTTGTGCGGCTTTTTTCGACTCTTCCCGTCCGGGATCCTCCGGTGTTGATCCGCCGAGAGAGGCAATTAGGTCCCGAATGGAAATCGGAGTGCCGGCAATAAAAATCATTTTCCCCGGAAATCCGAAATAGAAGAAAAAGGGGAAGATAGCTGCAACAATGGCCAGGGGCAGTGGAACAAAAGGGATACCCAGAAGGCGGTTGCTTAGCCGGTCGATCCAACGGAAGGTCAGATTGGCCGGATTGAGATATTCGGCATTAATACCATAGACCGGCACGACCGGAACATCATATCTTGCCGCAAGTTTAATGAAGCTGGGCTGGAAGGGCTGCAATTGATATCGGCGGTTAAATCCCTTCCCTATTCCGGGAATGCCTTCCGGGTAGTAGATGACCCTGCCTCCTTTCGCCATGAGGCGATCGAAGTTGAGATACGTTTGATCGACAGCCCCGAATTTACGCCACCAGTTATCAAGGCCAAACGGTCGCATCCACCAGTTGACTGCTAGTTTCGGTGAATAAAGGGGTCTTATTTTTTTTTTCCTGTTAAATCCTCCCGCTTTCCAGACCAGTTGGTCCAGTACAAAAGAATCGTGGGGAAAAGCGTTGCCGCTGTGATTGGAGGCCAGTATGACGGGCCCCTCCTCCGGGATATTTTCAATGCCGTGAAATTCCGCCCGATAGTAGTGTTCAATGATTCCCGAGGATACCTCTTCATAAAAACTGTGGAGATATTTAAAATCAATAGGATCCTTGCCGGAAAAAAGCGTGGAATATCGGTGGGGCGAGAACATGGTTACTTGTTAAAAAATGCGAGTAGAATACCAATAATAAACAGTCCGGCCCATAGCGGCCATGGTCCGCCTTGTACAACAGCCAGTGTCCCGCCAAGAATACATGAACCACTGAGAATACTGCCTTTAAGACCTTGAAAGGGATCCGAGGCGGGGGTTCGGTCGGTAACGGTCTGCTCCAGGTAATTCAGGGAATCGGCGGTAATGCGGGGCAGGCGTATCAGGGCATCAACCAATTCCGGTGTCCCGCGCCAAAGTTCGTTGAACAGTGAGGCCGGATGAAACTGGTTTTGAAAAATGGCAGAAACATGGCTTCTGGATACAGAAGGGATATCAATTTTCGGGTCCAGCATTTTTCCAACACCTTCATAAGTAACCAGGGCCTTGGTCATAAGTGTCATTTCCACAGGGAAAAAGACCCGGTACCGGCCTCCAATGGTCAGCGAGTTGATAATCAGTTCACCGATGCTGAAGTCACCGTAAGCGGAGTGTTGGTAAAATCTTCGAAGTATATCTGAAACCGATCGCCTGAAGGCATCCGGGTTGCCCTTGGCTCCGATATTGGCCATGGCCGTTAAATGGCGTGTTGCCCCTTCGATGTCACCTGAAACCAGAGCATTAAAATAGTACAGCATACGTCTTCGGGTGCTCTCTTCAAAACGGCCAACCATGCCCAGGTCAATGAACCCGATCTTCTCTCCCGGCAAAATCAACAGGTTTCCGGGGTGCAGGTCGGCGTGAAAAAAACCGTCTTTATACAACATGCGTATGACAGCCTCGGCTCCCCGGTTGATAATACGTTTGCGCTTTTCTACCGGGTAATCGGCAAGCTCCCGGGATCCCGGGCTTATGCCGTTTAGAAACTCCATACAAAGCACATCTTTCGAACTGTAATCACGGTATATATCCGGAAAACAGATATATTTGGTATCGTGGAAATTGGCTCTGAAGATCTCGGCATTATCGGCCTCGTTTTCGAGATCCACCTCTTTGATGGTATAAGCGCAAAACTCCTGAATAAGCCGTTTGGGCTGATATTGAGGGATCGTCCAGTTCAGAAAATGTCCCAGCCATCTCAACAGGATGATATCGGTTTCCACGGTGTCCCGAATACCCGGTTTGACAACTTTGAGGACGACATCTTTTCCATCCTTTGTTACCGCTTTGTGGGTTTGGGCAATGGAGGCGGAACCGAGTGGCTGTTGTTCAACAAAGAGATAATAATCATCCACCGATCCGCCCAAATTCTTTTCAATGATTTTAAGTATATGATCATAGGGCACTTCAGGAAGCTTGTAGAGCAGATTTTTCAATTCATCGGTAACAACTTTTGGGAGGATGTCCTCCCGGAGCGAGAGAATTTGACCAAGCTTGATATAGGTGGGGCCGAGCAGTTCCAGGCGGCGGCGAAGTTGAATAGGAAACGGAAGTCTTCGCAAATCCCGCTTCACAAAGGGTCTCACCAGAAAGGCGGTAAACCGGGAGGGAAAAGAACGCAATCCTTTTTTCCGCTCCCTGGATAGAGAGGCGACATAGGCGATAATTCCGCCCATAAAAAGGCCGGAAACATGTCGGTGAATCTGGAAGAAGCGACGAACCACACCTTTGTATGGAGCAAGGGGGTCGAAATTGTAAGACCTGCCGGTTCCGGACTTCACCTGTTTCCGGAATTCCGGAGAAGGTTCATTCGGTGGCTGGGCGTCTTTATTGGCGGTCATCCGGACAACGTGTAATCTTGTATAATCAGATCGGACCGATTCCGGATTAAAATATCCGGAGGTTGGCAGACTTGCAATTATGTAGTGATTATATTGTTGAAATATGTCTGCAAGTTACGGATAATCCGGTATGATCTCTTTATTTTCTTGACAAGTAATGTGCCGGTTGACTTCCATTATTCATATAAAGAGATTGTGAGGAATCAAAACTTTTATGTAAAGGAATGATAATATGGGTAAGTCTGCCAATGGCAATGAAAAATTCGCACTCTGGCTGAAGCCGGATAATGAGGTCTACGATGTATTGAACAGGATCATCAACTCCCTTTCCAGAGAGTATGACGCTCCCCGGTTTGAACCCCACATCACCGTTGCCGGCGATATTAGCATCCCACTTACCGGCCTGAAGGAGGCTGTAAGTGAGGTGGCGGCCAAAATCGAACCGATGACGCTGTATTTGACGGAGACCGATTACAGAGACACCCTCTATCAATCACTGTTTATCCATGTCGCACCCAACGACGCTCTGTTGTTGCTTCGTGAACAGTGTCTGTCGGAGCTTGGCCTGGAACACAAGCCCTACATGCCGCACATCAGCCTGCTATATAAGGAGATCGACAATGACGAAAAAAAGAAAATTGTTGATCGGGTCGGTAAGCGTTTTGATCTGGTTTTTATCCCCGACAAACTATATCTGATGCGAACCGCCGGGGAGCCCGAGGACTGGGAAGAGGTAATGAGTGTACCTCTTAATTCATAAAAAAGATACCCGACCAACGATTTTTTGTTATACTATTCTCAAATACTTACCACAAAAAAGCTTTCATATGTCCCAATATAAATTCTTTCAACAGGTCAACAGTAATTTTGATCGTGCGGCATCCTGTCTATCGATTGACGAGGGGCTGCTTGAGCAGATAAAAGAGTGCAACAGTACGTATCACATCTCGTTTCCGGTACGCAAAGACGACGGCAGTGTAGAAGTCGTACACGGATGGCGATCGGCCCACAGTTCCCACAAGTCACCGACCAAGGGAGGAATTCGTTTTGCCATGGCAGTGAATGAAGATGAGGTGAACGCTCTTGCCGCGTTGATGACCTACAAGTGTGCTGTTGTTTCCATTCCGTTTGGTGGCGCCAAAGGGGGAGTAAAAATTGACCGGAGCCGGTACTCTTCCGCCGAAATTGAGCGGATCACACGTCGTTATACGTTCGAATTGATCAAAAAGAATTTTATCGGTCCGGGCGTGGATGTTCCTGCACCGGATTACGGAACGGGCGAGCAGGAAATGGCATGGATTCTGGATACCTACCGGAGTATGGTAAATTCGCTTGACAGTGACGGCTGTGTAACCGGCAAACCAATTCACCAGAGCGGCATAAGCGGTCGGACGGAGGCCACCGGACGTGGTGTCTATTTTGGTCTGAGAGAAGCTTGTTCCATTGAAAAGGAAATGGACAGACACGGACTCGATACCGGCCTGGAAGGTAAAAGGATCATTATTCAGGGACTTGGTAATGTAGGATATTACGCATCAATTTTTTTACGTGAAGCCGGGGCTCTGATCACGGGGGTGGCCGAGATGCACGGCGGCGTTTATGATGAAAAGGGGATAGATGTTGTGCAGCTCAAAGAACATATCAGGGAGACCGGTTCCATTAAAGGTTACCCTCACGGACGCTTTATTGAGGATTCCGCAAAGGTGCTTGAAATGGAGTGTGACATCCTGATTCCGGCGGCGCTGGAAAATCAGATAACGGCGGAAAACGCACACAACATCCAGGCAAAAATCATAGGTGAAGCGGCCAACGGGCCGGTATCCTGCGAGGCCGACAAAATCCTGAAAGAAAAAGGGACACTGATCATTCCGGATATTTATCTGAATGCCGGCGGTGTAACGGTTTCCTACTTTGAGTGGATAAAAAATCTGTCTCATATCCGTTTCGGAAGAATGGACCGCCGCTATGAAGAGAATGCCATGGGCCGGCTTATGACGGCCATTGAAGAGCTGACCGGAACCCGATTTCAGGAAAGTGATGTCCGGAGACTCGGCAAAGGTCCGGAAGAGTGGGATATTGTTGACTCCGGACTTGAGGATACCATGGTAGTGGCCTTTCACATGATGTATGATTCCGGGCACAAGCACAAAACGGATTTGCGTACGGCGGCATATATAACGGCTATTGAGAAAATTGCGTTGTCCTACCAGCAGCTGGGTATCTTTCCCTGAAAGTGTACAATCATCATACTCACGTTTGTACTTTTCATACTTCCATTGTTGGTTGACCGGTCTGCGGTTGGTCCTTTTGCGGTCGGCTTACCGGTAACGCTATCCCACAAACTCTTCGAGATTCACGATATACTCAGCAAACGCAGAAAGTCCCTTTTGTGTGACTTTGTAGCGTGATTCGGTCTTCGTGTCATCCGTTATCTTTGTAACAGAAATATAACCGGACGCTTCCAGTTTTTTCAGGTGGGTACTGAGGTTACCGTCGGTGGCATTGAGTGCTTTTTTAAGCTCGTTAAAGCTGATGTCATCCACTCTTGTAAGAATGGCCATCAGGGCAAGCCGAATGCGGGAATGGATCAGGTTATCCAGCTTTTTATAATCTAAAGACAAGGAATCTTTGGCCATTACTTAAAATTCTTTGTATGATCTGTTGATCAGAGCCAGCTTACTGTTATTATAGCTAACGCCATATAAAAAACATAGTACAAATAAATTACGGAAAATTAAATTCTTCAAATTACCATAACCGCCCAGGATTGTCTTAAAATGTCTTCTACGCAAACCGAAACCAAACGCTCAGCAAAAAATATTCCGGTGAAATCCGCAGATCAGAAACAGAGAGCCCGGCAACTGCTGAGAGAGCTATATGACCACTATCCCAACCCCCATTGCGCATTGAACTACACCAACCCGTTCGAACTGCTGGTTGCAACTATTCTTAGTGCACAGTGCACCGACGTGAGGGTGAATATGGTAACAAAAGAGCTTTTCAGGACCTGGCCGACTCCGAAAGATTTTGCCGAGGCGCCCATCCAGGAAATAGAAGAGGCAATCCGGACCACCGGTTTTTACAGGAATAAAGCAAAAGCGTTAAAAGAGTCGGCTCAAAAAATTGTTGACGAATTTGATGGAAATGTTCCCGATACCATGGAGGAGTTGTTGGCGCTGCGGGGGGCCGCCCGTAAAACCGCCAATGTGGTGCTCGGGAATGCGTACGGTATTAATGAGGGGGTGGTAGTGGATACGCATGTCGGCCGGCTGGCAAGACGGTTCGGACTGACCCGCCACAAGGATCCCGTGAAGATTGAACGTGACCTGATGGCCCTGTTCCCCCGAGAGGAATGGACGAATCTGTCACACCTGTTCATAGCCCATGGCAGGGCCGCCTGCAAAGCGCGCATTTCCAAACCACCCGATCATCCCATTTGCGAGAAATACGGGAAACAGTGCGAATGCAATAAAATGCGTTGATTGTCGATTTACACATTAACTTTCCCGAATCGAAGAAATTAACGTAGTCTGTTTAACATGAGCAAACCGAACAGTAATAACGACAGGGACCAGCTGCTGGTCAATGATGTACAGAAGAAGCTTCCGCCCTTGCGTGCCGATATTGAGATGATTCCCGTTAACCGGGATGAGAAGGAACTGATCTATTTTCATGATCCGCAGGGGTATCTGGTAAAGCCGTTCGTACTTGACAAGCAAATTGCCATGTTGTTGCCCATGCTCAACGGCCAATATTCGATTCGCGATATCGGGGAGGAGTTGAAAAGGCACGGCAATGAGGTAGAAGAGCAGCAGCTGCTGGATTTTTTTCGGCAGCTGGATTCCGCACGCCTGTTGCTTTCTCCCTGGTTCCGCCATTACAAAACGGAAGTAGAAGAGCATTTTGAAAAGGCAGAAGTACGTCCGGCGGCCTGCGCCGGGCTCTCCTATCCGTACGATGAAAACGAGCTTCGTAAAATGCTGGATACGGCATTTTCGACCAATGGAGCCGATGCCGGTGGAAAAGGCCGTATTAAGGCACTCTATGCCCCGCATATTGATCCCCGGATCGGTCTGGACGCTTATGTAGGTGCCTTTCGGCCGCTTACCGGCTTGAAGCCGGCCAGGGTGGTCATGCTTGCTACATCTCATTATGCCGGTATGTATCATCCGGTTTACGACGGCAAGCCGTTTATTGTCACCCGCAAATCGTTTGAAACTCCGCTTGGAGTGGTTTCTGTCGACCAGAAAACCGTGGATCTGCTGGAGTCAAAAGCTGGTGATACCGGTTGTTCGATGCAGGACCGTGCCCACAGGAATGAACACAGTATAGAGCTGCATCTCTTGTTCTTACAGTATATTTGGTCCCACTCTTTTGAAGTAGTTCCCCTGCTGGTGGGTTCTCTTGAGGAGATGTTTTACAAAAAAGACGGAGACATCGGGCAGAAAGTGGATGCCATGGCGTCATTGCTAAGGGATCAATTTGACAAAGATGACGATACGCTTTTTCTCATATCCGGCGACCTTGCCCATGTCGGCAAAAAATTCGGAGACCGTGAACCGGCTTCATCCTTTTTTGAAGAGGTGAAATATTTTGACCGCACTTTTATGGAACACGCAGCCGAAGGAAAGGAGGAGAAGCTGCTGAGTTTAATAGGTGATGATTACGACCGTTACCGGATATGCGGGTTTCCGCCGCTTTTTACGGCCCTTTCGGCGTTGACTGATGTTTCCGGTACGGTTACCGGATATGAGCTCTGGGATGAGCGTGAACAGGAAAGTGCCGTCACGTACGGTTCTCTTCTTTACCGTCAAACTCCCGAAGCGCCTCGATAAGTGTTTTTTTGCTGGTTGGCTTCCGGAAAAAGCGATGAATCTGATCATCGATTCCAAACTGCTTGAAATGCTGCTCATCATGTCCGCTGAATACAAAGATCGGCACGGATTGATAACCGGAAAGGTTCCGGATGGATTGAATTAACTCCACACCGTCTCCCTCCTCCTGCAGGTTCAGATCCACGATGATCGCATTTACCTGGTGCGAGGAGATGGTGTCGATAGCCTCCTGCGGAGTTTCGGCCGTCATCAGTTCATACGGCTCATTACGTAAAAAGAGTTTGACCAGCATCTGATTATCCTGATCGTCTTCAACATAAAGTATTTTTTTACTCTTCATAGTTTACTTTTGTTGATTTTTTCCGGAATCCGGTTTTTCGGCAATATCCATTTTCTCGGCAAAGTAGGCACAAAAGTCACGCATATCTCCGGCAATACGCTCATCGTCTATAGAACGTTCAAGGCTGTCCGCCATGGTTTTTAGCGTTTCATAGAAGAAAATTTTCATTTCATCACGGCTCATGTCTTTGGTCCAGAGATCAAGCCGAAGAGTATCTTTGTTATTATGGTCCCACAAAGCGAGCAGCAGGGCTCTTACCGGTATTTCGGTGTCTTTCAGATCATCGGCATTCCAGAAGATCTTTTCAGGTACCTGCTTGTCATCCAGTGTGACGTTGATTCGAATTTCTTTTTCCATATATAAAAGCTGATAAAAACCGTTTTTGCTATTGTAGAACGGATCCTTGCCTGGATGAACAAGATAGTGTGTTTTTGAATCAATATGAAGATGTTCATCGGGACATATTTCCAATGCATGAATGATAATCGTGATGAGGCCGCTGTACGAAAGATTGCATAACAGAAAATATTGATAATAAGCAATAACCATGACCGGATCGATCGTAGATACACCGATCAGAAATCCGGGATTCAGGTGCAATAGCGCTGTATCCCGGTTATTACCTTATGCATGTCATCGGGAAGCGGTGACTCAAACCGGAGCCAATCACCACTAACGGGGTGCTCAAATCCGAGCGATCGGGCATGCAGGCATTGGCGGTTCAGTATGGAGAAGATGTTCTGGAACATGGTTTTCCTGGAACCGGTATTGGGTCCGTAGCGGACCGAATCCCCTCCATATACCGGATCACCCAACACGGGGTGTCCCTGCCACGACAAATGGACGCGTATCTGATGGGTCCGGCCGGTTTCCAGTGTTACATCCACCTCGGCCAGGTGGTCATATCGCTGAAGGACCTGGTAATGCGTGATGGCATGCTTTCCTTTTCCCTCTGCGACGACCGCCATTTTTTTCCGGTTTGACGGATCTCTGCCGAGGGGTTTTGAAATCGTGGTTTCATCCTTCTGGGGGTGTCCCCAGATGACGGCACGATAAGTCCTTTCCACGGTTTTTTCGGCAAACTGTTTGGAAAGGTGGTGGTGTGCCCGGTCCGTCTTGGCAACAACAAGGAGACCGCTGGTCCCTTTGTCAAGACGGTGCACGATACCGGGACGCATTTGTTCATCCGGGGTCATCGATTCCGGGTTTTTCGGTTTTACCGTGGCAAGTGATTGTGTATGATGAAGCAGGGCGTTGACCAGGGTTCCGGTCCAGTTTCCATAAGAGGGGTGAACCACCATTCCCGCCGGTTTGTCTATGACCAGCAGTTCTTCATCTTCATGAACAATATCGAGTGGAATGTCTTCACCTTCTGCTTCCGGCGGCGGCGGCTTTGGGATAATAATAACAATGTGATCCCCCGGCTGGACCCGGTATGAGGCTTTTTCGAGAATACCGTTAACGCGAACCCAGCCATTTCTTATACCCTCCTGGACCTTGTTACGGGTAGCGTTCTGAATAAACTGTGTTATATATTTATCCAGACGCATTTGTTCATGGTGACCTTCCGGAACCGAAAGATCAAAACGGGTAAAATCTTCACGTTTATCTTCGGACATCAACGCTGGTTTCAAATCATCCTGATTTGCCATCACAAGGGTCCGTTATTGGAGATATTGTATGATGGGGTTAAATATAGCACAAACAGACAAGTTTCCGATATAAAAAACTTGTAAGGATAGCCGGTTATTCTGCTCTTATACACAACTATTGATTAAGAGTGACATGAAGTGAAAAATTTCTGTTTGCTAACAACGGGGTTATTCATTGAGTGCCAGGCCTTCAATCCGACAACGTTGCACCATGCAGCGTTGTCGGAAGGCTCTGTTATCCCAAAAGTTTACCCGATTTACGCCTGTTTGTGCTTGAACCTGTCTTGATTGACGAATGCTTCCTCTGCAGAACGGACCGAAAACCGTGGTGACCTGAATATGTGAGAGAAGGTTTCTGATATATGATTCACACCGATGATCTTGAGTCCCGACTTGACTTTATCCGGAATTTCGTCAAGATCCGGCAAGTTTTCTGCAGGGATAATAACGGTTTTTATTCCTTTTCGCTGCGAGGCGAGAAGTTTTTCATTAAGTCCGCCAATGGCGTATATGTCGCCGCGAAGTGTTATTTCGCCGGTTACGGCCACATCATGCCTGACCGGCGTGTCGGTTAGCAGCGAAATCATGGCCAGTGCAATACCCAGTCCCGCACTGGGGCCGTCTTTGGGTATAGCTCCCTCCGGTATATGCACGTGGATTTCATTTTTTTCGAAGAAGTCATCGGAAATCTTGAAGTCGCTGGTGTGAGAGCGGAGGTATGTAAGGGCGGCCTGGGCCGACTCCTTCATGACATCTCCCAGTTTTCCGGTAAGCAGAAGTTTATTTTTGCCGTACATCCGGGCGACATCAAGCTGAAGGATGCTACCGCCGGTGCTGGTCCATGCCAATCCGTTCACACTTCCCGTCTTATCGGTGGCCTTAAGGCTGCGGTCCTTGTATGTTTCCACCCCGAGAAATTCCCGGATTCGTTTCGTATTGATGGTGATGCGCGAAATCTTTTTTCCTTCTTTTTTTTGCTCCACCATCTTCTTGGCGACCTTGCGGCACACCGATGCCAGCTTCTGTTCCAGTTCCCGAACCCCGGCCTCCGCCGTATATCGTTGAATGATAAGACGGACAGCCTCGTCGCGGAAAGGTACCTGTGAGGGTCTCAGGCCGTGTGATTTCAACAGTTTCGGAATCAGGTGGCGTTTGGCAATTTCAACCTTGTCATGCTCCAGGTAACCATGCAGCGGGATGATCTCCATCCGGTCAAGCAGTGCCGGTTGGATATTGCTGGCGACATTGGCTGTGGTGATGAACATAACCTGGGAGAGATCGAACTCCAGGTCCATGTAATGGTCGTTGAAAGTATCATTTTGTTCGGGATCAAGCACCTCGAGTACGGCCGAAGAGGGATCACCGCGAAGGTCATGGCCCAGCTTGTCAATTTCGTCCAGGATAAGGACCGGATTCATGGTTCCGGCTTTTTTAATAGCCTGTATAATGCGTCCGGGCATGGATCCGATATAGGTTCTCCGGTGGCCTCGGATTTCCGATTCATCGCTGATCCCCCCGAGGGAAATACGCACCATTTCCCGGTTCATGGCATCGGCAATAGACTTGGCGAGACTGGTTTTTCCGGTACCGGGCGGTCCCACGAAGCAGAGGATCTGGCCCTTGATCTTTTGGACAAGATTCAAAACAGCAATATACTCAAGAATGCGTTCTTTGGGCTTCTCAAGTCCGAAGTGATCTTGTTCAAGGGCGTCTTTGACGGCTGTAATCTCAAGACGGTCATCGGAGAGCTTGCCCCAGGGCAAGGCCAGAATCCAGTCGAGGTAGTTTCGTGAGACGCTGTATTCGGGTGACATTACCGGTGTTTTCTTGAGTCGCTCCAACTCCTCATAAGCCTTGGCACGGGCGGCTTCCGGGATCGGACGCGTATCAAGCATCTCTTTGATACGGGCCAGTTCCGGATCGGAAAAGCCGTCTTCATCGAGCTCGTCCTGCAGTACCTTTATCTGCTCCTGGATATAGAACTTGCGCTGAGTTTCCTGAATTTCATCCTGTACTTTTTCGTTGATTTCATTGGAGACAGCCAGAAGCTCCAGCTCTCCGGTCAGGTGGGTTAGTACCTTCTTGTACTGTTTTTCGAGATCTTTTTCCTCCAGCAGTTGTTGTTTTTCACGGATATCGAAATCCAGGTAGGAAGCCATAAAGAAGAGCAGGTTCTGCGGATTGTAATTCTGCTCAAATCCGAGCAACACCTCTTCGGGAAGATCCTGGTTCAACACTACCAGCCTTTCAAAGGCCTCTTTGGTCTTTCGCATTAACGCTTTCAGGCGGGCGGTCATGCGAACTTTACCGGGTTCTTCCAGCTTGATATCAGCTTCCAGCCAGTTTTCCGTCGGATTGAAAACGACAGCCTCGGCGGTGCGTATGCCGCTGATCAGAACTTTGAGCAGATCGTTGGGAAGATGCAGCACCTGAATTACCTGAGCCAGGGTTCCCTTTTTGTAAAGTTTGTCGGGAGATGGCTGCTCCTCGTCGGGGTCGTGCTGTGCCGACAAAAGCACATATTTATCACCCTCCACCGCCTTGTTGATAGCAGCAATAGTGGAGGTGCGTCCGACCAGGATCGGAAACATGGTGTTCGGGAAAATGACGGTGTCACGCAGCGGAACAACGGGCACCCGATCCGGAACGTCCATAATCTGATGATGTTGGTTTTTTGGGCGGTGTTTTTCCATTGCAACAAAATAGCCATTTTTCAGCCAATAACGCAGTGTAAGCATTGGCTTTTTTCGTTGTCTTGTATACCGGGAAACGAGTGATTCTTGTTTTCCATGTTCTGCTGATGTTGAGCCAGGTTACCGGCTGCAGGCACAAACGCCAGGGAGCCGTTTTCCTTAAGGACGGAACCGTTTTTCCGGCGTTGAATCTACAGGAGAATTCCACAAGTATGAAAAATTGTTCTATCTTTGCGTTACGGAAAAAGTCAGAGATGATCGAACCAATCGATACCGGTAGTGCTGTGATAAAAAGCCTGTATATCAAAAATTATGCGCTTATTGATGAGTTGGAGGTCTCTTTTGGTGCCGGATTGAATATCCTGACAGGAGAGACCGGTGCCGGCAAGTCCATTATCATTGGTGCATTGAATGCGGTGCTGGGTGAGCGGGCCGACACGGAAACCGTACGGGAAGGAACCGGTAAGGCGATTGTAGAGGCCATTATCCAAACCGGTTCCGGAGATGATCAGGTAGTAGCGGAACTGCTTAAGCAGAACGAAATTGAGCAACTGCAGGAAGTGATCCTGCGCCGGGAGATCCGTCCGTCGGGCAGCCGCGCCTTCATAAATGACACTCCGGTCAATATCTCGGTGCTTCGCGCCGTCGGTGACCGGTTGGTGGATCTGCACGGTCAGCATGACCATCAGCTGCTGCTCAAACAGGATCATCACAGAGAGGTGGTAGATGGACTTCCGGCCGTATCACCTCACAGGCAGAGGTACGATGAAGCGTACCGGCGGGTCCGTGACCTCAGAAGAGAGCTGGATTCGCTCAGAACCCGGGAGCAGGAGCTTAACGAAAAGATGGAACTGCACCGGTTTCAATTGCGGGAACTTGAGGCCGCCCAACTGGATGAAGAGGAATTCGAGAATATGACCCGGGAGATGAAACGGCTGGATCATGCCGAGGAGCTGGACCAGAAAGCTGCACTGATCGGCGAAATAGGTTCAGATGGAGAGCGAAGTTTGATGGATCTGTTATCGCTGATAGAAGAGGCGCTCGGGGATATGGCGGAGATCGAGGAGGCGTTCGAATCCTATATTGAGGAATTAAAATCCGCCCGTGTCAGCATCCAGGAGTTGCTCTCCTACACCGAGCGATACCGATCCAATATTGAATTCAATCCGGCGCGCCTTGAAGAGCTGCGTCAGAAGCAGGCGGAAGTCAGGCGGCTGGAAAAAAAATACGGAAGAGGGTTGACTGAACTGATCCGGTATCGTGACGAACTGGAAGCGTCGGTAAACCTTGCCGAGAATTTTGACCTGGAACTGGAGAAAAAGGAGAAGGCGCTAACGGAGGCGGCCGAAAAGCTCCGGGTTGGTGCCGATGCGCTGCACCGGAATCGGATAAAGGCCGGATCGGAACTGGGAGAGCGGATTTCGGAGGCGTTAAAGCATTTGGGAATAACGAACAATCGGTTTGAGACCCGGGTGGAGTGGCGGTATGAAGAGGAAGGATGGATTGAAATTGACGGAGCGCGGATAGGGTCTCATTCTGATGGCCCTGACGAAGTGGCTTTCTATATCAGCACCAACAAGGGAGAGTCTCCCAAACCGCTGGCGCGAATCGCCTCCGGCGGCGAGGTATCCCGGGTGATGCTGGCCATGAAGTCGGTAATTGCCCGGGAGCAGCATCTGCCGGTGATGATATTTGACGAAATTGACACAGGTATTGGGGGTGCGGTGGCCGAGCAGGTCGGACACACCATGCACAACCTGGCACAGCAATGCCAGATCATTGCCATAACCCATCAGGCACAGATTGCGGGTCAGGCCGATCATCATTTCAAGGTGGCGAAAGAGGAATCGGGTGACCGCACCGTTACCCATATACACCCGCTTGATGATGAATCGCATATCTCGGAAGTGGCCACTCTTATGAGTGGTTCAGATGTCAGCGAACATGCCATTGCCGGTGCACGCGAGATGGTGCAGAATGCACGAAGGAGATATGCAAAAAATGGCACCTGAAACATTTACCTACCGTGATAAACCGGTATATTATTACAAAACAGGAGAAGGTCCGCCCCTGTTGGTGCTGCATGGATGGGGAAGTCGGGCCTCGGTGATGCTGCCATTGGCGCAGGAACTGTCCGGTATTCGAACCTGCTACATACCGGATCTGCCGGGTTTTGGCGATTCACCACCACCGGACCGGGCCTGGTCTGTGGATGATTACGCCGATTTTACCGAGGCTTTTTCAGCCGAAGTTATTGGAAAAGAACAGCCGGTTGACCTGCTGGCGCACTCTTTCGGGGGGCGTGTGACCCTGAAATGGTGCCGCCGCAATGACGGCCGGGACCGGGTTCGACAGGTTGTGATTACCGGCGGTGCCGGTATGAAACCGCGCAGAACGTTTTCTTATTACCGGCGAAGGTTCATCGCGATGGCGCTGAAAGCCCCGTTTCAGCTGTTACCTGGTTCTTTGAAATGCAAAGCTACAGAATGGCTTCGATCCACAAAGATCTGGAAGTCATTGGGATCTTCTGAATATCAACAACTTGACGGAGTAATGCGTGAAACTTTTGTAAAAACGGTATCCGAGCACCTGGAATCATGTTTGCCGGAAATTCAGCACGAGGTATTGCTGTTATGGGGCAAAGAGGATCCGGCGACTCCATGGTATCAGGCCGAGCGAATGGAGCGGGGGCTGAAAAACGGCGCACTGGTAGGTATTGACGGTGCCGGTCACTATGCTTTTCTGGACCAGCCGGATCGTTTTGTGCGGATAGTCCGGGCGTTTTACCAGGACGCCGGGTGATATATCCGGATGGGGTGCATATCAGTTTGGGAAGGTATATTCGGGGGGAAACGGAATTGGCGACCCCCAGGGATCCGTGAATGATTCAATTGAAAGCTATCTGAGAAAAGCGGCCCGAAGATCACTCCAGGTGGTGCCGCTTCCCCGGTCAATCCAGCTGCTGATGACCCAGTCTCCACTCGACTCGTCCCGGATCATATGCAGTATGACGCTGCCCCGGAGCTCCTCCAGGTCGGCACCACTTTCATGACGGATGGTTAGCGCATAATCTGCCTCATACTGAGCCTCGCCCTCACTTTGGTCGACCAATGCCTCATTTTCAAAGCTAAGATCATGCCCGCTCAGCCCTTCGGCTTCCGCCCTGAGGTTATTGAAATAGTCCCGTTCTTCATTATACCCCCACCCCTGCCATATTCCGGGATTGCTGCTCTGAGCTGCCGATGAGGGTTCATAGGTGAATGACGCTTCATGAAGACATCGCAGGTAGTTGGTCAAATTGATTCCGCGGACAGCGTTGGTCAGATTTTCAATAACGGCCGATGGCTGGTCCGGTTGGATGAAACCCGGTCCGGTAGTGGGTCCGGGTTCTTCCGGCTCCCTGGTGTCAAACAGGCTGCAGGACATAACGGTTGTGAACAACAGCAGGATAAGTACGTTCAGGGAGTGCGATAACGGATAATTATGGACAGCGTAGTTTTTCATCATTAAGGCTTATTAGCTCATGCGACCCGGCCGTGGAAAAAATTTGAGAAATCAGACATTGCTTTCAATTAACGCGGGATTTCCGGAAGATCTTGCAAGATAATCAAAACTTTTATTGGATAATGGATTGTCAAAGAGCCGGAAGTCATAACCCATACCGGGAAGTTTCAGCCGGTAATGCAGCAGAGAAATCCCGGAATTCTGCATGGGCAGAGAATATCCATCCGGCAGCGTTCCGGTCGGTTCGGAAACGGTTAACACGGGGGCACTTTTATTTGTAACAGGACCATAGACCGGATCATCGATGACCGGATGTCCCCATTCCCGGAGGTGGAGCCGAATCTGATGAGTGCGTCCGGTAATCGGTCGGCAAAGGACCAGTGCGTTTTTTCCCATCCGTTTCAGTACTTCAAAGGTGCTGACAGACGCTTTGCCTTTGAGAGTGCACTCAAACAGATAACCCCTTTTTCGGCGTATGGGGCGGTCGATGGTGATCCGGTCCTGAA
>SLOL01000133.1 GCA_007132495.1 Balneolales bacterium
AATCCAGGCATAACGGCCATACCGGCCGCGGCAGCACCGGAAAGCTTCATAAATTCACGACGGGTGAGGGGTCTTTTCGTAGCCATAATAGTCTCATTTTTGTGAGTGCCGGTTCCAAATAATATTCCGGAAAATTGCATGAACCGGCAGAACCGTGTAGCTGATAAAACAATATTTATTATGAGTAATATAATAACAAACAGCCCTGACAAATAACAACTGATTGTGTGAAACCTCCCGAATGTTTATTGTACAAATACCTGTTTTCGGATTTTACACTAAAACTATTACCAAACGAATCGATTTATGGGGACAACAAGAAGGGAGTTTCTCAGCCGCTCAGGCAAAATGGCCGGTGCTTTGGGAGTAGCTTCAATAATTCCGGGGCGCTCATTTTCCATTATGAATAGTGTTTCACCGAACGAAAAAGTGGTAATCGGGGTCATCGGCTGCAAGGGTATGGGCTGGTCCAATCTCGAAAACTTTCTGCAATATGATCATGTGGAGTGTGCCGCCCTCTGCGATGTGGATGCCAATGTACTGACCGACCGTGCCGCCGATCTGGAAGCGATGACCGGCAGCAAGGCCCGGCTCTATGAAGATTATCGTGAAATGCTCGATGAAACCGACATCGATGCGGTAATCGTGGGCACCCCCGACCACTGGCACTGTCTGCAGGCTGTTCATGCCATGGAAGCCGGGAAAGATGTCTATCTGGAAAAACCGCTGGCCAAAGATACGGCCGAGTGCGAGATTATTGAAGAAGCGGCCCGCCGCTATAACCGTGTCGTACAGGTAGGGCAGTGGCAGCGCAGCGACCAGCACTGGTATGATGCCATCGAATTTTTACAAAGCGGAGCGCTGGGCAATATCCGCGTTACCAAGGCATGGGCTTATCAGGGGTGGATGAACTCTATTCCGGTACAGCCCGATCAGGCGGTCCCTGACGGCGTGAATTACGATATGTGGTTGGGTCCGGCAACGCAACGTCCGTTCAACCCCAACCGGTTCCACTTCAACTTCCGGTGGTACTGGGATTATGCCGGCGGATTGATGACCGACTGGGGCGTACACCTGATCGATATCATCCTCTGGGGTATGAACGTGGATGCACCGCGCAGTGTGATGTCAACCGGCGGCAAATACGGATATCCGGATGACGCCATGCAGACCCCGGACACGCAACAGGCCATCTACGAGTTTGATGACTTCTCCATGATCTGGGAGCATGCCGCCGGCATTGACGGCGGACCATACGGCCGGGACCACGGAGTGGCTTTTATAGGTAACAATGGAACCCTGGTTATTGACCGTGGCGGCTGGGAAGTATTGTCCGAGAACGGACCGGACAGTGCTATCATCCGGGATGTGACCACTACCGAAAGTGACGGCAGAGGGCTCTACAACCACGTAGGAAATTTCCTCGAATGCATGAAATCCCGCGAACAACCGACCTGCGATGCGGCCGTCGGAAGCAATATCGCGATTGTCTGCAATCTTGGAAACATCGCTTACCGGACCGGACAAATCGTGGAATGGGATCACAACAAAAGGCGTATTACCAATAACGAACAGGCCAACGATTACCTGAGAACCGCATACCGGGATCCCTGGACCCTTCCCCGGGTTTAATTTACGCTGATTGAATGAAGTTGACCGGGCTAAGGAAAGCCCGGTCAACGCTTTTTTGCTACAGGCCCAGTATTTTCCGGTTCAGGTTTTCGTCTGCACCGGCACCGGCGAAGTCGTCAAACGCCTTTTCGGTTTTTCGGATGATGTGGTCGGCGATGAAGGGCGCGCCCTCGGCCGCTCCCTGCTCGGGATGCTTCAGGCAGCACTCCCACTCCAGCACCGGCCAGCCTTCAAAGTCATATTGTGCCATTTTACTGAAGATGGCGCTGAAATCCACGTCACCGTCACCGAGCGAACGGAACCGTCCCGGACGATCCACCCAGCTTTGATAACCCCCATAGACACCGGACCGGCCTGTCGGGTTGAGTTCGGCATCTTTCACATGGAACAGCTTGATACGCTCGTGATAGATGTCGATAAACTCGACGTAATCGAGCAGCTGCAGCACAAAATGGCTCGGATCATAAATGATGTTGGCCCGCGGGTGGTTGTCGGTTGCCTCCAGGAACCGCTCAAACGTCACGCCGTCATGAAGGTCCTCTCCCGGGTGCAACTCGTAGCAGACATCCACCCCGTTCTCGTCAAATTCATTGAGTATCGGAGTCCAGCGATCCGCAAGCTCCTTGAAACCGGCCTCAACCAGACCCGCCGGTCGCTGCGGCCAGGGGTACATGGTGTGCCACAGCAGGGCACCGGAGAAGGTGGCATGGGCGGTAAGTCCCAGTCTCTTGCTGGCCCGTGCGGAATACTTCATCTGATTGACCGCCCACTCCGTCCGCGCTTTCGGATTGTCGTGGTATTCTTCCGGGGCGAAGCCGTCGAACAACTTGTCATAGGCCGGGTGTACTGCCACCAGTTGTCCCTGAAGGTGGGTGGAGAGATCCGTAATCTCCAGTCCCGCTTCATTTACAATACCCTTGACTTCATCCGCATAGTCCTGGCTCTCAGCCAGTTTTTTTACATCCACACAACGGGGGTCAAATGTGGGGATCTCAACCCCTTTGTAGCCCAACCCGGCTACCCATTCACAAATATTTTTCAAATTATTGAACGGTGCCTCGTCTCCCATGAACTGGGCTAAAAAAATACCTGGTCCTTTCATAAGTAACCTCTTTGTTTATTGACATTGCTCTTTACCGACAGAATGTGCATGCCGGTCACAGACCTGACATGCACTTCATTCGTCGGGGCTTCAATCGAAATCTATCAGCCGAAGCCCTTGCACAGCTCACTTAACAGGTGTCCATTTCTGATCGCTTTGGCTGGATTCGATCACGGTTTCGATGAACTTCATACCGCGGAGTCCGTCTTCCACCGTCGGGAAATCCATCACTTCGGGCGCGGGCTTTTGGCCCTGCAGAAGACTGCCCAGTGTCTGGGCGAAGTTCCGGTAGATATTGGCAAATGCCTCGATATACCCTTCCGGATGTCCGCCCGGAACCCGGGTGTTGTGCATGGCGGTCTCGCAAAGATAGCCGCCGTGATCCGCACCGGTCCGGTAAATTTCCGCGGGGCGATCCAGATGTTTCACCAACAGCGTGTTGGGCTCATGCTGATGCCATTCCATTCCGCTTTTCTCACCGTAGATAAAGATCCGGAGAGCATTTTCTTCACCGGCACAGATCTGGCTGGCGTGCAGAACGCCTCTTGCACCGTTTTCGAATCGAAGCAGCACATTGGCATCATCGTCCAGAGCCCGTCCTTCAACCATGGAGCTCAGATCGGCACATACCTCGGAGATTTGCAAGCCGGATATGTACTCGGCCAGGTTTTCGGCATGAGAACCGATATCCCCCATGGCACCTGCCGGACCGGCCTGTTTGGGATCAACCCGCCATGTTGCCTGCTGGACTTCACCCTCGATTTTTTTAGAGAGCCAGCCCTGCGGATATTCCACCACGATCCTTCGTATTTTTCCGAGGTCTCCTTTTTGTGCCATGTGACGGGCCTGCTTGACCATCGGATAGCCGGTGTAGGTGTGGGTAACGGCAAACTGCAAGCCGGTCGACTTCGTAAGGGAAACCAGCTCTTCGGCTTCTTTGGAAGTGACGGTCATCGGTTTTTCACACACCACATGAAACCCGTTTTCAAGTGCCGCTTTGGCCACCGGAAAATGGACATGATTCGGTGTGACGATCGACACAAAGTCCATGCGTTCGCCTTCCGGCAGTTTCTTTTCCGCGGCAAACATCTCCTCATAAGTTCCGTAAACCCGGTCATCCGGCAGATAAAGCTGCCGGCCGGCTTCTTTGGATTTTTCCGGATCGACGTCAAACGCACCGCATACCAGTTCAATCTGGCCATCCATGGCAGCCGCTTTCCGGTGTACAGCCCCGATGAAGGCTCCAATGCCTCCACCAACCATTCCCATTCTTATTTTTCTCTTCATAGCATCCGTTATATTTGGTTTAAAATGTTATTAATACATCTATTTAATGTATCTGTTGAACAGGTTCTCCAGCAGCTCCTGTTTGCCGCTTCGCATTTCCGGCTCGCCTTTTTGAGCGGCCAGATCACGAAGGTCCTCCAGTGAGAGCTTGCCATCTTCAAACTTTTTACCGTCGCCCGAATCGAAAGAGGTATAGCGGCCCTCTCTCAGTTCCCGGAAGTTGGAGTTGTTCAGGATATCGTCGGCAATCATCAGTCCGCGGGCGAAGGTATCCATTCCGCCGATGTGTGCATGGAAAAGATCCTCCAGATCGGTCGAGTTCCTGCGCAGTTTGGCATCGAAATTCAGACCTCCGGGGGCAATACCGCCGTTGTCGAGCAGGATGATCATAGCCTCGATGGCATCGTAGAGATCGGTCGGGAAGTAATCGGTATCCCAGCCGTTCT
>SLOL01000043.1 GCA_007132495.1 Balneolales bacterium
ATTTTTTTTTGAAGGGACAGATGAATGAAAGGCGGTTGGATTTGTGTTATGTACCGTGTGAAGGATGCTTCATTAAAAAGAAATTTTAACGCAGGAAAGCGCACTAAATACGTCCATATGAGTACCATTACAATTTTGAGCGGTACAGACCGTCCCGGATCACAGGCTTTGAAAATTGCCCGTTACATCAAGCCGATGTATGAGAAACAGGGTGTAGAAGCCAGGGTGGTAAGTCTGGAAGATTTTCCCTTGAACGAAGTTGCGGGGGGGAAGTATGGCCGGTCTCTGCCCGGTGTGGAGGCATTTCGGGAAGGAGTCATTGCATCAGACGGAATCGTTATGGTCGTGCCGGAATATAACGGTTCGTTTCCCGGAATTCTGAAATTATTTATTGATTACCTGCCCTTTCCCGAGGCATTTGACAAGATGCCGATAGCTTATATCGGTGAAGCGGCCGGAGCCTTTGGGGCATTACGCGCCGTAGAGCAGCTTCAGCTGGTGTGCTCATATCGCAATGCACATAATTATCGTGAGAGAGTTTTTCTTCAGCGCGTATCGAAGATCTTTGACGAATCGGAGGGCATTAAAGATGAATTTGTCGCTGAATTACTTCAAAGCCAGATACAGGGCTTTATCCGCTTTATCGGTCAGGTCAGGGAGAAGGAGACGGCCTGATACGGTCACTGCCCCTTCTTGAACTTCAGCATATAGCCCACTCCGTGCATGGTAACAAGATATTTCGGGTCATCGGGCTGCATCTCTATTTTAGAGCGTAATTTTGAGATATGCACATCAACAGTCCGTGTACTGGTACTTTGTTCGTATCTCCAGACATGGCGCAGGAGGGATTTTCTGGTGACCGGCTCATTCGGAAAACCGGACAGAAATTTCAGCATCTCGATTTCCCGTGTGGTCAGGTCGATATTCCCGTCGGGGCGCTTGACGACACCCTGGTTCAGGTCCAGCTGCACATTTCCAAGATTTAGCCGGTTGGATTCCATTATGGTATATTCGTCATTACGACGAAGGCGTGCCTGGATACGTGCCAGAAGCTCTTTTACGCCAAAAGGTTTGGTGATATAGTCATCAGCGCCGACATTCAGCCCCGTTACCTTGTCGATCTCCTGGTCCCGGGCGGTGAGGATGATGATGGGAAACAGCAAGTTGCGTTCCCGGACGTGCCGGCAGATATCGAAACCACTCACTCCGGGAAGCATGATATCCAGTATCATGAGATCGGGAATGTTTTCGTCAAGAAGCTGTATGGCCTTATTACCGTCTTCTGCAATTACAATCTGATAACCCTCGTTTTCAAGCGTATCCTTCAAGGTGAAAATAAGACCTGGTTCATCTTCAACGATCAGTATGGTCTGGCTGCTATGTAACATGCTCGGAAGTCTGTAATTGGCTGCGATTGATTTTATCACTGGCGGTATGTTCACGGCTTTCCATTACGGGAAATGAAACGGTAAAAGTGGTTCCTTTTTTCGGTGTACTTGCAACACGGATCGTTCCTTGATTCCGTGATATGATATCTTTAACAATGGTTAGCCCAAGCCCGTGTCCCTTGGTTTGTGCCGTTAGGGCATTCTCGACCCGAAAGAATTTGTCGAAAATGTACTTCTGTGATTGGCGGGATATTCCCATGCCATGATCTTCGATGACAAGGTCAATATGATTCTTGTTTTTGCGAATACGGATGCCAAGATATTTTTCACCGGGGCTGTATTTAATGGCATTGTCGATCAGATTGTTAAATATGGACTGCAAATCATGGGGGTCCATAAAAATATCCGGCAGATCCTCATCGGCATCAAAATGGAGTTCCACCTGGTAAGATTCCAGATAACTTTGTTTTTCATCCAGTAATTTCCGGGCGAATTCGGCAAGCTGGACCGGCTTTTTTTCAATTCGCAGATCATCGGTGTTGGACTTTGCCACGTCAAGCAGTCTGTCGATCATGGTGCGAAGCCGGATGGATTCTCTGTAAATGTATTTGCCATAGGACTTGAGCCGTTCCGTATTCGTGATCCTGCCATCTGAGAGGTTTTCACCAGCCGCGAGTATGACGGAGAGTGGGGTCTGAAGTTCATGAGTGACATTGGCCAGAAAAAGTGTCTGGCGCTGTGCAAGAGCCCGTTCCCGTTGTGCTGTGAAGAAGATCACAATCATTGCTGCGAATAAGAGAATCACGGCACCGCCAAGTACCAACAGGTTGCGGGTTAATGTAGTCCGGGAAGCGGCAATATCGGGATTGGTTGTAAATGACGCTTTCAGGTTCCAGTCGTTCAGCAGATCGGGGAAGTTCTGGATAACATCGACCTGCCGGTACTGATAGGGTACTTCCGGATCGGTTGTTGCCAGGACCTCATCGTTGGTCCAGTGGTGCAACCATACAATGATGCCCTCTTCTTCACCAGTGCCGAACATGTCAACCAACTTGGGGGCCATAAACTTGTCAACCAGATATTCACGATCAATCAAAAATACCAAATAACCGACGATTTCCCGGTATTCGGAGTCTACCAACGCGATGGTCATACTGAAATGGGAATCAAAAATTATTCGCGTACTCCAGCGATAGTCATTGATATGAGCATTCATGCGGGTTTGGGCCATCGCCAGGCCATCTCTTACATGACGATTGTACTCACGGGTGTCCTCAAAGCGGCCCGATGTACTGTTAAATCGCCAAACCGGTTCGCCGGTCTCACGGGAGTTATTATTTTCCGGCAGGGCCAGATAAATATCCGAAAACAGCGGGTCGTCGCCTGCTGTACGGATGGCTCCGATCAATTCAGCAGAAACCTCCGAAGGAGCTGTGAAAGAGTCACGGATATCCTGCATGTCGAGATTCCAGAGCTCATTCAGGGGATAGCGAAAGCGGCTTCTGACCTGGTCGGTATATTCAAACAGTTGTCTTTTCTGTTTTTCAACAGAGTTTTCTACCGTGTTGTCATGTAATGCATAAAGGGAATAGACATTCATACCGGTAAGGCCGATAATTGCGAACAGGCCGACTGCCAATGTAATCCAAAGTAATTTGTGGAATGGTATCATAGCGGTAAGTTGCATGCCTCGGAATGTCCCAAAAAGCCCTCACCTGAAGCACAACGCTGAAAAAATACACCAGATGTAAAAATAGCATATTTTTTCCCAAATGCTCATATTTGTATCTTGACATGGTGGGCAGGGATCAATTTAGTACCCTGACAGGGCCGAAATAAGTATGTGCCTTGATATATCGGAATGAATGGATAAAAAATTACTTTTGTTATTACTCTTTCTAACGGCCTACTTACAAATCAGCGTATGATATATCATAAAATGGCATGGGCGGGATTGATTCTGGTCTTCCTGGCACCCGGAGCCTGTAATGATTCCGACGTGCCGGAAAAATCCGAATCGTCTTATTTGTTGGATTTAACCGAGCAGGTGGATGTGGCTATACAGGAGAATGACTTCCGCAAAGCCGATTCTCTTGCTTTCCGGGTCATTGAAGAGGCGGGTGATGCCGGTGAGTACGAGCCTTTAATTGATGTTCAAATAGAGCTGGCCTCATCCTATCTGGAACGGAACAGAATAAGGGAGGCGAGGGAGCTTATCACGGAAACCCTTGACCTGATCGAAGACCATGGGTCTGCGTTACAGGAGATGCGGGCTCTTATTCAACTTTCCAACTTCCACTTTATGTCGAATAATGAGTCGGAGGGACTGGAGACGATCAACGAAGCTATTTCGTTCATACCGGAAGTCGATCACCCCCAGGCGGCCGCAACCGCATATGCAAGCCGGGCACGTGCTATTGCACGGCACAATCCTGCTGAAGCGCTTGTACTCTATCTTAAGGCACTGAATATCTTTATTGAAGAGGAAGATTTTCGCAATGAGGCGGTAGTCCGAAATAATATCGGGCAGATCTATCACGATCGAAAAGATCATGAATTGGCCATGAAGGAGTTTGAACAAGCCATGCAGATAAACCGGGAGCTTGGCAATGACATTCATCTGGCGATGAACTATAACAATGTGGCGAATACACTGAGTGAATTGAACCGGAAACAGGCGGCGGCCGATTCGTTGATGAAAGCCATTGAAATAAATCAGAGCATGGGAATCAGCCCCTCCCTGATACGTAACTACTATAACCTTGGACGAATCTATCTGGATTACGGGGAATACGAGGAAGCCTACACCATCTTCGAGCAGGCCTATGAAGAGAGCCGGTCGATTAATTTCATGCCGGGTGTGATGCACCATGCAACGGGACTAGCTGAGGTGCTTCTCCATACGGAGCGGTATTCTGATGTTCAAGCGTATATTGACGAGTCTCGTGAATTGGCCGAAAATATGGAGAATCTTGATATCCTGGCAAAAGGCTGGGATCTTCAAATGCAATTGCGGGAAGAGACCGGGGATTTTCAGGGAGCGCTCCTTGCTTTGAGGGAGCAGCAAGCCTATTCGGACAGCCTTGATCACATCCGCAGAGACAGGGAGTTTGAGGAAGTCCGCACCGCTTATGAAGTGGACCTGAAATCCGCCGAAAACGAGCTGCTGCGCCAGGAGCTATCCTACCAGGAGAGACTGAGCCGCAATCAGCGTTTGTTGCTGTTTATAATGATCCTCGGGGTACTGTCCATTGCGGCATTCCTGGTTGTCCTGTATCGTAATCAGCGTAAGCTGGGAAGAGCTTATCGGTCTCTTGAGCAGAAAAATCATTTGATCTCTTTAAAAAACGCACAGCTCAAGAAACTGAATGAAGACCTTAAACAATTGAATGCAGATAAAGACCGGTTGATTGATATCATAGTCCATGATTTACGCAATCCGTTGTTTGGCGTCATTGGTTTTCTGGATGTCATGGCCGATTCGGTTTCAGGTAAAGAGGAGATACAGCATCTGGAAATGGCCAGGAACTCCGCCTATCGTCTGAATGAACTGATAGACAGTCTCCTGGATGTACATTCCCTGGAGAAGCACTCCGACGATGTTGAACTGAAGAAGGTCCGGGTCGATGACATTCTGACCGACTGCTTGGAGAATTTTTCCGAACCTGCTCGTAAAAAAGGAATTGTAGTCGATAGCAATCTGGTATCATTGGAGGTGGAATCATACCCTTCCTATTTGTTGCGGATTGTTGAGAACCTGGTTTCCAATGCCATTAAATTTTCGCCGAAGAATTCCCGAATTCGCGTTCATGCCGGGCAAAAAGACAGGGATTCGTGGCAACTGACCGTTTCTGATGAAGGACCCGGTTTTTCGGATGCTGACAGGAAGAAAATGTTTTCCATGTTCGGACGGCTTTCGGCAAAGCCGACAGGTGGTGAGGCATCTACCGGACTTGGATTATATACTGTTAACATGTTGGTACATCGGCTCAGGGGCAGGATATCGCTGGAGAGTACGGAGGGCAAGGGAAGTACTTTTATTGTAGAGCTTCCGAACCGGAAAAATGAAACGGATGCTGTTAATGAAACCAGCCGGGAAATGACGGTGGATGTGGATAGATGAGGATCATCTATCGCTACTCTGCTCGTAATCGTAAACAGGATTTCCGTCAATGATCACATGAATGGGGCGTGTGGTATATTCAAACGGATCGCCATTGAACAGCACCAGGTCGGCATCTTTCCCCGGTTGCAATGATCCCAGGCGTTCGTCGATATTCAGTATGCGTGCCGGCTCGATGGTCAGCGCCTTCAGTGCTTTACGGCGGTCCAGGCCATACCCCACCGCCACGGCCGCTTCAAAGAGCACCACCCTGGTTTTTGGAACATAGGATTCATATCCGCTTTGAAAAACAAACGGGATTCCGGCCTCCGACAGTTTTGCGGGTGTGTCAAATGCGGCATTTTCGGTGTCGCCGCGTGTGCGTACCATCGTCGGATGCAGGATGATCGGCACATTGGCCTGTGAAAGTTCTTCAGTCAACAGATATGATTCTGCTGCTCCGTCCAGAAGCAGGGGAAAACCGAATTCGTCCCGGAGCCGCAGGGCAGTCATGATGTCCTGGGAGCGATGTGCCGTGATCAGTGCAAAAATGTCGCCTTCAAGCATATCAGCAAGTGCATCCAGCTTGAGGTCACGGTCGGGATGTTTGTCAGGATCCGCGTCCCTGCGTCGTTCGGAATATTCACGGGCGCGGATCAGTTCCTGCCGAAGCATGGCCACCCCCTTCGAGCGGGTGCCGGGGGTGTCGTAATGATTCCGGACAGTCGATCCCAGTGTGATGGCCAGCGCGGTTGTGGAGTCGATGATAGACTCCTCGACGGTTCGACCGGCCGTCTTGACGATCATGGTCTGTCCACTTATCACGGCACCCGGTGCATGCCCCGTGTGTACAGTCGTGATCCCGTTTTGACGCAGGAATCCCACCAGCTCTTCCCGGGCGTTATAGGCATCAAATGCCCGCAGGTCGGGCTGGATCGCGTGTGAAAGTTCCAGCTGGTCCTGGTCGTGATCCTGATTGTAGTATCCGGCCAATCCGACAACCGAACGGGCGTCAATAAGTCCCGGCGTGACAACCGCTGCATCATACCGTTCATAATCATCGGGAATAGTAATGGCGTCACGCGGACCGACCTGTTCGATCTTCCCGTCTCGTACAAGTACTACTCCGTCGGTTATCGGGTCACCCTCCATGGTGTAGACCGTTTCACCTGTGACCGCAATTTGTGCTGTTACTGTGGCAAATGACGCCCCAATCAGGATCAGGAGGGTGAACAGTATGCGGAAGTCGCAGAATAATCCTGGCATTTATCTGTAATTAGAGATTCATATCGTTGTCTGTAGAGTTGGTAAATGTTCAATGGTGATGTCCGTAACCACCGCCCTGGTAAACATTCAAACCGCCTGTGGAAAACTTCCGGTCTTCGGGGTCTTCATAATCCCAGACGTTCACTCCTTCAATCCAGGCCTGCTCTACGCGGGTGTAAACGCTGAAGGGGTCGCCCGACAATATGATGAAATCGGCATCTTTTCCGGTTTCCAGGGATCCGACGCGGTCATCCATATCCATTTGACGTGCATTGGCGATGGTAACCGATTCGAGGGCTTTTTGACGACTCATTCCCTCCCGGATACCGAAAGCCGGAGAGCGGAGGAAGAGTCGTGAATCCGTGACACTGTCATCGGTGTGAAATCCGAAATCAACCCCTGCATCCTCCAGTACCGGAGCGGATTTCGGGAGCAGGTCGATGGCTTCCAGTTTTCCTCCGGGTGAATCGATGTAGATGATGGATGCGGGATAACCCGAGGCCGCGATTTCATCGGCAACTTTCCAGGCTTCGCTGACATGATGCAGCACCATGCGATACCCGAACTCGTCGGCCAGACGTATGGCGGTGAGGATGTCATCATGACGATGAGTGTGATTGTGGACAATGCGTCGGCCTTCGAGTACTTCCACCAGTGTTTCCAGACCCAGATCCCGCGACGGCATGCGCTCGGGGTTCTCTTCAGCCGCCTCCATGCGGGCCTGATACTCCTGTGCCTTGATCAGCAGCGCCCGTACCATGGCTGCCGATCTGGCCCGTGTACCCGGAAACGGGGGCTGCCGCATCGGATTGGTTCCGTTGGCAAATTTGATTCCACCGTAAATGCCGTTTTCTTCATCCACGTACACCAGCATCTCTTCCACGGTGTTGACCTGCCTCAACTTCAGATAGACTGTTTGACCGCTGATCAGATGTCCGGATCCGGGCATCACATTGACCGACGTGATCCCGCCGGCAAGTGCTTTCCGGAATGTATCGCTTCGGGGATTGATGGTGTCGAGGATCCGGGCATCCGGATGCAGGGCCGACGAACGGTCGCCACCATCCCCTTCTCCAATATGGGAATGCGGATCCACCAGTCCCGGCATGATCACTTTGCCGGAAACGTCAACGACTTCGGCATTGTCGGGAATGGTGACGGATCGGGAGGATCCGACGGCCAGGATAGCACCGTCCTGAACTACCAGTACCCCTTCTTCGTAAGTGGGACCGGTTACGGTGATAATATCGGCTCCGGTGAAGGCGATGGGTTGTTCCTGTCCCGGAGAAACTTCGGGCATGGCGGTAAATAAAATCATCAGTACCAGTGCCGGCGACAGAAGATATCTTCGACGGAAACAGCGAAGGGGGCAGCATCCGGATGTTACGGTTGGATCTGACATAATCGTGAGGTTACAAGATGGATATTGACCTGTAAACTGTAAAGGTGAAACGGTATTTATTGCAGCAACCATGTTTTTGGAGTGGCTGAACAACGGCCCCAATATCGGAAAACTTTCTCAAAATCACAGAGCGGGATTCACTCAGAGCGGGATTAACTGTGCAAAGTAAGGGGCCGGTTGTCCGGATACAAAACGGGCCTTACAAGCCATCCGGGGAGTCTGCCTTTTATGACCGTGACTTCGGGTCCACCCCGTTAACGGGATTTAGTTTTGAACTCTGAACGGTTATTTATACCTTTTTTTAAAATATATTTCACGCAATGCCCTGTTGCCGGATATCACCGTCTTTAGTTAAGCAAATATTCAATACCGGCTGCAGTTGTACTATAGGGCGTATTCTGTCGCCTGTAATTATGCATCCATCCTGTTATGGGTGATCTGAAACCGTATTAAGCCCGGCATTCAAGACCAAACCTAACGTTTAATTATATGAGTTTCGGTGCACTGATTCTGCTTCTCTCATCACTGTTGATTATTGGCGGAGGGCTCGGACTTTTTTTCTGGGCGTTTTTCAGTGGTCAGTTCGATCGCATCCGAAAGGGCAGCATGCTTCCCTTTGATGAAGAGGAGCCTCCGGGAAAACGGACCGATCAAATATTCAAGAAAAACAAAAAAGAGGAGGGATAGCAAGACTTTGGAATCTGAAATGGGCCCCAAAAAGGAACTACGTGTTACCGACCTGGACCGAAGCGCTCGTTATGTAGTACTTTTCCTGATTATTTCGGGCATTTTCTGGCTGCTTTTCGGCACACTGCTGGCACTGTTGGCTTCGATTAAAATGCATATGCCCGACTGGCTTGGTGGCTTCGGCTGGCTCACCTTCGGACGTGTCCGGCCGCTGCATCTGAACACCATGGTTTACGGCTGGGCATCCATGACGGGCGCCGGGGTGGCGCTCTGGATCTTAAGCCGTCTGCTGAAAACCCCGATCCTGCTGCGCGGGTACATCATGGTAGCGGGTCTGGTCTGGAACCTGGCCCTCCTGGCAGGAAGTGTCCAGATTCTGGCCGGATCTTCCCGCGGCATCGAATGGCTGGAATTTCCGGTTTCAACGATGGTGGTCATCGTTCTCTGCGTGCTTATCATGTCTGCTTCTGTTATCCTGATGATCAGGTATCGCCGGGTAAAACAGCTTTACGTATCGGTTTGGTATATACTGGCGGCTTTTCTCTGGTTTCCGCTGCTCGGACTGGTCTCTTCACTTCCGATATTTGACACCCCGACCGTTCAGGCCGGGATGAACTGGTGGTATGCACACAATGCGCTCGGTCTCTGGTTCACCCCGATCGGCCTTGCCGCCGCCTACTATTTTATCCCCAAGGTGCTCGGACGACCGATCTACAGCTACGGTCTCTCCCTGCTCGGTTTCTGGGGACTGGCCCTCTTCTATAACTGGAACGGTTTTCATCATCTGATAGGATCTCCACTGCCTACATGGTTTGTAACAATCTCTATTGCCGCCAGTGTGATGATGGTGATTCCGGTGGTAGTGGTTGCCGTAAACCATCATATGACGGTCGTTGGCTCCTTCAGTGCGGTTAAATATTCACCCACACTCCGTTTTGTGGTATTTGCGGCAATGAGTTACACGTTTGTCAGTCTGCAGGGCAGTACCCAGGCACTGCGATCCGTCAATGAAGTGATCCATTTCACCCATTTTGTAGTAGCCCACGCACACATCGGCATGTACGCGTTTGTAACCATGATGCTTTTCGGGGCCTGCTATTACATCATCCCCCGAATCACGCTGCAGGAATGGCACTCCAAAGCGCTGATAAAATGGCATTTCTGGCTTACAGCCATCGGCATCGTGATATACGCCGGTGCGCTTCAGTATATCGGCTTGTTTCAGGGGTGGGATATGAATAATCCCGATGTACCATTTACCGATACGGTATCCATGACCATTCCGTATCTGATGGCCCGGTCCATGTCCGGATTCCTGATGACGGCCGGACACCTCATATTTGCCTGGCTGGTCGTAAAAATGGTCTTCCGGACCGGTGAACAGCCCGACGCTCCCCTGATATGGGAAAAAATTAGGAGGGAATTTGCCTTATGATACGATACTCAATTCTGGTATTCGGGATCCTGGCCACTTTTCTCATTGCGATGTTCGGCCTGACCATCCTGCCCAAAATATTCATTGATGAAGGAGTGACGGAACCCGTCTATTTCACACCATTCGAAGTGACCGAGGGTCATCGCGTATTTGTCAGGGAAGGATGTATCTATTGTCACTCCAAGCAGGTGCGTCCGGAAGGGTTTGGCGCTGACTTCGAACGTGGCTGGGGCCGGGCCAGTGTTGCTACCGATTACCGCAATCTGCTTCCGCACAATCTCGGGACAATGCGTACCGGACCGGATCTGGCCAATATCGGAGCGCGTCAGCCGGGTGAAGATTGGCACTATTTGAATCTTTATCAGCCCCGGGCCATCAATGAAGAGAGCATCATGCCTCCGTTCCCCTGGCTCTTTGAAGAAGTAGGAGAAGATGCCCGACCGGCTCACGAGGGATTGAACCTGCCTGATGAGTACCGTGTTCCCGGAAGAAAAATCCTGCCTGACGATGAAGCCCGCTACCTGGTGGCCTATCTGTTATCTCTTGACCAGCAAATTACGGGGGTGGATTGATGACTGAGGAACAATATTTCGGGGATCGGGAAGACTATCACAGCATGGAGGAGCTTCACAAAGCCGCCCTGGCCAAAGAGGAGCAAATTCCCGAAGAGGGTAACGAGCGAGGTCCCTGGTGGATGTACGCTATCATTATCCTTGTTCTCGCTTTTGGTTTTTTTTATATGGGCCGGTATCTGGGTGAAGTGTCGGATCGACCGCATGTACTTTTTACCGAAACAGATCCCGAAGCAACGGAAGAGGAAGAGCTTGATATGATGGCCACGGGGCGTCAGGTATATACGCGTGTGTGTCAGTCATGTCACCAGCAGGATGGTTCGGGGGTGGAGGGAGCTTTTCCTCCACTGACGGGGTCGGATTGGGTCGTTGGTGAACCCGGACGTCCGGTACATATTGTACTCCAGGGCTTTGAAGGACAGATTGTGCGCAATGGTGTCACATATAACGCAACGATGCCGGGATTCGGCCGGTTACTTTCGGACGCGGAGGTCGCCTCGGTGGTTACCTACATTCGCAATTCGTTCGGCAATGATGCCACTGAAGTTACACCTGATGATGTGATGGATATGCGTGATGCATCATCGGATCGGGTCTCAACCTGGACCGAAGAGGAGTTGAATGCGTTCATCGAAAACAGATAACAGCCCGGTTTGCGCCCATTGCGGTTTGCCGGTCAGGTCGGGGTGGGTGCACCGGCATAAAAACGGTAAAACCGACCTGGATGCTGCCGTTGATAATAGAGCAGATTCGGTCGCCTCCATCAACTCTGCCACTTCCGGGCATATCTCCTGTTCCACCGGAGAGCCGCAATTTTGCTGCTTCGGTTGCCGGATGGTTTGGGAGATGGAGCAATATGCCCCCGACCATTCCAAAAGCGAGCAGTCGAATGCTGAACGTCTTTCTCCCCTGAATCTGCTCTATTTACGTTTCGCCCTGGCGTTGATCGCCTCTATCTTTTTGATATTCATCAGTATTACTCTGCATTTCGAAGCTGATCAAGCTCCGGGATTCTTGCGGTTTGTTAGTCTGGCACTGGCTACCGGAGTCATGGCTCTGCTGGCCGGTCCGTTCCTGGACAATCTGAAAAGGGAAATCCGGGACCGAAGATTGAGTCTGGCCTCGCTTATTTTTACCGGGTCGGGGGCGGCTTTTGTCTTGTCGACGTGGAACACGCTGGCAGGAAGCGGACTGTTTGCAGCGTTCGGAGTGGAGCCGGGCACTGTGGAAGGGTCGGGAAACACCTATTTCGAGACGTCTGCTATGATCCTGACCTTTTATGTAGGCAGTTTGCTCATTGATACGCGCATCAAAAAGGGGCTTTCCGGGTACTCCAGGCTGTGGGAGCCGGGATCCCTGCCCGAAGTCCTGAAGGTAATCGATGGTGATATGTCACAACTTCGAACCATGCGCACGGCGATTGATGAGCTGCGGGCGGGCGACCGCTGTCTGACCGAAGCGGGTCAGCCGGTACTGTACGATGCCGTAGTGGATAGTGGCAGCGGACTGATCGATGAGTCACATCTGACCGGTGAGCCGGAAGCCGTTCGCAAAGTGAAAGGGGATAAGGTATCCGCAGGTAGTATGACCATTGATGGCGGAATGGTTCTTCGTGTGAAACTCCCCTATCAGGAATCGACACTGTCAAATTACATGGATCGTGCACGTGCGATGCGGTCACGGCCCGGCTATTATGAACGAGTGGCAGCACGTGGTGCAAGTTTGCTGCTGATGGTAGTAATGTTGGCTGCCTTCGGGGGGCTCGGATGGTATTTGGCAACATCTACAACTGCAAAAGCGCTGGAGGTATTTCTGGCCGTACTGCTTATCGGCTGTCCCTGTGCCTTTGCCATCTCAACTCCGGCGGCTTTGTGGGTCGCCCATCAACGGCTTCACCGTACAGGTATCGTGGCCATGGGCGGAAGCAGCGCTTTGGAGCAGCTTCCGGGCATGAAGATGGTGATGTTTGACAAGACCGGCACCCTGACCGAGGGGGTCGCCCTGAAAAAAACGGATCGTGTCACCGAAGATCCAGATTGGTCGTCGGACCGGCTTATCCGGCTTGCCGGTGGCGTAGAAATGGATCAGACGCATCCGTTTGCCAGGGCACTGCGCCGGTACCTGGCCCAGCATGATCTGGAGCCGATCCCGGTAGAACAGGCAAAAGTGATTCCGGGTCAGGGTGTGGAGGCCGAGTGGAATGACCGGCGGATTCTGCTGGTCAATAATGGACATCCGGACAGTTCCGGTTTGTTGTCGGATGATGAATTCGGACTGTTTCTGGACGGCCGGTTGATGATTCGGTTCAGTGTCTATCAACCTCCAAGAGAACATCTGGAACGGGTAATCCGGCGTTTACGCACGGAAAACAGGGTGGAAGTGGCTGTAGTGACCGGTGATCCGGTGTCACCGGACATGGCGCTTCCTGAAAATATTCTGCAAGAGGTATATTACCACGCCGGATGTACACCGGAAGAGAAAGCCACTCTGGTGGACCGATATCGCAGCAAATTTGGCAAAATACTCTTCACAGGTGACGGTACCAATGATCTGATGGCCATCAATCGTGCCGATCTGGGGGTAGGTGTTTATACCGGAACGCTGAGTATTCGCAATAATGCCGACTTTGTACTTTTTCACCCCAACCTGGAGAGTATCTCCGAAATGCTTCAGTTTTCAAAACGAATCCGCCGGACGATCAGAGGCAATTTCTTTTGGGCTGTTATCTATAATGTGCTCGGCGTTGGTGTAGCTTTGATGGGCATGCTGCACCCGTTTTTCGCCATATTGGCGATGATGTTAAGTTCCCTGTTTGTAACCCTACACGCATTAACGCTGCGTCGAAGTCAACCCTCTTTAGGACGCCTGGAGCAGGATGTCAACAGGCATGCCGGGAGAGATCTGCTTCAGGCCGGTGTGGCCGGTACATAAGCATATTAATTTAATAAGCATCAGGAATCATGGAATTCTTTTGGACTGCACTGGTATTGGGATTCGCCGGATCGGCACATTGTATAGGAATGTGCGGACCGATTGCCGTGGCATTGCCGGGTAACCGTCAGTTTATGGGTACATATCTCGCCGGAAGAGTGCTTTATAACATCGGGAGATCGGTGACCTATGCTTTGATGGGGGGCGTGCTGGGGTTCCTGGGACTGGGCGTTTGGCTGGTGGGTTATCAGCAGTCACTTTCAGTGGTAACGGGAGCCGGTATCATACTGGTCACGCTTTATACCTGGAATCGATCCTGGACCATTGATAATAAACTGTTTTCCGGTGCAAGCAGGAGGTTTCACAACATGATGAAGCCTTTGATGCAGGTTGGCACGGGTCAGGGGATGCTGATGATCGGTATCCTGAACGGGTTTCTGCCTTGTGGTCTGGTGTATGTGGCACTTGCCGCTGCAATGACAACCGGTGGAATCCTCGATGGAATGCTTTATATGGCACTGTTCGGTCTGGGCACTGCACCGGTCATGTTCCTTATGGCCGTTTCTCCCGGCTTACTTACCGGAAAAGGGTATTACCTTCTGCAGAAAGCCATTCCGTGGCTGGCATTGCTGGTAGGAATTCTGCTGGTGTTGCGCGGACTATCTCTGGGTATTCCATATATCAGTCCGGATTTGGCACCCGGTCCGGGTTCCGGCCATTGATGCTATGCCGTATGTTCATCCGAACTGATATGAAATGGCCATGACGGCAATCCGTCACACAAGAGCATGATTATAACAGGCATGGACATTTCACTTCGTGACCTTCGGTTCATGTGACCGCTTGAAACAAGAATTATAAACACATGAAATGCACATGACCGGGCCGGCAGCCGGGTACACAGGCGGAAGGTTAAACAGGCTGCCCCCGTTTGCGCGTTCTGAAGATCATATCGATAGACTGCTGCAGTTCTGTGATTTCAAAAGGCTTGGTAAAAAAGCCATGAGGTTTCAGTTCTTTTGCACGTTTCCGGATTCCGGCATCCGAAATCCCGGTTATAAAAATAATAGGTATTCCATGCTTTTCACCAATTCTCCGGGCCGCTTCTATCCCGTCCATTTCACCGGACAAGCGAATATCCATCAATATCACGTCGGGTTGCTGCCATTCGCATAACTTCAGGGCATCTTCTCCGGTTGAGACCTTGTCAATAATAAAATATCCCATCCGCTCAATACGCTCATGCAGCATATATGATGCGATATAGTCATCTTCAACGCAAAGAATTTTCAACATAACGACATGTTGAAAGACAGGGCAGCAGAAGACAGAAAACAGGGTTCCTGCTTGCAGACAATTAATGTCATTGATTGTCCGTAGAAATGCATCCTGTCATCGGTTTGCTGTTGCCCTGTAACCGGATCGCTACTGATTTTCACGAATTTCGCGCATCATTTGGAGACTTCGCTGGCGCATATCACGGTCTCTTTGAGAAGCGGCTTCTATCTCTTCATATCGCCACATCTCCATATCCACTTCGGAAAGCAGTTCGCGAAGTTCTGAACGCGTTCCGATTCTTTCCTGCTCCGCTCTCACCTGCACCTCGGCAAACTTCCGGAGTTCCTCATCGGTCACTTCTGCGATTTCGGATTGATCTACCGGCTGTTCGGTGCCCGGTTGTGCGGGTGCTACGTCATCGACGGCTGGTTCCGGTGCATCTTCTGTTTCACATGCAACCAGCGCAAAAACAAGTATAAATGAAAATAGGTATTTCAGCATAGGAATTAGATGAGTTTGGGGATTATCTCCCTGGGTTATCTGGTTGTTGTTTTCACCACAATATATAAAAGATTGCCGTATTTCAGTAGTGCCATGTATTTCGAATTTGTTTTGTTGCAAAATACCATTCAGATTACGGCCTCAACCCGGTCACCATTGCTGCCGGTGATATCACAACCGAAGAACAGGACAGGGATTCCCACTATCATCATTGTCCTTCGTCTCACACTTGAGAGTGCTTCATTTTCCCGGTTATATCCGGCAAACAATAATGTAAGAAGTTTGATAAACATAGCTGCGGGAATATGGCACTATATGAGTAATGAATGAGTTATGACGAATCATTAGTGAGGATAAAACATTTTTTCAGTTTTTGAGACGCCGGCACAAGAACTTTATTGTATTTCCTTTTTCTGCAGGAATGGCAGTGAAACCAATCGTGTCCGGACACGGCCTTTTGTAACGCTGATTGTCGACACATCCCAAATACCTTTGCTGAACAGGTCTACCAATATAGTTGCAAGTCTCCATTGCCGGTTTGTTCAACCCTGGTTCCGTACGGTTCACATGCGTTGTTCAATGTTAGGGCAAGCCATTCCATATCGTCAGCAGTTGCGTTGTTCAGCCGGAAGCGATGAATTTTCACCGGGTGCATCCGTAGAGAGACCAACGCTCCCTGTGCATCCAGATTCGGGAAGTACAAAAGCGGCAGATCGTCGCGGTATTTTTCGTATCCGCTTATACCTTCGTAATCATTAATCAGATCACCGCATCCATAGAGAATCAGACGATCCTTGTATATCTCAATGCCCTTGGGATGGTGAGAAGAGTGCCCGTGAATGATATCGGCGGCACCGGCATCAACCAGGCCATGGGCGAACTGACGCTGGGCGAGCGGGACTTCGTAGCCCCAGTTGCCGCCCCAGTGGATGGAAACCACCACCCGGTCACCCTGCCTTCGGAAACCGGCGACATGCCGGGTAACTTTGTCAATGGAGGCGTCTCCGAGGTGTTCCAGTACATTGACCCCGGGTTTGTTTCCTTCTGCGTTCCAGCCGGGCGGTACACCGGAACAGACCGAGGCATAAGAGAAAACCAGCAAGCGTCCATGGCCGGTATTGACCACGGCAGGAGATGATGCTGATTCGGAATCCATCCCTGCCCCGGTTACTAACAGGTCGTTACCTTGTAGTGTCCGGATCGTTTCGAGAAGGCCCTCTCGTCCCCAATCCATAACATGGTTGTTGCCGAGTACACAGACATCGATACCGGCTTTGTTCAACAGGGCGGTGTTGTCAGGATGCATCCGGTAATGTATTCCCTTTTGCGGCCAGGGTTCATCCCGTGTTGTGATCGCTGTTTCCAGATTGATGATGCCGGCATCGGGACTGGTCCGGTGTAATATTGTCAGTGCATCTCCCCAAATATCTTCATAGGAAAGTGTTTCGGGCAGGGGACCGGAATGCTGTTCCGTCAGTTTTACATATTGCCCGGCATTTTTCACGTACCATTCAAACAGAGTGGGCTCCACAGATGCAGGCAGACATTGATCAATTCCGCGACCGGTCATCACATCACCGGAAAGGAAGAGGGAAAGGTGGTCATTTTCTGAAGATGGATTTTCAGAGAGCGCTTTATCGATCGGTGAGATTTGCGATTTGCTGGTGGGTACCATGATTTTCGGAATAAGTGCGTCTGTTAATCTTTTTCAAGCGGTCACATGCTCAGTTAAATGAAAGAGCGAATCGAAAATCACGAAGTGCTGTGACCAGACGGTTTTAAAGCATGCACCTGTGTGTCGGAACGCATGTTCGGTCATGGATAATGCATGATAATTGTTATTTTTGAGAAGATTCACAGATTTGGTCATTATGGGTAAAATGCAGGTGCCTGATGGGGCTGTAATCGTCTATTTGATACGATCCGTTATTCACCATGACCGGGGCCTGCTGTTTAATAAGTTTGGGCACCATTTCAACAGGTAATCCAAATGTAATTGTGCTGTTCCTTCCGGGATATCATACAGCAAAAAGGTGTACCCGGTAAATTTATATTAAGATGTTCTGGCTTATCATCAGCGTAATCAGTACGTTGACAGGAATCGGAGGTCGATTTACAGTTTATGGCATTCACTCTTCAATTTTTATGAAGATTTTTGACAGTTGAAATTAATCAAGGAGGATGGGAATATGATGCGTTCAAATGTTTTTTGGCGAACCATAATCTGCGGGTTCATCGCCACTTTCGTCATGTCGATGATAGCATTTCTTCAGGGAGGACTCGGCCTGCCCGTTATCGATGTCGGACATATTATTCAGGGTAGCTTTAATGAAGTCCATGTATATGAACCTTATGATATTTTCTGGGGGAATGTCGCATTCTACATCGGCGGAATACTGCTGGCTTTGATCTGGGTGGTTTTTCTGCATAACCGGATACCCGGCAACTGGTTTGTGCAGGGAGTGATATATGGAGTTATCATATCGATTGTGGCCGGTTTGATTATATCACCACTGGTCTCGCTTGCGGCCGGGGACGGGTTCGGCATTTTCTATTTTGACACCTGGACGCCGGGTCTGATCATATTGGCCGGGCTGATCATGCATCTCGGCTATGGGCTCGTGCTTATGCTGTGCCTGAAATATGCCGGTGTGAAAGGGATCGATGCGGAATAGCGCATTTCTTTAAGGGTTGTGCGAAAATCCAGCGGTATTATATAGCGCTATGTGATAATTCAGCGGCATTATATAGCAATCCAGCGGCATTATATAGCCCTGTGTGAAAATTCAGCGACATTAATAAGCGATATCGTGATTTAACGGTAAAATTGTTTTATGTTCCCCTTGTGCACAATGTCTTTCGGGATGTCTGTGCATGAAAATTATTTTGATTCCGGAACAAACCATTTAATTACGTGAGTGAAATCAATATCGCGGTTGTTCCGGTGGCTGGAATGGGGACAAGACTATTACCCGCCACCAAATCGCAACCCAAAGAAATGCTTCCGGTTGGAAGAAAACCGGTAGTCCAGTATGTCGTAGAGGAACTGGATCAGGTAGGTGTGGAACGGCTGCTGTTTATCACCGGTCCCGGTAAGGCCTCCATTGAAAATCATTTTGACCTGAACTCGGAGTTAATCCAGTCGCTAAGAAACAGCGGCAAGGAGGAGTTGCTGGATGAGCTCTCCTTTGAACGATCCTCGATACAATATTTTTATACCCGTCAACGGCAATTGTTGGGTCTCGGGCATGCCGTCCTGTGTGCCGAACCGTTTACCACCAATGAACCCTTTATTGTTGCTCTTGGCGATTCCATCATCGGAATGCACCGGCAAAGCAGGATTATTGAGCGCATGAGCAATTGTTTTACCGAGAATGATGCTGATGCCGTTATTGCCTTTGAAGAGGTGCCGGCCGATGAAGTGTTTCAGTACGGGATTGCGAGTCCCAAAGAAGAGGGTGACGTTTTTGAAGTGGAGGATCTGGTTGAAAAACCTGCGGTGAAAGAAGCTCCAAGCAATCTTGCCATTGCCGCCCGGTACATATTAAAGCCCTCCATCTTTGACGCCCTGAAGCGAACCGAACCCGGAGCCGGAGGGGAGATTCAATTGACCGATGCGATCCGGCTGCTTATGCGGGAAGGTGCCACAGTGTATGGCGTCCGATTGAACAAAGATGAAATCCGTTACGATATCGGTAATTTCGGCTCCTATTTCCGTGCATTTACCGAGTTTGCTCTGGCCGATGAAAAATTCGGGCCAGAATTGCGTGAATTTCTCAAAAGTCTGAACGATGCAGATCATTCGTAAAAAAGCCTATGCGCGGGCCGGTCTGCTTGGTAATCCATCGGACGGCTTCAACGGCAAGACGATTTCCCTGATTGTAAAAAACTTCTTTGCCGAAGTGGTTCTGTATGAGTGGGATGAGGTTGAGATTATTCTCGCGGAACAGGACGGGGCCCGATTCCGGTCGGTTCATGAACTCGCCGATGACGTGAAGATGCACGGGTATTACGGGGGAATCAGGCTGATCAAAGCCACAATTAAATGTTTTGTGGAATACTGCAAAGAGAATGATATCGCGCTGCACGACCGGAATTTTTCCATCCGGTATACCTCCAACATCCCCCGGCAGGTGGGGCTGGCCGGATCCAGTTCCATCATTGTGGCGACCCTCAGGTGCCTGATGGCGTTTTATGAGGTTTCTATGCCCAAAGAAGTGCAACCCTCATTTGTGTTGTCGGTGGAGAGGGAGGAACTTGGCATAGCTGCCGGTCTCCAGGACCGGGTGATCCAGATCTATGAAGGGCTTGTCTATATGGATTTTTCCCCGGAATCTGAAAAAATCATCAACGGTTACAAATGCTATCACTATGAGCCGTTGAATCCGGAGCTGTTGCCGCCGGTTTATGTGGCCTGGCATGCCGGTTTGAGCGAGCCCACCGAGGTTTATCATAATGATATCGGCGGAAGGTTCCGACGGGGGGAACCGGATGTGGTTGAAGCGATGGAGCGGTTTGCCGGGATTGCCCGGGAAGGCAGACAGGCGCTGCTGGGTGGAGACAAAACCCGCCTGGCTGAACTGATCAATGAAAATTTTGATCTACGAGAACGTATATCACGTCTGCCGGAATGGCAGCGCGACATGGTTCGCGTTGCGCGGGATTGTGGTGCCAGTGCGAAATTTGCGGGTTCCGGGGGCGCTATTGCAGGATTGTACGAAGATCAGAAGATGCTGGACCGGCTCACCAGGCAGCTTGCCCAAATGGATGTCAAAACCATTGTTCCGGATGTGCAGGGCTGAACTCCTTTCTTGCAGGTTCATTCCAGCGGTAGCTGCACTCGCAATAGATGCTTCATAGATCATTCGACCGGACGTGAGCAGAATTCCGGGATAATATCCACTTGCTGATACCGTGATTTACACCAGGGCCGTTATATCTTTCGTACAAAACGACCGGGTCATATTATCAGGGAAGTTGATTTTGTCAATAATTGATTAATCTGACATAGTTTGGGTGAATATTGATGAATGAGGCCACAAAAAAGCCATTTTTTTTGTTTGCGTTGAGTGTATTGCTGCTGTTTACGGTGAGCTGCGGTTCGCCCGCGGAGGAGCGTGTTGTTGGCTACCGGGTTCCTGACCAACCGGAAATCGCATCAGGATACACTCCGAAACCGGGCTGGGAGACATCGGAGTTTGCTGTTGCTGCGGCGAATCCATTAGCCACCGATGCAGGGTATCAAATCCTGAAAGCCGGTGGCTCGGCGATGGATGCAGCTGTGGCTGTACAGATGGTATTGACACTGGTTGAGCCGCAATCCAGTGGTATTGGCGGCGGGGCGTTTCTGATGCATTGGGACGGTAGCGAGGTCACCGCATTCAATGGACGTGAAACGGCGCCTTCAGGGGCTGATGAGTCACTTTTCCTCGATGAAAATGGCGATCCGCTACCCTTCGAAGAAGCGGTCCACAGTGGCCTCTCTGTAGGTGTTCCCGGAACCCTGGCCATGCTTTGGCAGGCTCATCACGAATACGGCTCTCTTCCCTGGAGAGATCTCTTTACCCCGGCCATCACCCTTGCCGGGGAGGGCTTTGCGGTCAGCCCACGCCTGAGCCGGTTGTTAGGTGCCGAGGAATACTTGCGGGAAGATGATATCGCCCGTAGGCTGTATTATGATGAAGATGGAGAAGCTCGTCCGGCCGGTTATATCCTGCGCAATCCGGCCCTGGCACAAATTCTCAGTGACATAGCGGGTGCCGGCATATCGGCATTCTATTCAGGTGATGCAGCCCGTGACATTGTGGATCGCGTTCAGGGTCATCATCGTCCGGGAACATTGGACGCTGAAGATATCACTTCCTATCCGGAGGAGGATCTTCAGGTCGATCCCATATGTACGCCATGGCTGGATTATTCCGTTTGCGGTTTTCCGCCTCCGTCATCCGGACATCTGACGATGATGCAGATTCTCGGAATCATGGAGCAACTGAACGTACCGGCAGCGATTCGACAGGATTCCGTACCGGAAATTGAATGGCTTCATGCCTTCCTGGAGGCATCCAAGCTGTCCTTTGCCGACCGCAACCGTTATATTGCCGACCCCCAATTCGTGGAGCCACCGGGCAACACCTGGCAAACCATGCTGGATCCACACTACCTTCAGGAGCGGGCCGGTCTCATTGAAGATGCGGCCATGGATCCGGCTGAACCAGGGGATCCCGGGACGGTCGCCATTTCATACGGAATGCAGCCACAGCAGCCCGAAAACGGAACCAGTCACATCAGCATTGTGGACCGGGAAGGCCGTGCTGTTTCCATGACGACGACCATTGAACAGGGTTTCGGAAGCCGGATCATGTCCGACGGCGGAACCGGCTTGAAAGGGGGATTTCTCCTCAACAATGAGCTGACCGATTTTTCTCTGTCACCGGTGACCGAAGCAGGAGATCCGGTAGCCAATCGGGTTGAACCGGGGAAGCGTCCGCGTTCCAGCATGAGTCCGACGCTGATATTTGATTCAAAGACCGGTAATTTTGTTGTTGCTGCCGGTTCCCCGGGGGGAGCCGCCATTATCCATTACACTGCGAAAACCATAGCAGGGATGCTGGAATTCGGCCTGAACGCCCAGCAGGCGATCGATCTTCCCAATTTCGCTAATCTGAACGGCCCATCGCTGTTGGAAGAGGATCGTATTCCCGGAGATGTTGTAACAGAGCTGGAACAGAAAGGTCACGAAGTTGTGATCCGCCCGCTTACAAGCGGAGTGCAGGCCATACAGCGGACGAGATATGGGTACTTCAGCGGGGCCGATCCCAGAAGAGAAGGAGTGGCCATGGGTGATTAACCTAATTCGATTATCAGGCAAAGACATGTGGCGCAGATTGTTTAAATTTATTCAGTTAATTGCGGTCACCTCGATTCTGGTAACAGGCTGCGCTGTGTTATCAACACCGGGGATACTCCCGGACGGTGCGTCATCGGTCGAAGTACCTTCGGAATTTCATGGGGATTACATTTTTGTAGAGGGAAACATTGGAAATGGCGATCCGATATGGTTGCTGCTGGATACGGGATTTACATCTACCTTGCTCAATCCCGATATTGCCAATGATCTTGAAGTGGAGTTGACAAGCGGTGCGATGTTGATCGGGGCGGGAGAGGAGGCTCAGGAGGGCCGGTTGCCCGACCGGGAACTTGCGGTGAGCCTGACCGGCACACCGTCCTATCTGACCCGTGTTCCTGTCGTTGATATGACGGCAATTGAGCCGTATATCGGTCGTCGGTTTGACGGAGGTGTCGGCGGAGACTTTTTCTCCCGTTATGTGGTCGAAATAGACTACCATCAGGAGCGTGTCATTGTCCATGATCCGGGCAGGTTTCGACCCGATCCTGAAGCCGAAAGGATTCCATTGACGATAATGAATAACCAGCCTCATGTTGAAGCCGGGATCGTACTGCCGGACGATCAAATCATCCGTCATTATTTTATGCTGGATACAGGATCAGATGGCAGCCTGATACTGTATGAACCGTTTGTCCGGAATCATGCCATTCTGGAACGAATACCGGATGCGGTCCCGCACCGATTCGGGGGTATCGGTGGTGAAGTGGAGTCCCGGCTCATACAAATTGAAAGCATTGATGTCGGACCTTACCGCATGCACAATATTCCGACGGTTTTATCTTTGGCAGAATCCGGAGTTACGACACAAGATCACAGTGCCGGCCATTTGGGCACGAATATTCTAAGCCGGTTCCGGATTACATTTGATTATCACAGCGGAATGGTCTATCTCACACTGCAGGATGAGGGTGACCGGGTCTTTCCCCGGGCGTCGGCCGGTTTTAATGTGAAAGCGGACGGACCCGATCTCAACCAATTTGTGGTTTACTACGTGATTGAGGATACTCCGGCAGAGCAATCCGGGTTGCAAACCGGTGACAGGTTAATCCGTGTCAATGGACAGTCGGCGGATCAATACAGTTTGCCGGAAATCGATCGTATGATTCGTGGTGAACCGGGAGAGCAGCTGGAGCTTGAAGTAGAGAGAAATGGCCGGACCAAGACGTTTGTTATGGATCTTGAAATACGGATTTGACAGGATATTGAATGTTCTGTACACCATAATCTTTCACTAAAACAACGCCCTGTTGAAACCGGGGTGTTTCCGGCATAAAAAAGGGCAAGTGCCTGTATATCACACTTGCCCATTAACGATAAATGGATATTCAATATAAATCAGCAGAGCAGGTCAGCACGCTGTTTCCTCGAACTGCTCATTCCAGCAGACTTCTTCACCATCCCGATATCCTGCACTCTGAATGGATCCTGTTCCGGTATCATTATTCCATTGAATGCTTGTTGACGCCGAATTTATGACATCCCACAGCTGAAGGGTGCTGATATCTCCATCGCGCTCATACAGGAAATGGCCGTCTTCCTCTTCATCATATTGCATCTCCACCATGGTGGTTAACTCGCCGTCCAGTTCATAGTCCACCACGAATACCGGCTCATCTTCAAAGAAGTCATAGAGCTGCCAGGAGCCGCCGGATCCGTCAAGGCGAACCTGGGAAGCGATCAGCAACGCATTATCCAGGTCATTTTCCGACCCTTCCGTGGTATAGCGGAGTTCCCAGTGTCTTTCGTCACCGACGGTTTCGGCCGTTACTGTCATGGTGAGCGACTCACCTTCGGCAGAAAAGCTCCATTCCCATATCCAGGTGTCACCATCCACTTCGGGCTCTCCCCACTGATGTTCCTGAAACCAGGCATTGGGTAATTGCCCCATACTGTGAAACCACAGTTGTGCCATAGAGGCAAACATTGCAGCCTGTTCGTAGGGTGTAAATTCGGAATCCTCCTGAATAGATTGTAAGGTTTTATGGAAGTCTTCGTGGTCCTTCATCTGAAAGGAGCTGAAATTATCGGCATGTTCAAACACCGAAAAATCCATTTCAACATTCTCAAGAGTCGGGGCATCGGGAGCCTCCGACAGATCCGGTCCGGTCGGACTGTCGTCGCCGCAGCTCCAGACAACTAATACAAGGGATAGTGGCAGTATAGCAGAGATGTATTTTTTAAACATGGAAGTGTCGTTTTCTCTTGTTATGATTAGGTTAGATGTTTTGTTCGGGCTAACTGTTGCTCTTTGAACTTATACATCCAACAAATATCATAAAATTAATATTAAAATGCCAGTATGTTGCTATAGTTGTTCAGCTTAGAGCTATATGTGCCACTATGCGGATTTTGATTTTTCATCCAATTCCCGGTTACTGCCATACTCCGGACCGCTCTTGATCGTTGAATGTACAATTCGCGTACCCGCTCTTCATTCACTTGTTCATTGCATGCAGTACCGATTCCGGGGTTGCTCAATGCACTTTCATAAAGCAATCCGATTATCTGAAAAGTTATGAATAAAGAAAAATCAAAAGCCCATAAACCGGCCCTAAAAAAAAATGTTCTTCAATGGGCGGTTATCCTGGCCGTTGTCGGATTACTTTACATTACGGGGATGCATTCCCATGTTATGGCATATATGCACCGGGCCATTATGTTTACAGGGATATACAACGCCCAAACGGTTAATATTGAAACTGCTGACGGGCCGTACCTGTCCGGTTCCGACTACGATTTTACCCTGGCCACTTCCGATGGCGGTACTACAACCCTGGGAGATTATGAGGGCAAGGTTTTGTTTATTAATATATGGGCGTCATGGTGTCCTCCATGCATCGCCGAAATGCCTTCTATCGAAACCCTCTATCAGGCGGCCTCCGGCCATGATGATATCCGCTTTTTGATGATTTCGGTAGACCAGGAACGCGGCGATGCCGTTGAGTTTATGAAAAATGGAGAATACACCATGCCCTATCAGTTTCCGGTAACGTCGCTGCCCGGCGTGCTGCAGAGCTCCTCGCTACCGACCACTTATGTTATATCCAAAGAGGGACAGGTGGTCTATAAAAAAGAGGGTATTGCCGATTACAGCCGGCGGGCTTTCCGGGAGTGGTTGATCAATGACTTGCCGTAATATATGACCGGTTAACAGAGCTCTGCAGAAAAAACGGAAATCAAGTAAGCTGATTTGTATTTTGGCGCAAATTGAATGACACTATTCCTAACTGTGCCAACGTATGCAAAACATCGGACTGCTTCCAAGACTCATCATCGGGATTATTTCCGGAATCGTAATCGGCCTCTATTTTCCGGAATGGGTTGGCAGGATACTCTATACATTTACCCACTTTTTCGGGGAGTTTCTGGGCTATATCGTGCCGCTGATTATTATCGGTTTTATTGTCGCCGGGATAGCGGAGTTGGGAGCCAAAGCGGGAAAACTGCTTGCCGGGACGGCCGGCCTGGCCTATGCATCCACACTTGTGGCCGGTATTGCGGCATTTTTTATTGCTGTGGCCGTCATACCGTTGCTTATAACTGATGGCGCGGCAGGTGATCCCGAAGCCGTCGGACTTACCCCCTTTCTGGAGATCAGTACGCCACCGATAATGGGGGTAATGACCGCCCTGGTCACCTCTTTTATATTCGGTCTGGGTATTAACTTTCTGCGGCATGAGAAGGCCCGGTCAGCCATGTACCATTTTATGGAGGAGTTCCGGGTTATCATAGTGCTGGTCATTACAAAAGTCATCATCCCGCTGCTGCCTGTTCATATCGCCGGGATTTTTGCCGATATGGCCGCCACGGGGGAGGCCTTTCAGACGCTGAGCGTGTTTGCCCAGGTCTTTATACTGATCCTCCTGATGCATTTGGGTTATCTGACCGTTCAGTTTACCATTGCCGGGGCCAGGACCGGGAAAAATCCGTTCAGGGCTTTGAAAAATATGACGCCGGCCTATACGACTGCCCTCGGGACCATGTCCAGTGCCGCCACTATCCCGGTGACGCTGGAGAGTGCAAAGTCAAATGGGGTTTCCGAGCGTATTGCCGAGTTTGTGATTCCGCTGTCGGCTACGATTCACCTTGCCGGAAGCACGATTACGCTGGTTGCATGCTCGGTTGCCGTAATCGTCCTGGATGGAGGGACTCCGGAATTCGGAAACTTTCTGCCTTATATTGTCCTTTTGGGCGTGACGATGATTGCCGCCCCCGGTGTTCCCGGAGGTGCCGTAGTCGCCGCACTCGGCTTGATGTCCTCCATACTCGGATTCACTGAAGCTCAGCAGGGCCTGATGCTGGCATTGTATATGGCTCAGGATGGATTTGGCACGGCCTGCAATGTGACGGGAGACGGAGCCATATCCCTGATGATAGACTCTTTTTCGGATAAGGCGGCCGATAACGGGGCTGCAGCGGCAAAGTCCGGATGAAAAGTGCATGGTGGGTATTTATATTTCAGCTCAATTCGATATCTTCATCCGGTAATCATTCTTTGATCCGGCAAACAGTTCATTGGGATGGATTGCCATTGACATATGGATCGGTGCATGTCCCGGAATGGGCCTCCGGGTATGTTTTGAAAAAAGCAGGCACGGTACATACCGCAGTTCATCAGTGAGATGGTAACACGAACACGGAATTAATCAGGAAAAATGGATTTATTACAGTCAATATTACTGGGCATTCTTCAGGGAATAACGGAATTTTTGCCGGTGAGCAGTTCCGGTCATCTTGCATTGGCCAGAGCATTAATAGGCAGAGACCTGGAACCGGGGATAACCTTTGAAATCGTGGTGCATTTCGGTTCATTCTGCAGTATTGCGGTCTATTTCCACAAGAAAATTTGGGAAATTTTGACCGATCTCTTCAAAAGTTTTTCTCCGGAGGGATTCCGGACCAGGCGTTTTATAACGGACTCCAACACCCGTCTCAGCTATATCATTCTCTTGAGCATGATACCGGCGGTGATAGTCGGTTTCACCATGAAATCGGCCATTGAAACGATTTTTCTGAACCCGTTCTTCGTCTCATGCATGCTGCTGATCACCGGTTCCTTGCTCTATGCAACGAAATTTGTCGGTAATCCACAAAAAGAGGTGGATGCCAAACGCGGACTTATGATGGGTCTGGCTCAGGCTTTTGCCATTCTGCCCGGGATCAGCCGATCCGGATCCACCATCTCATTAGGACTGTTCAGCGGAGTCAGCCGGGATAATGTGGCCAATTTTTCCTTTCTCATGGTTCTGCCGGTATTGGCCGGCGCCATGCTGCTGGAGCTCACCGAAATCGCGGAAACCGGTATCGAGTCGGCAGCGGTAATAAGTCTCTTTGCCGGCTTTTTAACATCATTTATTTCCGGTTACCTTGCCTTGTCCTATCTGATCATCCTTTTAAAAAGGGAAAGAATTCACTATTTCGCCTATTATTGCTGGGTGGTGGGTGTCGCAGGAATTTTCTACTTTTTTTAGTGCTCAGGTTATTGTAGTACTCAGATAATTTCCCAACCCTTGCGGTATTCTTCGCGGTACAGGAATTTTTCGGCTTCGGGCATATTGGTAATTTCCATGTTGACCGGCTCGTAGTCGATCCTGCTGCCTGCCCGGGTGGCTACGGCCCCCAGTAATGTTGTTTCGTTACAGGTAGCGGCATTCTGGAAACTGCCGGGAGACGATTTGCCATTCACAAGCGCATCAATCCATATATCCGTTGAGATCACTTCTCCTTCCGGCGGTTCTGCATATCCCGTGTGCTCCATCATCGCCTTTTCAGGGATAATTTTCGGAGTATTGCACCAAAAGTCCGAGACGATCTTCCCCTTGTCACCTACGAACAGGATACCTTCGGAATCCAGAACCTTGTTGTCGGTTTCCATTTCAGGAGGGTTATGAGGCTTCATTCCGCCGTCATACCAGAACAGATCCAGCCTGGGGGAGAGCCCGGTGCCGGGAAATTTCCATCTGTAAATATTGCTGTGCGGAAAAGCGGCATCATCCGCAGCCGGGTAAAAAACGCCGTTCTCATCGGTTTTACGAGTGGCCGTACCATAGGCCTCGATGCTGGTGGGAAGTGAAGTGATTCCGAGGGTGGTAAAGAGCGGCCAGAGATTGTACAGGCCCATGTCAGCCACCGCTCCGGCTCCAAAATCATACCATCCGCGGTAGGTCCCGTGGGTGTAGGCGGGATGATAGGGGAGGTCCGGTACCGGTCCCAGCCACAACGGCCAGTTGAATCCTTCCGGGATGGGTGGAGTTTCGACGGGTCTGGTGGACCACTGCTCCCAGACGGGCCGGTGTGACCAGATATGAATCTCATTCAGAGAGCCTATTGCGCCTTCATCCATCCATTGTTTGACCAACCGGAAGGAGCTGCGATCACTCCAGGCCAGAAGATGGGTCATTACACCTGTTTGTCGCGCTGTTTCAACGGCCACCCTGGCTTCGTACACCTTGTTGGCAAGCGGTTTATGCATAATGGTATGCTTCCCCTTTTTCATGGAGGCAATGGACTGGGGACCATGCTGATGATCCGGGGTGATGATTTTTACGGCCGCCATATCCTGCTCCTCTTCGAGCATTTCCCGGAAATCTTCATAAGCGGTGCATCCGTTGAACCGGTTGGTCCCCCGGTTCATTTCATAATATTTTTCCACCACTTCTTTGCCTACTTCACGTCCACCGGGTATCTGCAGATATCTTCCCCAGTCGGCTTCATCCAGCACTTCGCGGATGCGGCCTCTCAATGAATTATATGACCAGTCACGGTACCCCCGGGGATAGGTCACCGGATCGCAAACCGAAACAATCTGTATCCTGGGATCCGTGATCAATTCGGTTAGTTCACTAAGCTGTTGTGTTCCGCAGCCGATCAGGCCCAGAGTAATTTTATCGCTTGGAGCTACATGCTCCGTGCCGCCAAGTACATGGCGTGGGACTACGCTGAATGCCAGTGCCGAGCTTGTGAGGCCCAGAAATTCACGACGATTGAAGTTGGTATCCTTTTTCATTACCCCACCCCTCATGATTACCGATTACTATTTAACGGTTGTGGTGCAGGATCCGGATCCAGTATTCGTCATGTACCCTGCACCACTACTATACCTGTATCAGTATCTTTAAATTATTGATGTGAGGCAATAACCAATCTTCATCGGGGGATATCAGTGCATCAGATTGGAAAAGATGCAGCAGTATTTATTGTCAGAAGTTAATTTCGTTAGCATGGAATGGAAAAATTATGGATCCGGAACACTTCAACTTGACATAAGATGATAATAATCTTTACTTATCAATAATATTCTGTTATGTATGTTCTTGCATTGTTTCGGCAAGCAGTTTTCAGGCCGAAGCCCGGGGGACGAGATGAAAGTATCATTGAAAAAGAGGGTATGAGTATGCCAGGAAAGATAACCGCGTTTGTTTTCATCATTCTGTTTGGGAGTTTTCTTTCGGCATTTTCGCAAGACCGGGAGATGGTTGAAGTCAGGGTTACGGATCAACTTACCGAAGAGCCGGTGCCGTCGGCAACGGTCATGCTTTACGGAGACGGTGAGATTATCGATTCATCACTAACGGACGATAGCGGATTCGCGGAATTGTCTCTATACGCTACCGATGTACCGGAATCGTCTGCAGAATTACCCTCCTCTTTTGAGGTCAGTGACAATTATCCCAATCCTTTTGTTGATCAGACCCGCATGGATCTGGCCATTCCCGAGGAACAAACCATCACCGCAGAAGTGTACAATATTATCGGTCAGCGGATCATGACCCGGGAAATGGCCCTGACCCCGGGACAATATCATCTCGATCTGTCTCTGTCTCATCTGTCCACAGGTATTTATCTGGTACGGCTGAAGGGGCACGAACAGCAGACCGTTACCATTACGAAAACAGGAGCCAGAAATATGTTCGGAGGCATGGCCGGGAGTCCTACCGGCTCATTCCGGATATCGGGAGGCGGCAAAGTGCCGGTAAAACCGGCAGAGCTCTCAGATGCCCGGACGGCAAGGACTTCTCAGCCGGATAATCAGGCATCCGATTCCGGTTTCAAAACAAATGCTTCGATCATGGAAGAGTACGAATTTGAAATCCGTGTTTCCAAAGAGGGTTATGCCGATTGGTCCGGCGTTCGGAGTCTTTCCCGTGAAGGACCGGTTGAGGTGGCGCTGCTGCGTGAAAGCAGGGTGACAATTGTAACGGTTACGGATGCCGAAGAAGAAGTGGAAGCCGATCTGACCATCAGCGGCGATGAGATGGCGACAACGATTACCACGCCTGAACAGATGGTGCTTCCGGCGGGTGAATATCATGCTACCGGTCAATCGGAAGAATGGTATTATGATGATACTTTCCGGATTGCTGCAAGCGATACCACGATTGTCCTGGAGCCGGTGGGACCTCTTAAAGGGGTCTTGCTTGCCGGAGAATCGGAGCTTCCGGTCATTGAAGCGACCCGGAATCTGCATATACCCATTCCGCAGCGGGAAGAGGAGATCGAGTCCGATCCGGGTTTGCAAAACGAAGGGCGGGTACTGCGCACCGAACTTGAAGTCACTTTTGATCATGAGGCGACGGTGGAACAGGTTAATGAATTTCTTGAACGGCACGAAGCCGGAATTGTCAGTATGCGGGAAGGTCTCTCCCTGATGGTGATCCGTTTTCCCGATCCCGGGAATATCGAACAGCTTAATGCGCTCATTGACAGGATGGAGTCCGATGATCTGGTACTGTATACGCTGAAATCCGCTATTGTTGAAAAACAGCTGTTTCTCGAAGAGCAGGAGGAAGAGGAGCGCAGGAAAATACCCGATGGCGTAAATAATTTCGAGAGAATCGACCATCACCTTGCCATCCGGGGACACGGGGCCTGGAATGCCCGGCACCACCTGCAGCAGGAGGGAGACCATCCCTGGCTGATGATGGCCGATGCCTTCGGTGACGGAGCCCCGGATGAGGATGTCGGGTTTGTTGTGGATGCGGATGAAGATGATTTCGAAACCGATAATACACACAATCACGGTTATCATGTATTGGGCATCATCATCGGAGCCTTCGAACCGGTGCCGTTTCTGCCGTCCGGAACCGATGACGTAACCGGGATTTTCCCGGATGAAATGAAGGCGCGTTTTGTGGATATCCGAAGCGATGAAGCCAATACCTGGCCCCGGCGCATGAATCTGATGATCGACCGGATCAATGACATTCTGGATGAGGATCCGGATGCGAGGATTATCGTGAATACCAGCCTCAACTCCAGGGTCTACGATGATCAGAATAACCCGGCTGTATCATGGATCCAGCGTGTTCGGGGCGGAACCATTGCCATGGCCGGGGTGGGCAACGGACTGGAGCACCGGTTTATCCATTTTACATCCGCCGGAAACGCGGCTTACAGCTCCGGGACTCCCCTGCCGCTCGAAGATCACTGGATCGCGCAGGACAACAGCATGTTCGCCCATGCTGCACTGGGGGAGCCTGAACTTTCGATATTTGGTATTTCGGTGGAGATCCCGAATCTGACCAATACATTTGTTGTGGAGAATCGGGTAAATACACCCCATAGTACAACCGATGATCAGCGTCCGGTTCCGGGATGTGCTCACGAGACGTCTGTAATGAAGGGAAATCTGTCCGGCATCGGAACCGATGTATGGTCATTTACCGCGACGTGGCCGGGTTCGGCCACCGGAACCTCCATGGCTACTCCCCAGGCAGCCGGGGTAGCGGCATGGGTATGGTCTCTGAGTCCCGGCTTGACTGTCCTTCAGGTGAAAGAGCTCATTAATGAGACGACCGAAGCACGAATGATTAATGACACGGACGATGCCGGTTGTAATGATATCTATCCGGAGCCGGTGATTGATGCATACGCCGCCGTGTTGCGCGCCGGTGGAGAAGACGTACGGCGTGCCCTCCTTGATGTCCATGAAACCGGACAATTTGATGAACAGGATCTGCAAACTTTTGTGGATGAGTTTGAAGACAGTGACGGTGATCTGGATTATTCCCGGTATGATCTTAACGCAGATGGCCGGACCGGCGGGGATGCCCGTGACCGGTTTGATCTTACCATGGACGGGCAGTACGGGCAGGTCACCTTTCAGGCGAAGGGATTCGATATTACCTATAATGAGGGCAGTCTCCAGGATGTGGATATCCTCTGCTACTATGCGTTTTCCGATCTCTATGAGGGAGATGCCGAAGTGCGGGACGAGATCCTTGATCAGCCCTGTGGTTTCGATGATTTGAGAAAAACCCCCATTGCCATGGATGATTTTGCAACCGTGGTCCAGGGAAGCAGTGTCGATATCAATGTGATGATCAACGATCACAACCCGCTGTACCGCGAAGATGTGGCCATTAATGGGGTTTCCGACGTGGAACGGGGGACGGTGGAACTCATCGAGGACAATTCAAAGATCCGTTATACCGCTGAAGCGGGGTTTACCGGTATGATTACATTCACCTACAGGATTGTCAATGAGAGCGGTTACGTCTCCTATCCGGCCACGGTTACTGTGACGATATGGGAAGGACTGATCCCCTATTATCCGCGGCTGGCAGACGACTTTTTTATATACCATGATCTTGTCCGTTTGAATGACCGGCGTGAGTTCATTATAAGCGGAATGGATATGAGAGAGATAGAAGCAGCCATTTTCTTTGACCAGCATGGGGTTTCGCATGAGCTGGGGTCGCTGGGGGGCCGGACGACCCGTGCCGAAGCCCTGAACCGGAATGGAGTGGTGGTCGGTCAAAGTATGAACGAGGATGAGATCCGGACGCCTTACCGCTGGTCGGAAGAGGAGCTCATGGAACCGTTACCGGCTCCTGATACCAGAATGGAGTTTCCCGAATCAGACAGGGCGCTTTCCTTTGTGACTTCCGAATCATTCGAAACCATGTCGGCCGTCACCGCATCTGCGGAAGCTATGCTGCCGGTATCAACAACAACCGGAAGACCGGTGATCGAGGTTGATCCGTTACCGCGTATTGCCGATGAATTACAGCAAACACAGACCTCCATGTCTGAAAATGAACCTGTGACAGCGGATAATCCGCAAATGACAGGTGATGTTATTGTGGAACCTGTTGCAATGGAAGGAAGCGCTCTGGACATCAATGACCATAACAGGATTGCAGGCTTCCTTGGGCCTTATCCCATGGTATGGACCGGTGACGAATACATCAATCTTTTCGAAAGATTAGAGAGCTATGGTCTGGCTTCAGCGGTCAACAATCAGGGCATGATCGCCGGCAGTATGATTGATATTGAGACCGAAGAGATGCAGGGTTTTCTATGGCAGGAACAGGACAATGAAGAAGTTGACCAGAGGGACAGGTTGATCCTCATGGGTTCACTGGGAGGATCCGTAACCATGGTTTCTTCCCTGAATGAGGCCGGTCATGCCGTTGGCTATTCGCAGGTGGTATCGGATGAAGAAGAAAGATGGTGGGTCGAACCGTTTCTCTGGACGCCGGAGGAGGGGATGATATCACTCGGTACATTGGGCGGTAACGAAGGTCTGGCTTTGGATATCAACTCCAACCAGCAGATTGTGGGTACCGCCCGGGATGAAAGCGGGGCTTTTGTGGGTTTTCTCTGGATGAACGGCAGGATGTACGATGTCAATGACTTCATCAGAGAAGAGGGCTTTACGGCAGGTGTTGTTTTCGATATCACGGATAACGGCATGATGAGTGTTCTTGGTCACAACCGCGAAGGGGAAACCGAGGTCATTATCCTGGAACCCGATGTACGCTGATACCTGCGGAGAATTGCGGCAAGGTCAGTCAGAGTAGGTTGTATCCGGCAGGGCCAGGGAGTCCGTCTCTGTCTGTGATAATTGCAAAGTGTCGGATTCACTATTGCGTGACCCGGCTTCCGCTTCCACTGGCAATAATGGATCAGGGTTATATTCGGTCTCCAGCGTATCCGGTGACGGGGTAATTTCATCTTCAATGGGTTCTGTCACATCCTCTTCAGGCAGAAAGGTGATACCGCTTAGCTGAGTCATCTGGTTCAGTATCCAGTGACTCCGCTCTTCCACAAACGGGGAGGGTGGATTAGCCCGCATTCTGTTCGGATTTGGCAGTACCGCCGCCAGCCTGGCGGACTCGATCGGCTCCAGCCGGCCGGCCGGCACCCCGAACAGTTCCTGTGAGCTTTTGCCGATACCGTGCAGTCCCGGCCCGAATTCGGCAATATTGAGGTACACCTCCATAATCCGGTCTTTTGACCAGAAAATTTCGATCAACAGCGTGATGCTCGCTTCCAGCCCCTTTCGAACCCAGGAGTGATCCGGCCACAAATAGAGGTTTTTAGCCACCTGTTGTGAAATGGTACTTGCGCCGCGTTGCCGGATTCCCTCATTGCGCTCCTCCCAGGCTGTTTTTATCGCCTCAATGTCAAAACCCCGATGTTCCCGGAACCGCTGATCTTCGGATGCTATAACCGCCCACCGGAGATGGTGTGGGATGTCGTCTGTGTCTACCCACCAGGTTCGCAGGTTGTAACGCTCGATTTCGGATTCCGATCGGTCATGCTGCAAAGTAAATGCGGTAAAAGGTGGATTCACCCATCGAAGCATGATCACCGACCCGGTCAACATGAACAGAAAAAAAGCCGCCACGAGACATAAAACAACACCGTAACGAAGTACGCTTCGCATCGGCGAGGTATTATTCTGAGGTGCGTTATGTTTGTAGTCCGATATGGTGCTCATGCCTGTTATAACGGAAACGGCCGGTGAAAATTAGGTCGCCGGACCAGGTTATACCGGTAAAAAAAAAGCGTGGCTGTGAAAAAGTTCACAGCCACGCTTCATCCATTGCAATCAACGGGCAGTCCCAGGTCGATATGGATTTACAGGAGACTCACTGAGACCGTCGAAATGGCCCGGTTCGTTGCATGGGTTGTAATCCGGGGATGATTATTCGTCACCCTCTTCATCTCCGTTTAACGTTATAGTTCCGATATCGGTGGATTCACCAACTTCTACTTGAACATCGGTTATATCCTCTGCCTCAAGTTCATCGTGATCCACGGATACGGTATAGGATCCTTCCTCCAGTCCGACCAGCATAAATGATCCGTCGGTGGTTTCCGGTATGGAGGTAGAGAGGGTATCGTCACCCTGTATGGCATATACAAACGGCTCTGAATCAGCAGGCTCAACAGTTCCGGCGATATTGCCTGTAATCGCTTCATCAGTAGCACGGATGACGGGTTTCAGCAGATATTCTATACCGGATTGTTCGGTACCGCGTACAACGACCGATCGGTGAGCATCAAAATCAAGCAGCAGGGTATATGTGATACCAGGCTGAATTTCGGCATCTACATTCAGCTTGACGCCTGTCTGTTCACCGCTGGGAACGAACATATCGTGAGCTTCACCGTCCAACACGACATTGTGGCCTTCTTCGCTGAGGATAAGGCGAACTTGTTCATACGTGCCTGCTTCCAATTCAGCTACGCCGAGCTGGACCATATTTCCATTGGTCAGTTCAAGCAGGTCGTAGGATTGATTGGGGCTGCTGAGCTCTATCCAGCCTGTATCCTCATCTGCCGTATTGTTCACCTCTACGCGTTCAATGAATACATTAACTTCCTGGTAGTCGCCCGGTGCATCATGCAACATTACCTCCATGGTTCCGGTATCTCCATCGGACCCGGTATCCAGCGGACTGTCACATGCGGTAAATGCAAACATGAAAGCGATAAAAAGTACAAATGGCAGTGTGGTTATTTTTTGATTAAACATAATGACTTTGAGTTTATTAGATGATTAGTTGATTGGTTCCTGTTCTCGCTTCATATGACGATCGGAACCCGGAATAGTTACATAATTTTAATATCACTGATCCAAAGTGAGACCTTCGCTACATGGGCGGCATGGCACTATACTACTTAAATACAGCGCTGGAGGCAGCCGGTTTTAAGGCGGAGAAGTGCAGCTGTCGGGACCCTGGCCGGCGTTCAGGAAGGGTCTGGAAATGTTCAGAAGATTCAGAAAAAGAACAGATGGGCCATAAGCGTGATGATGGGCAGGGTGATCACCGTTCGCAGCAGAAAGATGAGGATCAGCTCCCAGAGGTTCAGCGGGATTTTTGATTTGAGGATCAGTGCACCCACCTCGGACATGTAAATGAGCTGGCTTACCGAAAGTGCGGCTATCACGAAACGTGTCAGTTCGCTCTCGATGCCTGCAACCAGCACCGCCGGGAGGAACATATCGGCAAAACCGATCAGTGTGGCAGGAGCGGCCGCATGGGCTTCGGGTATCTGCAGCAGCTGCAGGAGCGGGATCATGGGATAGGACAGCCAGGTAAACAGCGGTGTGAATTCTGCCAGGATAAGTGCCATAACACCTATGGCGAAGACCAGTGGGAGCAATGAGAAAAAGATATCGGCAACATTGGTCATGGAATTTTGCAGCAGCTTGTACGGTCCCGGTGCTATTTTTGCACGGTTCATGGCTTTGAAAAGGGAATCTCCCAGAATATTGGTCCGGTAGATGTTTTCCTCTATAAGCCGCCGGCCGACCGGTTCGTAGTAGGTGTCCGGTTTACGGGAAAGGGGGAGTATGCGCGGCACCACCACCGCAGCTATAAGGCCGGAGACAACCACGGTGCCGTAATACTGCAAAAACATATGATTCAGCCCCACAAAATTGATGATGACCAGGCTGAAAGCGATGGAGACGATCGAAAAATTGGTGGCGATCGCTGCAGCCTCTCTCCGGTTGTAATACCCGTTTTCATACTGCTGCATGGTGATCAGTACCCCTACCGTCCCGGAACCAAACCAGGAGGCGGTTGCATCGATGGCACTGCGGCCCGGCAGGTTGAAGATCCGGCGGAACGGCTTGCGTACCAGGCTCCCGATGAATTCCATAAACCCGTAGTCGACCAGAAAAGGGAGAAACAGGGCAGCAAACAGAAAGAAAGCAAGCAACACGGGAATAAGGTCACCGAGCATGAGACCGCCGGTATCGGCGGATATGATAAATAGCGGTCCCGTCTGCAGCAGGGTCATTGTAGCCAGAACCGCACCCGCCACTCGCAGCGTGAGCCAGACCGTCCCCGTGTGAAAGATTTCATACATGGTCCCCTCGTTGGCCCACTTAGGTTTTGTAATCTGCACATAGAACGTAATCAGCACGGAAGTCCAGAAGACAACAACAGCCACAACAGGAAGATAACCTTCCAGCAATGTCATAAGTCCATAGGCCAGTACTCCCATCCCGACATTGATCGAATCATCAAACGTGAAGGGAATCAAAAACATGCCGATGCCGATCAGAGAGGGAAACAGAAACACAAAAAAGTTTCGCAGAGAAAACGCCCTGTGATCCGTAACTCCGTCCTTATCGGTACATGTTTTTCTTTCCGGTTCTGTATCACCTTCGGAATAGGGGGTGGACATATGTGCGCAGGCCGTTTGCGGGTATCATTCAGGATTACTATCGGACAGTTACTTCAAGCTGAGGATGCATCCATCTTCCTGCCCAGGAATTGTACGGATTCATTGTACGGATTCAATGTGTAAAGGTGAAACACTCTGGTTTAAAGCAATCAAACGCAGTAAAGGTAGGTGTTTCCTGTTCATTGAGCAACCCATTTTGAACAGGAATCTTTTACAGCATTCTCGATAACCAGCCGGGTTCAACCCCGGGCACAGGACCGTATTCCGGCCATTTCAAATGAGGTCAAAGTTGCTTTTTCAAGCTACAAAAATCCTGATATGATATCTATTTCAATGATTCACTTTTTCAATGTAATTTATACGGCAAATAACTATTGACCTAATAATGACAAGCCTATGCGAAGCGTGATCTTACTTTTGGTTATTGGTGCTTTTATTTTTGGATCCTGCAGCAATCAGGGGGAGCCTGGAGGATGGCAACTGGTATGGAGTGATGAATTTGACTATGAAGGACTGCCGGATCCGGAGAAATGGTCATACGACATCGGATATATAGCCAATAATGAGAAGCAATATTATACCGAATCCCGGCTGGAGAATGCACGTGTGGAGGAGGGGAATTTGATCATAGAGGCGAGGAAAGAGTCATGGGAGGACTTTGATTATACCTCAGCCAGACTTGTGACTCGTGGGAAGGAATCGTGGACGTATGGACGATTCGAAGTCAGGGCCAGGCTTCCCACAGGAACAGGAACCTGGCCTGCGATCTGGATGCTCGGCACAAATATCAGTGAAGTAGGCTGGCCGGCATGTGGAGAGATTGACATTATGGAAAATGTGGGTTTTGATCCGCATATGGTACATGGCAATGTACATACGCAGGCCTACAACCATACCAAAGGGACTCATAAGGGGGATGAAATCGAGCTTGAACAACCCTGGGAGGAATTCCATGTATATGCCATCGAGTGGTTTGAAGACCGGATCGATTTTTTCGTGGATGACACAAAATACTTCACATTTGAAAAAGAGTCGGATGATGACGACGTCTGGCCTTTCGACAAACCGCATTATCTGCTGCTCAATCTTGCCATAGGCGGGGACTGGGGCGGCATTGAAGGAATTGATGATGAATTATTCCCCCATCGCTTTCATATCGATTATGTCCGGGTATATGAACAGCAATAGGTACGGGTTTCCCGCTTGCTTCTCTTGCTGTCTGCTGCAGCTTGCATGCTCCTGTATTGCGGAAAGCCGCCATGGTCATTTCATATTGATAAACTGAAGCGGCACACTGAAGTTTTTCGACTTCAGGATCCGGATCACTTCCTGCAGGTCATCAATTTTTTTGGCTGTAACACGGACCTGGTTGTCCTGAATCGCCGGCTGAACCTTCAATTTTGTGTTTTTTATCTCTTTTACAATTTTTTTGGCCGTTTCACGGTCGATTCCCTCGGTAATGACCGCACTCTGTTTGACGGCGCCCGAGCTGCTGCCCTCTTCCTCACCAAACTCCAGAACTTTGGGATCCAGCCCGCGCTTGATAAAATGTTTGGTCAGCATCTCTTTAACAGCTTTCAGCTTCATGCTTTCGGCTGCAGTGATATCAATCCGGTTATTTTTTTTCGAGTAGACTACTTCGGTATGGAGACCTTTAAAATCATAACGGGTCGATACCTCCTTAAGGGTGTTGTTAACGGCATTGTCTACTTCCTGGGTATTGATTTCGTTTACAATATCGAATGACGGCATGGATTCTGGATTTGATTATAGAATATACCCGCAATATAAAAACCTGTCAGAACAAAAGGATAAGCAAAATTTAACGGGTGAAGATATGTCTATGAATTGCGCATTCAATAAAAATTTATTACTCTTGCTAAAGGTTCTGTTTCTATCAGTATGGCTCCATGATATTTGGATGCCGGGAAACGGAGTCTTGAAGATGAAATACTCAATATGATGAAGGTACAAGATTATGTCAGAAGAAAGAGAAAAAGGTGTGGTTAAATGGTTCAATGGCGGCAAAGGCTTTGGATTCATTAACAGAGAAAGTGGAGATGATGTATTTGTCCACTTCAGTGAAATTCAGGAAGAAGGTTTTAAATCTTTGGATGAAGGCCAGGAGGTAGAATTCAGCATTGCAGAGGGTGAAAAGGGATTATACGCTAAGGAAGTAATCAAGATTTAGCAGTAGTTCTTCGTTTAAGGGTTCCCGCTTAAGTCCTGCCCATGGAATTGCGGGAACCGTTTTTTTAAGAGTGATTTCAGAGACGCGTATTTCTGATCTCCGGGGAATGTTGTGTAGTGGAAGAGCTGTTTAAAGGTCGTGGTAAAATCGATGTCTGAACAGGTCTACCCGTAAAATGCAACTGATCTAAAACAACGGAATGGAGTATTACTTTGCCCTCCCACCGGAAATCGGATCCGGTTTGTGTGGAGCCAGGTATTTCTTACCGTTATAAATCACAACGAACAGCGGCAACAATACCCAGAATGCCAGAATGATCAATTCGAAGCTCATTTTTGCTGCCTGGGTGGCTGTGTCGGACATTCCGAGTGGATTCGGGGTATTGGTGGATGCATGGAACAGCATGGGTATCAGAAGGGCTCCGTTGGTGGAATTGTACAGCCAGGCCATGACGATCGACCAGAGTGGGAGTATGATCAGAAACCCGAAGAAATCTCCGGACTCGTAGGATGCTCCTCCAAAATACACTACCGGGAAATGCCATACGGCCCATATCAGGCCGACAACAATCGCGCTGGTCAGTGCGGAATATTTCTGCTGGAGTCGTGGTTGCAAAAAACCCCGCCAACCGAATTCTTCCAATGCGCCGGCGATCAACAAGGTGGTGAAGAATCTGGCAGGGTATTCATACGCCGGTCGATCAGCCAATGTAACAGGTGTTCCAAACAGTGACATGGCGAGCAGCACAAATACATCGATGAAAGGCAGCAGGAGCGCCAACAGGTACCAGCGGGGCCGGATCCGCCATTTCAATACCCGGCCTGTCAGTCCCCGAACTTGTTCGTGTGACAGCCAGGTGACCAGTAGTGCGGCAATCAGCGGACCCCAGGCAAACGGGATTTGCATCCATCTATCGTCAGTCATACCAAGAGGCCGCACCAACAATTCCCAGTAACTCCATGACCAGATACAACTCAGCAGGAGAAATGATACAACGGGGTGGCTTCGAATAAGTGAGTGAAGATACTTCATAGTCGCTGTATTTTATTATGCAGAAATTCGTAAATATGCAGAAATTCGTAAAGAAAGGATTTCTCAGTAACCCATCCAATAGGACACTTTGACCAGGAAGGTATGGTTGGCCGGTGAGTTAAAAATGTCGGTGGAATCACTGCTCAGGCGAAGTGTGCCTTCATTTCCGGTGTATACCCTGGATTGCTGCCAGACCAGGTAGAGCGTTGAGCCGGGGCGGAACTCCCACCGCAGTACAGCGTTGCCACGAAGCGACCGCATTTTAAAGTCGGGATTCCTGAATCCGAAGCTTTCGATGGATCCGCTCTCACCGGGGTTCACCTCGTATCGATTCTCTTCATCGTCGTATGAGATGCTGCCGCTGTCTGTTCCGTAGATTGCATAATCGTATTTTCCGGGACGGTTGAGCTCTTTGAAGTTAAAGTATTCACCGGCCGAGATAAACGGCTGGACATAGAGCTGAAGACTGAGGTCGGGTGTGAAAGTCCAGTCGGCGCGTATCGAAGCCGATACGGTCTGCTGGTCCAGGTCGGCAAAGATATAGCGGCGGCCATAGGTGGCTTCTGCCGCCGGATCGTCAACCGTCGTTACATATTGCGTGCCGGTTTGATAGCTGGTAAAAGAAGGTTGAATGGAGA
>SLOL01000104.1 GCA_007132495.1 Balneolales bacterium
GTGGCCATGGAAGTGGATCTGATCCAGCCGGTGGCCATGGAAGAAGGACTCCGGTTTGCCATCCGGGAAGGCGGCCGCACCGTTGGTGCCGGCGTCGTAAGTAAAATTCTGGACTAAATACCGAGTACGTTAAGTGGCTACCCAACAAAAAATCCGAATAAAGCTGAAATCTTACGATCACAACCTGATCGACAAGTCAGCTGAAAAGATCATAAAAACTGTAAAGTCAACAGGTGCTGTGGTTTCGGGACCAATACCACTACCGACTGCCAAGAGCATATTTACAGTGAATCGTTCACCACACGTCAATAAAAAATCGCGTGAACAGTTTGAGTCCCGATCGCACAAGCGATTGATTGATATCCTGTCGACAGGATCACAAACTGTTGATGCATTGATGAAGCTGGAACTGCCTTCCGGCGTTGATGTGGAAATAAAAGTTTAATCAGGAAATCAGTTCCTAATCACGATGACTGGATTAATTGGAAAAAAAGTCGGAATGACCAGTGTTTTCGACGAAGTCGGAAATAACGTCCCTGTAACGGTGGTTGAGATCGAACCGTGTATCATTACTCAAATCAAGTCAATGGAAGTTGACGGGTATGATGCTACGCAGATTGCCACCGTTGACAAACGGGAAAAACTGGTGAGTAAAGCCCTGAAAGGTCACTTCGCAAAAGCGAATACCAAACCCAAGCGCTATGTGAGAGAAATGCGCGATTTTGTTCCGGAAGGAGCCAAGGTGGGTGACACTCTGAAGATTGATGATATCTTCCGTGAAAACACCTATGTCGATGTCGTGGGAGTTTCCAAGGGAAAAGGATTTCAGGGTGTTGTCAAACGTCACGGTTTCTCCGGCGTGGGTGGGCAAACCCACGGTCAACACAACCGTGAACGATCCCCGGGATCCATCGGACAGGCATCCGATCCTTCCAAAGTATTCAAAGGCATAAAAATGGGAGGTCAGACGGGGAATAATAAAGTAAAAGTCAAAAGGCTTCAGGTGATGAAGATTCTCCCTGAATCAAATCTGATTTTGATCAAAGGTGCCATACCCGGTTCCAATAACCGACTTGTAGAAGTATATAACCACGGATAATTTCAACGGCATTATTGCAATGAAACTCAAAGTATTTAAAACCGATGGGTCTGATAGTGGCCGGAAAATCGAACTCGATAGTTCGATTTTCGAAACAGAGCCCAACGACCACCTGATTTACGAAGATGTCCGATCCTATCTTGCCAATCAACGTCGGGGTACGGCAAGCACAAAAGGACGTTCTCAGGTCAGAGGTGGCGGTAGAAAGGCCTATCGACAGAAAGGTACCGGAATGGCTCGAAGAGGGACCATTCGCTCTCCCCTTTTAAAAGGCGGTGGAACCGTATTTGGTCCCCACCCACGAGATTATAAGATTGGAGTGACCAAAAAAATGAGAAGACTGGCAAGAAAGTCCGCTCTGAGCTATAAAGTTCGAGACAAAGCCCTGGTAGTAACGGAAAATTTCGATTTTGATGCCCCCAAAACCAAATCAATGATCGAGCTGTTTCAGGCTTTGAAAATTGCAGGCAAAAAAGTGCTGTTATTAACTGACGGCATGAAAAACTCGATCTATAAATCAGGCCGCAATATCCCCAGGGTTACGGTCATGGAGGCGAACAAACCATCAACGTACCATATTTTGAATGCTGATGTTGTGGTGCTTCAGGAAGGGGCCGTAAAGCAACTGGAAGAAAGTATCAATGGAAAGGCTGTGGAGGTTGAAGCATGAAACGAGTTTTGATCAAGCCGTTAATTACGGAAAAACTGACAGGCATCCAGGAGAAGCAGAACAGGTACGCGTTTGAGGTTGTTCGTTCGGCTTCCAAACCTGAGATAAAAAAAGCGATAGAAGAGCTTTACCCGGAAGTGAATGTCACGAAAGTGAATACCATGATCAATCCCGGCAAACCCAAAGGGCGAAACACCAGACGGGGATTTATTGCCGGCAGAACCACTGCTACGAAAAAGGCCGTCATCTCTGTAAAAGAGGGACAGGAAATCGATTTCTTTACGGAAATATAAAGTAAAAAAGAATGCCAACACGCAAAGTCAAACCAATGACACCTGGTACCAGGCATAGGGTAGCACCGGATATGTCTGATGTAACAGCTGATAAGCCGGAGAAGTCCCTTCTGGTTAAACTGCATCGTTCAGGTGGCAGAAACCACAGAGGGAAAATGACGGTCCGCCATATTGGTGGTGGCCACAAGCAGCGTTACCGTCTCATCGATTTCAAGCGCAATAAATTCGATATCCCGGCTACGGTTAAAACCATTGAATATGATCCCAACAGAACAGCACGGATTGCGCTGGTTGCATACGCTGACGGAGAAAAAAGGTACATTATCGCACCCGACAAGTTGCAGGTAGGCGACAAGGTGATAAGTGGTCAATCGGTTGCTCCGGATACCGGTAATGCCATGCCGCTGGAGAATATGCCATTGGGAACTACGGTTCATAATGTGGAGTATCACCCCGGCAATGGCGGAAAACTTGTCAGAAGTGCGGGTTCAAGTGCCCAGTTGATTGCCAAGGCAGAAAAATACGTCACACTGAAAATGCCTTCGGGTGAAATCAGAATGGTCAACGGCAAATGCATGGGTACGGTTGGAGTGGTAAGTAATACTGACCATTTTAATGTAACACTTGGCAAAGCCGGAAGAAATCGCTGGAAGGGAATCAGGCCAACCGTGCGGGGCACCGTAATGAACCCGGTGGATCACCCGATGGGTGGTGGTGAGGCCAAATCATCCGGAGGGCACCCCCGGTCACCATGGGGCCAAATCGCGAAAGGTTTTAAAACGAGAAACAAGAAAAAGCTTTCTTCGAAGTTTATTGTTCGCAGAAGAAACCAAAAACAGTAATTCGGTATGCCAAGATCTCTTAAAAAGGGCCCATTTATACATTATAAGCTGCAGAGGAAAGTTGACAAAGCCAACGATACCGGCAGTAAGAAAGTCATTAAAACATGGTCGCGCAGTTCCATGATATCACCGGACTTTGTCGGACTCACTTTTGCGGTGCACAATGGCAAACAATTTATTCCGGTTTATATCACTGAAAATATGGTGGGGCATAAGCTCGGAGAGTTTGCCCCGACCAGAACGTTCAAGGGGCACCCGGTTAAAAAAGGTGAAAAAAAATAACAGATAATGGAAGATACAGTCAAATTCGAAGCTAGGGCTGTTCAACGATACATCCGGGTATCTCCCAGGAAGGTCCGTCTGGTGGCTGACCTTGTGAGGGGAGAACAGGTTGATGTCGCAATGACCAGGCTGAAGTTTGTCAACAAGCGGGGAACAGAGTATGTTTCCAAGGTTATTGGGTCTGCTGCCGCCAATCTCAGAGATCGTTTTGAGGATGAGCCTCTGGATAACGAGGATCTGGTGGTCAGGGAAATATATGTGGATGAAGGTCCGACATTAAAACGCATTCAGCCGGCACCGATGGGCAGGGCACATCCCATCAGAAAACGCACCAGTCACATCACCGTGGTGGTTACCAAAAAGGATGCTGAACTTGAAGACGATAACCAAGTAAACGAGGAATAAGTTTTGGGACAGAAAGTAAATCCAATTAGTCTTAGACTGGGTATCATTCGTGGATGGGACTCCAACTGGTATTCCGAAGAACAGGTACAGGAGAATCTGAAAGAAGACGAACAGCTCCGGAACTACCTGCACGCCCGGTTGCGTAATGGCGGATTGTCAAAAGTGATCATCGAACGGACACCCAAGCGGGTTCTGCTTACACTTATGACCAGTCGGCCCGGTGTCATCATCGGCAAAGGCGGCGAACAGGTAGAGCTGCTCAGAGAGGAGCTTCGGAAAGTTACAAAAAAGGATGTTCAGATAAATATCAGTGAGATCAAGCGTCCTGAAACCGATGCCAATCTGGTGGCTCAGAATATTGCGCAACAGCTTGAGTCACGCATCTCATTCCGGCGCGCTATGAAAACTTCCATCGCCTCGGCGATGAGAATGGGTGCGAAAGGAATAAAGATCAAATGTTCCGGCCGGCTTGGTGGAGCGGAGATGGCACGTGTTGAACAGTATAAGGAAGGTCGTGTTCCATTGCATACCTTTCGGGCCGATATTGATTATGCTATTGCCACAGCGCAGACTATTTACGGCAGTATCGGTGTGAAAGTCTGGATATTCAAAGGCGAAATCATCGGTGATGTAGATCTTACGCCTTCTGCCGTGACCACGAAACCTGAAGCTGAAGGGCAACAGGAGAAACGGCGATCCAAGCGAGGCCGGGGTGGCCAGCGTCGCAGGAAAAAAAGCTGACAAAATTAACGTATTAACCATTTATAAATCATGTTAGAACCAAAGCGAGTAAAAAGAAGGAAGGTTCAACGGGGCCGGATCCGGAGCGTTGCCGGCCGGGGGCATCAGTTGGCTTTTGGTGATTTTGGTTTGAAAGCACTGGAGCCCAAGTTTATAACATCCCGTCAGATCGAAGCTTGCCGTGTTGCCATCACGCGAAGATTACAAAGAGATGGCCAAACCTGGATTCGAATTTTCCCCGACAAACCGATAACCAAGCAGGCTGCTGAGACCCGCATGGGAAAGGGCAAGGGAGCACCTGATCATTTTGTAGCCGTAGTAGAACCCGGAAGGATATTGTTCGAAATAACCGGCGTTCCGCAAGAACTGGCCAAGGAAGCTTTACGCCTGGCGGCCTTCAAGCTCCCCATAAAAACCAAATTTGTTGTACGTCGAAACTACGACGGACAGTAACAGAAAGATTATGAAAGCACACGAACTCAGAGATTTGTCAATTGCGGAGCTGGAAGCTCGAAAAAAAGATGAAATGGAGTCTCTTCAAAAGCTCTATTTCAACAAAGCTGTTGCCGGACAGGTTGAAAGTCCTGCGAAGATCAAAAGTCATCGCAAGGAACTCGCCCGGTTATATACCGTAATAGCGGAAAAACAACGGGCTGAACAGTCCGAAGTCAAAGCATAGAGGAAAATTACAACATGAGCACGGAAACATCTGCGCGTAATCAACGCAAACAACGTATCGGTCGGGTCGTCAGTGACAAAATGGATAAATCCATAACCGTTGCCATTGAACGGCAGATTAAACATGCTATTTACGGTAAGTTTATTACAAAAACCCGTAAGTACATGGTACATGATGAAAACAATGAAGCGAAACCGGGTGATCTGGTACGTATTATGGAAGTACGTCCACTGTCAAAGCAAAAACGCTGGCGATTGATTGAGATCCTTGAAAAAGCCAAGTAACAATTATTCTTGCAAGATTAGATAATAATTAGCCATGATTCAAACACAGTCCATATTAACTGTAGCCGACAACAGCGGTGCCAAAAAGGTGATGTGTATTAAGGTACTTGGTGATTCCAAGAGAAGATATGCTCGTATTGGAGATCTCGTTATTTGCTCTGTTAAAACAGCAATACCGGGTGGAACCGTAAAGAAAGGTGAAGTTGTCCGGGCCGTTCTCGTAAGAACGAAAAAGGAATACCGCAGAAAAGATGGCAGCTATATTCGATTTGACGAAAATGCTGCTGTACTCATCAATAAAGATCAGGAGCCGATAGGTACTCGGATATTTGGTCCGATTGCCCGGGAGCTTCGTGATAAGAATTTTATGAGAATAGTCTCATTAGCCCCTGAAGTACTTTAATTTGAGTTGGATTATGCCGCGTAAAAAAATGTCCCAAAAAAAATTTCATATTAAAAAAGGCGATCTTGTCGAGATTATTTCCGGTAATGACCGTGGAAAGCGTGGAAAAGTCTTGCGCATGTTTCCAGACCGGGATCGGGTCCTGATTGAAGGTATTAATATGCGAACCAAGCATCAAAAACCGACTCAGGAGAACCCGCAGGGTGGAAGAATGAAACAGGAAATGCCCGTTCATATCTCCAATGTGCTTCCGGTTGATTCCGTAAGTGACCAGGCAACCCGAGTGGGCCGGTCACGGGTTGACGAAAGCGGAAAAGGACGATGGGTTCGGGTCGCCAAAGTGAGCGGGGAAACGCTCGATAAATAGATTAGAAAATCACCACTATGGCAGAAGCAAGATTATATACAGAATACAAAAGCAATATCGCAGGACAACTGCAAAAAGAGTTCAAGCTGAAAAATGCTCTGGCGGTACCGAAACTGACCAAAGTAGTTGTTAATGTCGGTGTAGGAGAGGCTGTTGCAGACAAAAAAGTCCTCGATGATGTTTTGAGCAATATCGCAGCCATTACCGGTCAGCATCCGGTAACCACAAAATCCCGAAAATCGATATCGAACTTCAAACTCAGAGAAGGTATGCCGATCGGATGCAAGGTTACCCTTCGGGGCAAGATCATGTATGAGTTTCTCGATCGTCTTATCAACCTGGCGCTTCCGCGAACCCGGGATTTTCAGGGTGTTTCCGATAAAGGATTCGATGGCAGGGGAAACTATACCCTGGGTATCACCGAACACTCCATTTTTCCGGAGATAGATACCGACAACCTGGAACGAATTCACGGTATGGATATCACTTTTGTGACTTCGGCTGTAAATGATGAGCAGGCTTATGAACTTCTCAAGCATTTCGGAATGCCCTTTGTAAAACGAAACAACTAACACGAACTATGGCTAAGAAATCCTGGATAGCACGAAACGAAAAGCGGAAAAGAACTGCTGAGAAATACGCTCAAAAAAGAAAAGAGCTTAAAGAAGCCGGTGATTATGAAGCCCTGCAGAAGCTTCCGAGAGATGCAAGCCCGACACGGATTCGGAAACGCTGCTCTTTAACCGGAAGAAGCCGGGGCTATGTCAGTAAATTCGGTATTTCAAGAATCAAGTTCAGAGAACTGGCCTCCGATGGTAAAATACCCGGTGTCAAAAAAGCCAGTTGGTAATAATAAATTTCTGTATTCATAAATCATGACTGATCCTATATCTGATTATTTAACACGCATTAGAAATGCCCAGCAGGCCGGTCATCGCCGGGTTGATATTCCTGCATCCAAAATCAAAAGAGCCATGACTCAGATTTTGCAGGACAAAGGGTATATTCAGCGTTATCTGGATATCGATGATAACCAGCAGGGGCTGCTTCGTATTTTTCTTAAATACGATCATTACGGACTGCCGGTCATCAAGAACTTCAACCGCGTATCCAGACCGGGCCTCCGTAAATATTGCAATGCAACTGAAATACCGAGAGTTCACAACGGTCTCGGTATAGCCATACTCACTACTTCCCGGGGTCTGATGACCGATAAAGAAGCTCGTAAACTTCGGGTGGGTGGCGAAATTCTCTGTTACGTCTATTAAAAAAATTGTAACTATGTCTCGAATTGGTAAACTGCCAGTACCTCTGGCCAAAGGCGTTGAGTTCTCCATTGATCCTTCTAACAAGGTGACCGTCAAAGGAGCCAAAGGTGAGCTTTCATTACAAGTGGATCCACGACTGAAAGTGGAAAAGAAAGAAGATGAGATCATTCTGGCCCGCTCTTCTGAAGAAAAACAGGATAAATCGATACACGGTCTGTATCGGGTGTTGATATCCAATCTTATTACCGGGGTGACCGACGGATTCAAAAAGGAACTTGAAATCATTGGAGTCGGCTACCGGGCTATGATCAATGGCAATATTCTTGAACTTTCCCTGGGATATTCCCACCCCTTCTTTTTTGTCCCTCCGGATGGAATCAACATTGAAGTGGACACCAAGTCGTCCAAGAATCCGCGTATTATCATAACCGGTATCGACAAGGAGCTGGTTGGCCAGGTTGCTGCCAAAATAAGATCGCTGCGCCCGCCGGAGCCTTACAAAGGTAAAGGGGTGCGATATGTAGGTGAATATGTACGTAAAAAAGCCGGTAAATCTGCCGGTTAATAATTCAGGAGCTGAATAATGAGTAATTTTGTAAAAACAGCACGCAGGTCGAAGATACGGCGAAGAGTCCGTTCCAAGGTATCGGGAACGGCGGAAAAACCCCGGCTTTGTATATTCAAGAGCTCGAAACATGTCTATGCTCAGCTCATTGATGACCAGGCGCAGGTGACACTTGCCGCGGCATCCACCCTGTCAAGGGATATGAAAGAAGAGCTTGCCGGCAAGCCCAAGATGGAAATGGCCGGTTTGATTGGCGAATATCTGGGTAAGAAAGCCAAAGAGCAGGGGATTTCAAAAGTGGTCTTTGACCGTAGCGGTTATAAATATCACGGAATTGTCAAAAACGTTGCAGAAGGTGCACGTAAAGGAGGATTACAGTTTTAATCCACATCTATTATGCCAAAGATTAAAAGAAAACAATACAATATCCGGGCCAGCGAGCTGAATCTTGAAGAGCGGCTGGTTCACATCAACCGGGTTGCCAAAGTGGTAAAAGGCGGCCGGCGTTTCAGTTTCAATGCCATCGTCGTTGTTGGGAATAAGGAAGGAATTGTCGGTCATGGTCTTGGAAAAGCCAATGAGGTTGCCGATGCGATTCAGAAAGGCATTGACAACGCCAAGAAAAATCTGATACGGGTTCCATTGACCAAAACCCATTCCATACCCCATCCCATCATTGGTAAATGCGGAGCAGGCAGAGTATTGCTTCGACCGGCTTCCGAAGGTACGGGGGTAATCGCGGGACAGGCTGTCCGTGCCGTTGTGGAAAGCGCCGGTCTCGGCAATGTGCTGACCAAGTCATTAGGTTCTGCCAATCCCCATAATGTGGTTAAGGCTACCTTTGACGCTTTGAAAAGACTTCAGGACCCTGTTGAAATAGCACAGAGAAGAGGTGTCTCCCTGAAGAAAGTGTTCGAGGGATAATAAGAAATTATAAATGCAAGGGAATCATCCATGAAATAACCATGACCGGACATCCGCCTCGAAAAAAAGCGAATGATTTAATACCGGTCTGGTATTACATGTGACCGCTTTTAAACAGAGTTATAAGCAGATGAAATGGACATGACGACAACCCGACACACAGGAGCATGATTATTATCGTCATGGACATTACATGTGTCCTTAAATAAAAAATTATATTCAGATGAAATTACACAATATTGCTTCCCCGGTGCCAAACCGGAAAACCCGCAAAAGGGTCGGTCGTGGAGAAGGCTCCGGTTTGGGAAAACAGTCCGGAAAAGGACATAAAGGTCAGAAGGCAGGCAGTGGATATTCACAAAAACGCGGTTTTGAAGGGGGGCAAATGCCCCTTCAGCGACGTATACCGAAGTTCGGTTTCAAAAATCCGTTCCGGAAAGAGTATGTGTCTCTGAATTTGGACGCCATAGCCGATTTCCGTGAGCGAAAAAAACTTGGAGATACCATAACCGTTGAGAACCTGATTTCAGCGGGAATTATTGGAAAAAATGACCTGGTAAAAGTACTTGGTCGCGGTGAAATTACCGACAAGATCCATGTCGAAGCGCACGGTTTCAGTAAATCCGCGGTTGAAAAAATCGAGAAAGCAGGCGGTTCTGTAACTAAAATTTGAATTGTACATTGATTTCTGAATCCGAATGAGTTTGATTCAAAACTTCCAGAATATTTTTAAGATCGAGGAGCTTAGAAAGAGGATACTCTATGTTGTGGGGATTCTTCTTATCTATCGCCTGGGTACTTATATTACCATGCCCGGGGTGGATGCCTCCCAGTTAACCGCTACTACAGGAGCGGCGACAGACCTGCTGGGTCTGTTTGACCTGTTTGTAGGGGGAGCATTTGCCCGAGCCGGGGTTTTTGCACTCGGCATCATGCCCTATATAACCGCAGCAATTATCATCCAGTTGATGGGTGCCGTGGTTCCCTATTTTCAGAAATTGCAGCGCGAAGGAGAAGAGGGCAGGAGGAAAATTAACCAATTGACCCGATACGGCACGGTGTTAATCACGCTGGTTCAATCCATCGGATTTTCCATCAATCTGATGAACACCTCACCGGAGGCTATTGTCGTTAGTAACACCGCATTCATAATTACCGGGATGATCGTCCTGACGGCCGGGACCGTCTTTGTGATGTGGCTTGGTGAACGTATTACCGAACGGGGAATAGGTAACGGGATATCACTGCTGATCATGATCGGTATCATTGCTGCCCTGCCGACCAGTCTGTTAAATGAAATACAAACGAAGGATAACATCATCATTGTCCTGTTTGAACTTGGTGTGCTGGTGCTGGTCATTTCTTCAGTTGTGCTCCTGACCCAGGGACAGCGCAGAATACCGGTACAATATGCCAAAAGAGTGGTCGGGCGAAAAGTGTATGGCGGGACGACCCAATATCTTCCGTTACGTGTGAATGCGGCAGGGGTAATGCCCATTATTTTCGCACAGTCCATCATGTTTATTCCGAGCACTGTCGGTACCTTCTTTCCGGGTAATGAAACCGTGCAAATGCTCACGGCATGGTCCAGTGATTTTACCGGTGTCGCTTATTCCATCATATTTGCGATTATCGTTGTCTTCTTCACCTTCTTTTATACCGCCATTGTGATCAATCCCAAACAGATGGCTGATACCATGAAGCAGCAGGGCGGTTTCATACCCGGAGTGAGGCCGGGTAAACAGACCGTGGAGTTTATTGACAATATATTATCGCGAATTACACTGCCGGGCTCTATATTCATCGCTATTGTCGCGATACTTCCGGCGGTCGCCGCCAACTTTGGGGTGACACCCGGATTTGCCATGTTTTATGGAGGTACCAGCTTGCTGATTATAGTAAGCGTATCGCTGGATACGCTGCAACAAATTGAAAGTCATCTTATGATGCGTCACTATGACGGGTTCATGAAAACCGGTCGAATTCGTGGAAGAAGAAGGTAACAGACTGTGATTTATCTGAAAAGCGAAAATGAAATTGAAAAAATGCGTGCGAGTGCCCTGCTGGTGTCCAGGACATTAGCAAAGGTCGCCGGATTTATCCGGGATGGGGTAACTACAGGCAAACTCAATGAAGTCGCTGAAGAATATATCAGTAAAAAAGGTGGAGTACCTGCATTCAAGGGGTACGGCCCGCGGAAAAATCCGTTTCCGGCAGCGCTCTGTATTTCAGTTAATGATGAAGTTGTACACGGTATTCCGGGTGGTCGCGTCCTGAAGGCCGGTGATATTGTTTCCATCGATTGCGGAATTCATAAGGACGGCTTTGTCGGTGATCATGCCTATACCTTTATTGTAGAAGAGAGTGATGATGAAACCATGGCCCTGCTTAGAAGAACAGTCGAGTCGCTCTATGTGGGTATTGACAAAGCCCGGCATGGAAACAAAACCGGTGATATCGGAGCCGCAATACAATCATATTGTGAGTCGGCCGGATACGGTGTAATCCGGGAATTGGTCGGACACGGGCTGGGCAAGAGGTTGCATGAAGAACCGGCGGTGCCCAACTACGGAAAACCCGGAAGAGGCAAACGCCTCAGAAGCGGTACCACCCTGGCCGTGGAGCCGATGATAACCATGGGTAGCCGTGAAATTCAGACCCTGGATGACGGATGGACCATAAAAACTGCTGATGGAAAGCGATCAGCTCATTATGAGCACGATATTGTAGTAAGAGAAGGAGAAGCTGAAATTTTAAGCACTTTTGCGTATATTGAGGAGATAACCGGAATTCAAATCGACAACGTCGTAACGCATGGCTAAACAAGAGCCCATAAAGCAGGAAGGCACCATTTTAGAAGCATTACCCAATGCCCAGTTTCGTGTTGAGCTTGAAAACGGCCACGAAATTTTGGCGCATGTATCGGGTAAAATGAGAATGTACTACATCAAAATTTTACCCGGCGACAAAGTGACTGTTGAAATGTCACCTTATGATCTGAGTAAAGGAAGAATCACATATCGTTACAAGTAAGACTATCATATGGGATCTCCATGTGACTTTAGAAATAAGTAATAGAAACACGCGAAATATCCATGACCGGGCATACAGAAGCATGATTATAACAGGCATGGACATTACATGTGACCGCTTGAAACAAGAATTATAAACACATGAAAACGAAAACATCCGTTCGGAAAAGAGGTCCCGGTGATAAAATTGTTCGTCGCAAGGGACGCATCTATGTAATCAATAAAAAGAACCCTCGGCACAAGCAACGACAAGGGTAAAAGCAGGAATTTATACGTATGGCTCGAATAGCAGGAGTAGACTTACCAAAAAATAAACGCGGAGTCGTAGGACTCACTTATATCTTCGGTATCGGAAGAACCCGGTCCGGAATTATACTCGACAAACTGGGAATTGACCGTAGCAAAAAGGTCAATGATTGGGACGAGAAAGAAGTGGCCAAAATCCGTAAAGAGATTGATGACGGTTTCAAGACCGAAGGTGCTTTGCGTTCGGAGATTAATGCGAATATCAAGCGTCTCATGGATATTGGATCGTATCGCGGACTCCGGCACCGGAAAGGCCTGCCTTTGCGAGGGCAGCGTACCAAAACCAATGCACGTACCCGGAAGGGCAAACGTCGCACGGTTGCGGGTAAGAAAATAGCACCCAGAAAATAACAGTTTGAATGACTTAGTTAATTATGGCAAAGAGACAAGCAAAAGCAACGACTTCAAAAAAGAAGAAAAAACTTCTGACCGACCCCAATGGACGGGCCTATGTAAAAGCCACTTTTAATAATGTCACGGTGACTATTACCGATGTTGATGGCAATGTGGTTTCATGGTCGACATCAGGACGGGAAGGCTTCAAAGGCTCACGCAAGAACACGCCTTATGCAGCACAATTGAGTTCACAGACGGCAGCGAAAGCGGCATATGACATGGGGCTTAGAAAAGTGGATGTGTTTGTAAAGGGCCCGGGATCTGGTCGCGAGGCTGCGATCAGAGCATTGGCCACATCCGGTCTGGAAGTACAGGTTATTACCGACAAGACTCCTATTCCCCATAACGGATGCCGACCTCCCAAGCGCAGAAGAGTATAATTAAGATAGTTTAAAAACGACATGGCAAGATATACCGGACCCAAACAGAAAAGAGCAAGAAGATTCAAGGAGCCGATTTTTGGCCCCAGCAAGGCGCTGGAGCGTAAGCCCTACGGACCAGGTGAACACGGACGTTCACGCCGTATGAAAAAATCGGAATATGCAATACAGCTTGACGAAAAGCAAAAAGCCAAGTATACCTATGGTATGCTTGAAAAACAGTTCCGGAATTTGTTCAAGAAGGCGAATGCCAAGGAAGGCGTTACTGGCGATAACCTGATGAAATTCCTGGAAGCCAGACTTGATAACACGCTTTACCGGATGGGTTTCGCCCGAACCCGCAGACAGGCTCGTCAGCTGGTGAATCATCGCCATGTGGTTGTCAATGGCAACGTAGTGGGCATTCCTTCCTTTTCGGTACGGGCCGGAGACGTGATCTCCATTCGCCCCAAATCCAGAAACCTGGAAATCATAGACGATGCCATGAAAAGCACCAGCCGGCGTAAGCTTAAGTGGCTGGAGGTTGACAGAAAGTCGCTTACCGGAAAGTTTTTGCACTATCCGGATATGGAAGATATTCCCGAGAATATCAATGTGCAGCTCATCGTTGAGTTGTATTCCAAGTAAGTAATCCAGAATATTGTAATCATTGTAACCCAGTTGCCATATGAGCACGAATAATTTGTTAATGCCCGACAGCCTTGTCGTAGAGGAGACCACCGATACCTTCGGGAAATTTGTACTTCAACCGCTGGAAAGAGGGTTCGGAGTTACCATCGGAAACTCATTCCGGCGTGTCCTGCTTTCCTCTCTTCCAGGAATTGCTATTACGGCTGTGAAAATTCAGGGTGTCAAGCATGAATACTCCAGCATGGAAGGTGTTTCCGAGGATGTTTATGATATCATTCTGAACCTCAAAGAAGTCCGTTTCAAACAGGTTGAGCAGAGCAGCGGAGTGATTCATATCACCAAGAAAGGTCCCGGAGTTTTAACGGCAGGTGACATCAACGAAGCTACTGCAGAATATACGGTGTTGAATACGGATCAGGAGATTGCAACACTGTCCGAGGGTGCTGAAATTGAGATGGAACTGAGAATGGGAAGAGGCAAAGGATATGCCACTTCCGACGATTCTACCGTCGACAGTGAATCGGATATCGATCTGATACCGGTGGATGCCATTTTCACCCCCATCAAGTCCGTCAAGTTTGATGTGGATAATGTGCGTGTCGGACAGAGAACCGATTATGAAAAATTGTCCATGGAAGTTACAACGGATGGCTCCATCAATCCCAAGGAAGCATTTACCATCGCCGGCAAAATTCTCAAGGATCATATCGAGAAGTTTATCACCGAACAGATTGAAGAACCCTTCTCCCAGGAAGAGGATGAAGTGGATGCCGAAAAACTGCGTGTCGCCAATATACTCAAAACCAGTATTGAGGATCTTAATCTCAGCGTGCGTGCATATAATTGTTTGAAATCGGCAAATATCAATACCATTGCAGAGTTGGTGTCCAAGGATGAGACCGAACTGCTCAAGTTCCGGAATTTTGGTCGGAAATCACTTGCAGAATTGATGGAAGTGATCGAAGAGAAGAATCTGCATTTCGGTATGGATGTAGATAAGTACCTGGACGAATAACATTACGAATAACGAAGAAATCGAGATACCATGCGTCATTTAGTTAGAGGGCGAAAACTTGGCCGGACGGCATCCCACAGAAAAGCTACGCTGATGGCCCTGTCTGTGGCATTGATTAAGAATGAACGAATAGTGACAACACTGGCCAAAGCCAAGGCGCTTAGGAGTCATGTTGAACCGATTATTACACGGGCCAAAGAAGACAATACCCATAACCGGAGTCAGGTATTTCGTCATTTGCGGGATAACAAAGCCACATCGCGTCTGTTCGATGAAATAGCCCCCATGACAGAAGATCGTCCCGGTGGCTATACCCGAATTATAAAACTGGGTGTACGACCCGGAGATGGTGCGGAAGAGGCGATGATTGAATTGGTTGACTTCAATGATGCCAAACCTGAAGCACCCGGCAAGAAGAAACGACGTACGCGCCGTGGACGCTCCGGAAGCTCCAAAAAAGCCGCTGCCGGCCACAAGAGCAAAGAGGAACAACAGCCGGAAACAAAAACCGGCATAGGCAAAGCGGATACAAAACAGAGCAGCGACGAAGCGGATAGTGCAGACGGGTCCGGTACAGAGAAAAGTGATGCAACAGCCGGTTCCGACGCAGCGGTCAAGAATGACAAAAAAGATGAGAGCAAGTCTTCTAAAGCATCGACATCTGAGAAGGCGACCGGGAAGGCTTCAAAAAAAGCATCGACATCTGAGCAGGAATCAGACGAAAAAGTATCGGAAGAAGCTTCTTCCACAACCAAAGCCAAAGCCAAAGCCGATACCAAGCCATCTGAAAAGAAGTCCGCTGAACAGAAGACGGATGACAAAGCCGCTGAAAAGAAAAAGGGTACCGGGAAGGCTGACGAAAATACCGCTTCTGAGGAAAAAAAAGAGTCAAAGAAAGCGGATAAGAAGGCCTCTGAAAGCAAGGATGATTCTGCGTCTGACAAGAAATAAAAAATGGTCCGCGATGGGGGTTATTTTGTTATCCACTCCACTGCAGGCGGCATCAATTTGAATTTATTGCAGCTCCTTTTTTCAGCGTAGTACCATCGCGCGATATTTATTGAGAGATTGATAAAAATAGTTTGGAAAGTGCGGGGGGGCGGTGGTATATTTGGAGTTCGGCCCGGAGAGATGTTGGCTGTTGCGTTGGGCTGAAGGTAAAA
>SLOL01000002.1 GCA_007132495.1 Balneolales bacterium
TATGGATACAGGATGTCGATCCTCAAGATACCAAAATTCTTGTGACAGAGATGCACCCGTATCATCCAGAGTGGAGCACTTTTTCCAGAGGTGATGTATGGGACCGTCCTACAGATTGGGAAGCCTATGTAAAAGAGGGTCGACCTACAAATCCCAATGCGGTTGGCGGCCACAGTGATGCTCTTGACTGGGACCGGCATCTGGGTCATGTGGTTAATATCTATGACTTGTTATTGGCGTACATATTGAGCGACGCTAAGCTCGATGATGATGATTTACGGATCGCTGAAAGTGGCAACGGAATCCCCGATATTCTGGACGAAGCAAGAAATGAAGTGGACTTTTGGCTGAACCTGCGTTACCAGGGCGGGTATTCTCACGGTCTGACCAATCCCGACTCGGATAACCGGCTTTATCAGGCAGGTAATACGGCAATCGCAGCCTGGGCGAATGCGCTTAACAGTGCCATGATGAGTTACAGTTTTCAGATATCCGGCGAAGATGAACTGGCTGCCGCCTACAAGGATTCAGCGATCGTTGCCTACCAGTATGCTGATAATTCGCCGGAGCTGATGCTCGATGACGTAGTTCAGGGCATAAGAGGCAGGGATTTCAGGATGATGGCCGCTGCTTATCTGTACAATATAACCGGTGATACATATTATGAGGACCTCTTCAAAGACGGAAGTATGGTAACCGCTCCGGACTCCGCTGTTCATGAGCAGGGCTCTCATAACCAATTATGGGGTGTTGCCGCCTATCTGCTGACCAAACGGCCTGTTCATTATCCGGAATTATATGAGAATATGAAATCAGCCATTATCACCGAAGCAAAAGCCAATGAGGCGGATAAAGTAAACGAGCGGCCGTCACGCCGGGCATATGCCCCGGAACAAGCCTGGTGGCAAACCAATCAGGATATGCACAGGACTATTATAGCCCATGCCGTTACAGATAATCAAACGGAAAAGGTGAACTTCCTTGATGCGTTGTTACTTGAAGCAGATTGGGGACTTGGCAGGAATCCCATGAATAAAATTCAGATGACTACGGCGACTACTGAACTTGCTGAGAAGCGCAGTTTTGAAAACATATATACCTCGGGACGGGATGATGGTACACCGGGACTTCATCCCGGTCACACCCCTTATTTAAATACGGAAAGCTGGGGTGGACATATGGTGGGTAGTAATCCGCGACTTGTATTCGATAAGTTTTATCCGGAGATTGATTACTGGCCACATGCCGAAAAATATATTAATACCCGGTTCATATGGTCACATTCTGAATTCACCCCGCGCCAGACCATGAGAGGAAAGGCGCTGTTGTATGCCTATTTGTATGGCCTTTACAGAAGCGGATCACATATTGGAGGATTTTAAACGTATTGGACGGCCATAGATGAGGCCGATTCGTATTTAAGGATCATCGATGAAAATGTTTTTTTTCTGAGACCTTAATCTTTGCGGGGGAAAAATGCTAAACAAAATCAAAAACACATTCTTTAAAACCTGCCCCAAAACCGGCAGAATTATTGGGATAAGAATTAAAAATGAATGGCTTTATTATCTGACATTTCCGATAATCGGCGCTCTGGCTACGATCTGGATTCTGGTCAGAGTCATTCCAAAACCGACTCGCCTGACCTATCCGTGCATTAAAGTTGCCATGCCTTTTGCCGGTACATTTATAACTTTTGTCACGGGGCTGTTGCTTTCTGTTTTTTCCCTGAAAAAACTGCGGGAAAGTATGCGATCCCCAGGATTCAAGTTTATGTATGCGGGTTTTTTGCTGGTCTGTCTGATCTCCGGCATTGCCCTGATTACAAGCAGTACCGCCAGCAGAACCTATGCGACCTTCACTACCGTTTTCCAGCCGGCGAACCAGCCCCTGGGAGAGGCGAAGGGCAAGCTTCCCGGTCGTGTGGTCTGGGTTCACGATCCTACCGCAACCAATGCAGAAACCACAATGGAGTATGGTGACGGCTGGTTTCTGAGCAAAAACAATGATCAGGAAGCCATTGATGAAATGTTGGAAGTCGCATTGAAAGAAATCACCAACCAGACCGATGTTGGAACGGCATGGGATGAGATTTTCAAATACTATAATTCCAATCGCGGCAAAGGAAACGTCGGTTATCAGCCGGGAGAAATTATATTCATCAAGCTCAATCTCACCAGCAGCTGGGGAATGGGACATGGCTGGGGGAATATCCGGGATGATTTTACCATTGTTGAAAATGACTTCTACGGTGTTTCTGAAACATCCCCCCATCTGATATTGTCGCTGCTGAGAAACCTGGTGAATGTGGTGGGTGTAAACCAGTCCGATATCTATATCGGTGATCCCATGAAACATATTTACAAGCACCGGTTTGATTTGTGGAGGAGTGAGTTTCCGGATATCAACTATATGGATCATAACCGCGCCGATGAGGGAAGAGTGGCCATGGTGCCGAGTGAAACCGCCATAATCCATTATTCGGATCGCGGGGAAGTTCTGAGAACGGCTGATGGGGAGGCCGTTTTTACCGATCATTTCTACACCATTTTTGAAGAAATGGAATATATGATAAACGTCCCCACACTGAAAGGACATGAACGCTCCGGTATTACCATGTTTGCAAAAAATCATTTCGGATCTCATACCAGACCCGACGCGGCACACCTTCACGGGGGGCTTGTTAACCCTGAGGGCAATGATCCGTACAGGGCCGGTTATGGACATTACAGGGTGAAGACAGATTTGATGGCTCATAGTCTGATTGGTCAAAAAAACCTGATCTATCTGATGGATGCCTTGTGGTCGGCTGGCATGGAAATCGCAAAACCCAGCCCGTGGCAGATGCCGCCGTTTAATGATCACTGGAGTTCATCGATTTTTATTTCGCAGGATCCGGTTGCCATTTCATCGGTGGGCTATGATTTCCTTCGGGCGGAATACACGGAAGAAAAACACCCCGACGAGACGCATGTGCAGATGGAAGGTACCGATGAATTTCTTCATCATGCCGCAGACCCGTCAACCTGGCCCGAAGGTATTGTATATGATCCGGACAATACGGGCTCCCCGATCTCCAGCCAGGGTGTTCATGAACACTGGAACAATGAAAGAGATCGGCAGTACAGCAGGAATCTCGGGTTGGATGAAGGCATCGAACTGGTCACTCGGGACGCTACCAATACCACGCAGGACGATACGGTCATGGTTCCGCATGTCACGCAATTGCCGGTATTTGATGGTGTCGGGGATGATGAGTCCTGGGAAAAAGCGGAATGGCAGGCCATGGGTCAGGTCTGGATTCCCTATGGTGAATTTGTTCTATCCGATGATTTTACCGGTCGCTATAAAGCCGCGTGGAATTCTGAGACCAATCTGCTCTATTTGTTGGTTGAAATCAAAGACGACGTTCTTGTCGATGGATATAAACCCGGCGATGATAATTATCCGGATTTCGATGTGCTTGAAATATTTATTGATGAAGATAACAGCGGCGGGATGCACCGGATAGATGACGGGGATGAAAATGCAGAGAATGCATTTTCCTATCATATTGCTTTGGATTTCCCCGAAGTCGGGGAAACAACAGAAACATTCTCTGCCATGGATATCGCCGGTTTCTGGGAGCGGGTGGATTATGCCGATCATTTCGAACATTTTGCCTTGAGGAGATACGACCACAAACTTGTCTATGAAATGGCGCTGAAAGTCTATGACGATACCTACGATCATGATGATCCTGAAGCGTCAAGAGTTCAGCTGACCCCCGATAAAATTATGGGCTTTACCATGGCATATTGTGATAACGACGATAAAGAGGCCTATCCGCCCAAACGTGAAAAATTTTACGGATCGGTCTGGGTCCCCGAATATGCCTATAACTCACACTGGGAAAACGCGGACTATTTCGGAACCATGAAACTGATCGATGAAACGGGTACGGTTTCTGTTGATGAGCAAATGGCAAGTGCAATCCCCGGGACCTTCAGGCTCTTGCAGAATTATCCCAATCCGTTTAATCCTGCAACCGTCATTCGCTTTGAGCTGTCGGAAAGCGCGCAGGTACGGCTGGCCGTCTTTGATGTGCTCGGCCGGCACATCACCACCCTGGTAAACGAAACGCGCCAGGCCGGCATTCATGAGGTGAATTTTGATGCGAGCCATCTGGCCGGCGGCACCTATATATATCGGATCGAAGCCGGGGAATTTGTTGAGTCCGGACAAATGCTTTTCCTGAAATAAGGTTCACATGACTTCCTGTGATCATATGAATATGAATTTTTATTAGCGAGTTTAAAACATTGTCTGGCTTGTTCTTTGATATAAAAACCTGTTCATTTTTTTAATTAA
>SLOL01000166.1 GCA_007132495.1 Balneolales bacterium
GAGCGTAAGCAGTTCACCGCGCCCCTGTGACCAGGAAAAGGCGTAGTCGATGTCCAGACCTTCACCACCACCTGCCTCCGCCTGCAGTTCGGATCCGCCCCTTGTGCTGTACGGTGTATATTCGTAAAGACTCCAGTAGGGTTGTATATTGGCGGCCAGGGCAAGGAGTCCGGCCACAATCATTAATGCGGCACGGCGCGACCAGTCGGGCAGCATCTGCGTGCGGTAGGCACTGATGCCGTCATAAATAAACCAGATAGCCAGGGGAAACAGGAAATAGTAGAGCACCTGGACGTGCTCGGCACGAAGTGTGAAATTCAGTGCGATGGCAAAAAGGAAAAGACCGGTCAGTCGCTGCTGATTGCGCGACAGCATCCAGTATCCTGCGAATACCCAGGGGATATACGAGTATGCTATGAGCTTGGAATTGTGTCCGGCGCCGATAATGATGGGGATATAGGTGGTGAGTGTGATGCCCAAGGCGGCCAGTGCAGAAGGGAGGGGGCGGTATCCCATCAGCCAGAAAAAGAAATAGACCCCTCCGGCACAAAACAGGAAAGGAAACACCGGAATGAAAACGGTCGAGAAGACCCGGCGCAACAGGCTGTCCAGGTGTGTGAATGCTTTATTACCGATGACGGTATAGGAGGGCATCCCGCTGAAGATATTGGTAGCCCAGAGCGCATCCTCCCCGGCCTCCTCCCGGTATTCGATCACCGACTGGGCGGTGGCGCGGAACTGCTGGATGTCGTGGGCAACGAATTGCTGTCCGCCGAAATAGACTTCACTGAACAAAAAGGAGGGGACAATAATCAAAAAGAGCAGTACAATCAGGTGCCGGTATTTCTCAGGCAGTCTGTCCCAGAAATCGGGAGCGGGTACAACGGCCTGATTTCTGCGCGAGCGGCGCCGGGACTCTTTTTTTCGGGATGATTCTCTCCGTTTCTTGCTCATTTCGGGTTAAGTTGTGAAAGTAAATGTTGGTGCCGTAAGCAGGCGGATTATTCAGGAAAATCCGGCCATGGAAATCCGGCCAGGAAAATCCGGCCAGGAAAATCCAACCCGTGGATTCCCACCTGCAAAATTATAATTGTTACATTGCCTTCCATACGTTATTATAAAGTAATGTTATGAACGGCAACGGGTAATTATTTTTATTTATTCGATTACCCTGGGGACGCGGAAATGGTCCGCGTCGGCATCCGGCGCGTTTTTCAATGCCTCTTCATGATCCAAAGGAGGCAGCGCCTTGTCGGGGCGGAATCCCGTTTCGATATCGGTAACGTGTTCCAGTGGCGGAACGTCGGACGTGTCAATCTGACCGAGGAGATCAATATATCCCAGAATATCGTTCATATCTTTAACAAGCGCTTTGGCTTCGTCATCGGCAAGCTGAAGGCGGGCGAGGTTCGCCATGTACTTGACATCATCCAGAGTAACGGACATAATTTTGGTTATTTGGTTTGTGAAAAACAAAAAAGAAGTTACAAAATGTATGATCAAAGTGTAACTTCGGAGAGAAGCTGTTTTAAGAGTATTAACCCTGCAAATGGTTAATCAGATACGTAGTTTACGACCATGATAAAGAAAAAAGTAACAGTGAAAAATCAAGCCGGTATTCACGCCCGGCCGGCATCGGTTATTGTTCAGGAGATGTCGCGCTATAAGTCCGATTTTCATATCCATATGTATGGCTACCGTATTAATGGAAAAAGTATATTGGGGTTGCTGACACTGGCTGCCGAACAGGGGGCGGAGCTGGAACTCGAGCTGGATGGCCCTGATGAGCAGGAAGCCATGGAAGCAATGGTTAATCTATTCAATAACGGATTCAAGATAGAAGAGAAATAACCATAATCGAATAAAGCTCAATATGCAAGACGAACCAACGTATAAATCGAACATCGAACTGAACGGCCTGACCGCCGTCAGCGGACTGGTCATGGGTGTGGCGCGGATTTATACGAAAGGAAATATAAACATCAATCAGGAACCGGTTGATGACAACAGTATTCCGGATGAAATTAAAAAGTTTGAAAAGGCAAGCTCTAACGTAAGACAGGAGATGGATCGCCTGACCGACTTTGCCAAAGCCCGGGACGATTCGGAGACCCGGGATATTCTCAAGGCGCAGGTACATATTATTGAGGATCCGGAACTTGTCGAACTGGTAAATACACTTATAAAAGAGAAGAACCAGCGGGCGGAAAAAGCGGTATATGACGCTTTTCAAAAATTTATTGATCTGATTAAATCCTCGGAGAATAGCTTTTTGGTCAGCCGGCTTTCGGATCTCCGGGATGTCCGGGACCGGATGATTCATAACATCCAGCAGCTCGATGTGATCGCCAGCTTTGGCAAGGATGCGATCATGATCACCGAGGATGTATCGCCGCTGGAAGTGGTTACTTTTGCACGCAGCGGGGTGACAGGAATTGTTTGTGATACGGGCGGACTCACCTCCCACGCCTCTATCATCGCCAATGCCATGGGCATACCCATGATTATCGATACCAAGACCATTACGCGAACAGCACAAGATGGTGATACGATAATCCTGGACGGATATGGACAGCATGTGATTTTGCGACCGGACGAGCAGACTACCGGCTATTATATCCGCGCGATCAAGCGGCACCAGGAAGAAGAGAAACTGCTCCGCCATGTTATTGACAAACCGGCTGAAACCAGGTGCGGTCATAAGGTGACGTTGCAGGCCAATATCGATTTTGAAGAAGAGGTGCTGAATATTGAGAAGTATCGCGCCGAAGGCATCGGCTTGCTGCGGACGGATACCCTGTTGCTTAACTCGGGACCGATTACCATGGACCGCAAGCGTCAGGAGTCTTTTTGCCAAACCGCCTTTTCGGGAAGCGGAAATTTCCCCGTGACCATCCGTTTGCTGGATGTGGGCGGTGACAAGGTGCTGGATATTAAAACCAGCGAAGCCAATCCGTTTTTGGGCTGGCGCGGTGTTCGAATTCTTCTGGACCGTAGAGAACTGCTTCGAAGTCAGATGGAGGCGATTTGCCGGGTAGCCGGTCAGTATCCCGGCCGCACGCGGATTCTCGTTCCCATGATAACCACGATTGATGAATTCCTGGAAGTAAAAAAAGAGCTGGACGAGATCCAGAAACAGTTACAGAAAAAAGGGGTACCGGTTGACAAGCAGGTTCAGATCGGTGTTATGGTAGAAGTGCCCAGTGTGGCGGTGCAGGCATGTCAGTTTGCCCAACATGTCGATTTTTTCAGCATCGGTACCAATGATCTGACCCAGTATACCATGGCTGTGGACCGGGGGAATAACCTGATTTCCTCCCTGTACCAGCCTTTGCATCCGTCGGTGCTGACATTTATTGCCATGACGGTTGAAGCAGGGGAAAAACATAATGTACCGGTTGCCGTTTGCGGTGAACTTTCTACAGACCCGTTCGGGGCACTGGTACTTTTGGGAATGGGAATCAAAGAGTTGAGCATGACTCCAAGGCTGATACCAAAGGTAAAACAGGCGATTCGCCTGCATACTCTCGAAGAAATGCAGGAAATGGCCGAAAAAATGCGCAATAGTGAGTCTGTCGAGCAATCTAAAAATATTCGCATAGAATGGCAGAAACGGTTCAAGAATTTGCGAAAAACCGACAGAGCCTGACAGAACAATTAACCGCCAGGGCTTTTTTGCGAAAGGTATTACTGTTAACTTATGGATATAGTTTTCACCTATTACACATTCAATTAGGAGTATAATGATCAAAAAAAAATTCACACCGAAACGAACCATTTGTAAAGTAACTTTCAGGGTTCCCATGGATTGGGCCAGCCGGGAGGTTTCGGTTGTCGGTGACTTCAATGAATGGGATACCGAGGCAAATAAACTGGAAGCCAAAAGCGGTGCATGGGAAACCACGCTTCGTCTGACTCCGCAGACGGAATACCGGTTCCGCTATTTGCTGGATGGGGAGCACTGGGCGAATGATGATTCGGCAGACGGATATGCATCAAATCCCTACGGCACCGAGGATTCGTTGTTGACTATCGGCAATTGAACAACCAATTCGGGCGGCCGGCATTCGGTTTATTACCAGGTTCGTGCACTACCGGGTAGCGTGTAATTCCCCGGAACCTGGAGATTTGATTACGCCTTTCGGAAATAGTGTAGTCGAACAGGCCTCATATGTGGGGCCTTTTTTGTATTATCAGGTTTTACCCGGAAACGTAATAAAGCCGATTTGTTTGATATTGCATCTTTTATTCGTCTGTTGCAAACCGGATGGCTTGGAAGAAGATTCTGGCATTTTCGAAAACTGGATTCCACCAACAGGCATCTGCAGGATATCCCCGGCCGGCGATTGTCTCATGGACTGGTTTGCATTGCAGATGAACAAACCGGTGGAAAGGGCCAGTTCGGACGATCCTGGTTCAGCGCTCCGAATGAAAATCTGACGTTTACCATTGTTCTGAAGCCTTCAAGCAACAGCGGATTGCAGCTTTTTTCTCTGGCGGTGATGCTTGCCCTGTGCAAAACCGTCCGTGCCATGGTCCATGGTGAGTGTAACATTAAATGGCCGAATGATTTGCAGATTGCCGGCAAGAAAGCGGCAGGGTTGCTGACCGAATGCCGCTATAATGGCAAACATCTGGACCGTATGTTTCTCGGCCTGGGGATCAATGTCAATCAGGTCCGATTTCCGGACGCGATCCGGGATAAAGCCACCTCGCTGGTCAGACACACCAATGGACAAACGGTGGATCGCTCACTGTTGCTGGCGGTATTCCTGAATCGCCTGGAACCCTATATCTATCAGGTAGAAGACGGTGATATGGACCTGATACGTTCTATCAACAGAAACATACAGGGCTACGGACGCTGGGTTTCAATTCTGGTGGATGGCAAAAGAGAAGAAACACCGGTCAAGATACTGGGCATTAATGAATTCGGTTTTCTGATGGTATTAACCGCCAACGACGATATCAAAACATTCAAACATGAGCAGGTTCGAATTGAATCTCCACCATCCGATAGTTGATGGATTTTGATAAAACACCCTGTCTGTCTTGCACCGGCAGGGTGAACATTGCCACTTAATCCGAACAGATATGGGGTCCCGGTCATCCGATAAAAAGGACATTCCGAATACGATCACCGAGTTTCTCAAAAAACAGGGAATGGCTTCGGACAGGTCAACGCTGGTTGCCGGAGTCAGCGGCGGATTGGACTCCATGGTGATGTTGTATGTGCTGGCCGTATCTCTGCAATACCGAGTAGTGGCGGCCCACGTGAACTACGGTAAAAGAGGAGAAGATTCGGATGCGGATGAATCGCTGGTTCGCTCGTTTTGCGCCCGGTATGATATCCCGTTGGAAGTGCACCATGTCAAAGACAATATGCAGCGTGATACAGGAGGGGAGACGATTTTAGATACGTCATCCGGTCCGGTCTCAGAGAGAGATGATGCCATTGTGCAGCCATCCGGTAATTTTCAGGAACATGCCCGTCAGGTAAGGAGAGCGTTTTTCCGGTCGGTCATGCAGGAGCATAAGGCCGAAGCCGTTTTCCAGGCACACCACCGGGATGATCAGCTCGAAACCATCTTCCAGAAAATTCTGAGGGGGGCCGCTTTGGAAAAGTGGAGCGGTATGAAGGCGGTTGACGGATACTGGATGCGTCCGCTGCTGCCCTTTTTCCGAACCGATCTGCTTGATTTCGCCGGCAAGCATGAGATCCCGTATCGGACGGATGCTTCCAATATGGAGAATGATTATACCCGCAATCTGCTTCGAAATGATATATTCCCACGACTGGAACCCCGTTTCCCGGGTTGGCGAGCGAATATCGAGAGGGTATCCGAACTCGCATCGTTGCATGAGGAGCTGCTCGATTATGTCACCACCCAGGTTATTGATGCTGCAAGTGATGACCCGGCAGAACGTAGTAGACAGGCCGGTACGGATCCGGCTAATGATGCCGGAAAAGAGCACGGTTCCGACCGGATGACCGTCAAGGGCGGGAGGCTGAACCGCAGCCGATGGCTTGATTTGCCGGCGCCGCTGCGTATCCCGATAGCACGCAACTGGATCCGGAAACAGACCGGTTTTACCGGATGGAGCCGGGGTGGGGTGTCCCGGTTGGAGGATCTGGTTCATCTCCAGACAGGCCGAAAAATACCGGTTTCAGACCGTTATTCTATACTGCGGGATCGGGATCATTTTGTGATCGTCACAACGGCACCGGCATCACAAAACCCGGAATCATCCATCCACCCTCAGGAATCATTCATCCACCCTCAGGAATCATTCATCCACCCTCAGGTCTCCCGTTATGTGTCACAAGTGCTGGAACTCCCGGATATATCCGGAAAGCCGGTCGAAATGGCGGGATTGCGTTTTTCGATAAGCACATATCTACCGGATGTAAAAACGGGAATACTGCAACTGAATCGGGAAAAGCTTCCCTCAGAACTGCAGTTACGCAACTGGATGGAAGGTGACCGGATCCGGTCACTGGGACTGAAAGGGGAACAGTTGATATCAGATCTGCTCACAAACCGAAAGATTTCGGCACAGAGAAAAAATGAAAGTTTGGTGCTGGTTTCTTTTGATGGAATTGTTCATGCCGTTATATTCCCACATTCCATTGCAAGTGGTGAAATTGGTACGATTTCCGAGCAAACCCGGTGCCATTCGGCAGGGCAGCGTATATTGTTAATCCAAAAAACGGACCCCACTACATGAGTTTTTACGAACCGGAATCGGTAGTTTGTAACGGATCCCTTTTTCGGCTATATATTACGAAAGAGCAGCTGGACAAGCGCGTTGCCGAACTTGCCGATCAGATAAACCGGGATTATGACGGTAAAAAACCTATTTTTATCGGAATTCTGAATGGCGCATTTATATTTTTATCTGATCTCATGCGCCATGTACGGATTCCCTGTGAGGTCGATTTCTTCAAATTGAGCAGTTATGGTGACGAGAAAGTCTCATCGGGCACTGTGACGGAGCGTAAAGACCTGGATGCCGATGTACAAGGACGCCACATTGTTCTGGTTGAGGATATTGTGGATACCGGACTGTCCATGAAGTACATGGTGGAACGGGTCAGGGAGAAAAATCCTGCATCGGTGAATGTTATGACACTGCTGTACAAGCCGGATGCCGCCAGACACCATGTGGATGTCGAGTATGTCGGTTTTGAGATCCCTACACTCTTTGTACTCGGTTACGGAATGGATTTTGCCCAGGAGGGAAGAAATCTGGCTCAGATATATGTTATTGACGAGAAAGAGGGAGGCTGATATTGTCCTGAAATTTTGGGGTTACAGGAATTGGCAATAGAGGAGGTGTGGTTTTACGTTATGATACCGATACGGGATTGAATTCCGGTTATGAATCCCGTATCTTTGTTATCCGTTTCCGGATAGATTAGAAACAGTACCGGAAAAAAGGAAACGGAGAGATGGCTGAGTGGTCGAAAGCGGCACCCTGCTAAGGTGTTGAGCCCTTCACGGGGCTCCGTGGGTTCGAATCCCACTCTCTCCGCACAGGACGGGGCATCATCCGGGAGATGACGTCCCGTTTTTTTTGGTAGAGGGGGCCTTTCCTCATACCCGCATGTCAGGTTTTAAAAAGCGATCTCCAGCCGGAATGTGGGATAGAATCCCGGCATGGTTCGCTCCCGGATTTCATATTCCGTGGATATTTGTTCCGATTCGGTGTCATTTTGAGGACTGTAGGAGGGACTCTGCGGACGGGTTTCCGATTGTTCGGCAGGCACCAGACTCCAGTCGATGGTATTTCTTCGGTTCAGTACATTGATCAGATCAGCGCGCAGGTTCAGCTTCACCGAACCGATCGTCGGGCGGTAGAGAATGGAAAGGTCAAGCTGATGGAACGGACTGAGCCGGTCCTTTTCCGGATTGCGGAAGGAGTACTCCCCGATTCCCTGCACATTTTCCAGGTAGAGGTAGTCGTAATAGGCCTGACGAAAACCCCAGCTGCGTCCGTAAACCGATTTCCAGTTGACGATTACGGTAACGGGTTCAAAGAGGCGCATAATGGACCGGGCCTGAATACGGTGCGGCTCGTTCCAGGAGGCCGGCAGGGTTCGTCCGAACTGGCTGGTCATGTCCATTTCGGCAACACTGTAGTCGTAACCCAGCATCAGTTGAGTGCGCTGACCGGCAAACCGCTGATGAAAGCGTACCGAAGCGCCGCGCGATTTCAGGCGGGTGGACTCGGAAAATGCGGAGGCGGTAGATCGATCGACACCATAACCGGCTTTAAGGTTTTGCGGAGAGGCCATGTAGGCGGAGGGTTCCCACTTGTAGTACGCCTCCAGTTTTAGTGAGGTTTGGTCCGTCGGCTTGTTGATCCAGGATCCGGTGATATGATATGACCGTGGAGGATCCGGGTTCATCGAATGCGACCAGACCGTAAAAGTGGGAACCATGGATGTAGGCCCGACATTGGTGATCTCGAATTGGTTGATGAACTGACGGTAACCACCGCCGGATAGCCGGCCTGTCCAGTAGCCGATTCGGGTGCCGGAACGGTCATATTGCAACGAAAACCGGGGCTCGATAAAAAGGCCGGAGTTATTGTCGGTTCGTGTAACGCGGGATCCGGCCGTCCACTGCCAGTAGCTGCCGAATCTGCGGGTCAGATTGGTATACAACGAAGCAAACAGGGTATTGTCAGCGGCACTGGCAGGAAGATAGAATAACTCGCTGAAGTCCACCGAAGTGGATACGGCATTAAATTCCAGACCCGATTCCAGGTCAAGATTCGGTGAGATGCTGTAGGTGAAGTCAGAACGAAGGATGCCGTGGTTGATCTTGTTTTTGCCGTCATGTGTCGGCAATCCGGAAAACTCGCTCTCTTTGAAAGCTGCATAAGCAGCTCCCGGTATAAAACTTCGCAGATGATCCAGATCTGTGAAATGACGCGTATCCATCCGGTAATGATGATCCATCCGGTTGGAACTCCAACCGAATTGAGTTGAAAACGTGGTACGCGGACCCGGAACCCGGTCCCATCTTATTTGTCCGACAATATTGTCCCATTCATATTGATCCTGGGTGAACAGGTAATTTGCCTCCATGCCGGTGTCTTCAGACTCATCAGCAAGTATGATGCCCTCGCCGAGATGAGTTGTTTGGATCATGTTTTTGCCGAAGTAGAGCGAGGATTGAATGGTGTTATAGCTGTCGGGTTCATACAGAATGGCGGCATGTCCGTCGAAATAGCGGACGTCGGTAGTTTGTTGCACCGGCCGGAGTTCCGAAAAATCCTCGCGGGTATTCAGGAGGTGGTTGAACAGTACGGGATCAACAAAATCCCACTCTTTAAGCGTCCGGTTCATAACCGGTTCCTTGTACATATTCCAGAAATTGCTTCGAAAACTGCCGGTCACTTTTAAAGACGACGATGATCCGCCAAGAAAACTTGCATCACCCCGCATATTCACATCCAGCGGATCGGCCAGCAGCGTGCCACCGGAGTATCCATCGGAGGGCATATCGTGTTTAAAATCGATGATACCGGCGATCATGCTGCCCTGTTCGGCTCCGAATCCGGCTTTGTGCAGTTGTACCTCACCTATAGCCAGGGGACTGAAAGCACTGTAAAAGTTACCGAAACTGTGCGGATTATAGACAGGGATACCGTCCAGCCGGATGCGGTGCTCACCCTGTCGCCCTCCCTGCAAGTGAATGTCCTGCATCGGTAAACCGTACTGCAGACCGGGAAACAGGCTCAGGCTCCGGATTGCATCCCGGCCACCGCCGGCAATCTCCCAGCTGTTGAGCGATTCCATGGTCTGCCGGGGGTCAATGCCGGTCAGATTGGGCCGGTGTGCCCGTACCACGACCGGCTGGAAGGAAAAGGATCTCGGCTCCAGTTCGATCTCGGTTTCCACTCGTTCGTCAGGCCGGATTTCGATCACTCTTTCGACCGGTTCGTAGCCTACATAGCTGAAAATAATGCGATAGGAGCCGCTCATCATCCGGTTGATGTTGAAGTGGCCGTTCCGGTTGGTTGCGGTTCCTCCCGAGGCATCTGCCAGATAGACGGTGGCGCCCTGAAGCGGCTTTCCGGTGCGGCTGTCTGTGATTTTTCCGGTAAAGGTGCCGTAGGATGGCTCATCACCCACTTTTTCGACAATGACTATTGTTCCGGACGAGAGTATGATATAGTCGAACGAAGTGTCGGTGAGGATATCGTTAAGCAGATCAGGCATGGATTGATCCCGGACGCGCCTATAGACAGCCTTGTCTCCGATCATGTTCGGGTCAAACATCATGTCGGTTTCGGTGACCTGTGCAATGGTCCCGAGCACTTGCTGAAGCGGCTCGCCGCGAAAATCAAAGGAGTAGGTTTCCGGTGGGTCCACGGATCCTGTACCGCCATGAGCTTCTGAAGCGGCATGAGCTCCGGGTTCGGCATGGTCTTTGAACCCGGCATGAACTTCGAGTTTGGAATGATCTCTGAGTTCGGAATGATCTTCGAGTTTGGAATGATCTCCGAGTTCGGAATGATCTTCGAGCTTGGTATGGTCTTCAGGGCCGGAATGATATCCCGGACCGGAATAGGCGCCGGCCGTTTGCGGTTCTGCCGGTACCCACGGAAGTATAATCCACAACAGCAAATAAAGAATGATATGTGTACCCAGTTTGCTCATGCCTGCACGGAAGTTTTGCTATAAGCCGTCTGTGAAATAGGGATGCGCCATACAATTTACCGATAAATCCGGAATCCGTTAGCTGTTTTGGAATACCGCAATCCCTTAACGTGACAGATATCCTCGATGATCTTTTCAGGTTGACCGGGATCGCTGTAGTGCGCCGTCAGGAGCTCGGAAGCGGCGTTTTCCTCCATCAGTTGCACCCGGATGTCGAACCGGCGTTCAATTTCCCTGAAGATGGATCCGAGCGGTTCGTTGCGGAAGATGAACCGGTTGTCGCGCCAGCCGGCCATCCGGTCAACGGCCTCCGTTTCCGGTGGCATCGGGGCCACCATGGAATTGTTCCAGCGGCTCCACTTGCCTGCTTCCAGTGTGACTTTGCGGCCGGGATCACCGGCCGGATAGAGGGAGACACTTCCTTCAGCAACATGGACTCGTGTCTCGAATCCCGGGTCGTCGCTTCGTGAGCGAATATTGAAGGCGGTTCCGGTGACTTCGACTACCGACCGGTTTGCGTTGACGATAAACGGCCGTTCGCCGGACTCCACTGTGAAAAAAGCTTCTCCATCGAGTGAAATATTCCGATTGCGTATGCCGAAAAGCCTGCTGTACCGGATTGTGGTACCGCTGTTGAGTTCAACACCGGTGCCGTCGGGCAGCTCCACAGTGGCACGCTCCCCATACGGTGCAGAAACCGTTTGAGGTATTAACAGATACCCGATTCCAAAGGTTAAGAGGATCAGTGCGGCAGCCGCCATCCATGCGATCCGCGATCGGATGGTTGTCACAGGCCTGGTCTTCGGCATATCAAGACGCCTGTGAACCGACTTGAGCGCGATCTCGGTCTCTTTTCGGGTGGGTTTGCGGACGGGATGAGGCTGGAGGTCGGCGCATTTTTTCCAGATGTCTTCGACATCACGCCGCTCTTCACCTTCAAAATCGTCCGGAAGCGGTGGATGGTGCCGCACCGGATCGGAACCGGGGGTCTGTTTCTTGTCGGAATATTGGGAATTTCTTGTCGTCATTATTGGTCCTGTGATGCTTGACGGTATGCTTTATATCGCATTCTGAGCTGTTTCAGCGCCGCGGTGAGGTGATTGTTTACAGTTTTAACCGAGACATCCATAACTGCGGCAATTTCCTGATGGCACAGTCCCTCAAAGCGGCTAAGTTCGAATGTCTCACGCTGCCGCAGCGGCAACGCATGGATCCATTCACGGAATTTACGTTTCAGCAAAGCTTCCTGTCTGTCCTCATTGACCAGGACATCGGCCGGATACGACTCATCCGTCAGGGCGTCGGCCATCTCCGGATCGGCGATATTGCGTCGGTCACGCTGGTAGTTATAGGACCGGTTTCGCACCGAACGGTACAGCCAGCTGTGGATGGATCGATCAGGATCAATGTTATTTCGCTGTTGCCAAAGCATTACAAAAATATCCTGGGTGATATCGCAGGAGGCGTTCCAGTCCCGCGTGATTTTGAACGCAAAACGGACCAGCCGGGGGTACATCGCCCGGAATAATTCATCAAAAGCGCGCTGATCGGATTTTCGGATGCCGTCCGCCAGGCGCCGCTGCTCTGTTTCGTCCGTATTATTCATTGATTCTATCCGCGTTACACCCTTAGAGCATAATACACCTATGATAAATCAGCTGTTTGGAAATTTATTTTGGAGAGATAAAAAAAGATAGGCAGGATGGCGGGACTATGTGTAATCGTTACAGAAGACAGAAGACAGAATACAGAAGACAGAAGGCAGAATACAGAAATCAGAACACTGAATACAGGGTACACTATACTTATGATTGTAATTAAACAGATACTTATGATCATCATCGGAGTGATGATGACGACCTCATTATACGGTTGTGATCTTTTCAGTATCAGGGAGGCCGATGATGCGCCCGATGTACTGGAGCGCCGTGAGCTGCCCCGTGAGCTTGAAGAAACAGAGATGCAGCTGGTGGATGCTTCCGGACGGTTCGGCTTCAATCTCATGCAACGTATTGCCGGTACCGACCCGGTGTCGAATCATGTCATCTCTCCGCTGAGCATTGTAATGGCCTACGGAATGCTGCTGAACGGGGCGGAAGGAGATACCTATGAACAGATCCGGGATGTTCTTGAAATGGAGGGCATGGATCGCGGGCAAATCAATGGAGCCGCCGAAAGTCTGATCGAGCTGCTGACCACCTTTGACGACCATGTTGCATTCCGGATCGCCAACTCCATTTGGTACCGTAACACTTTTGATGTGGAATCCGACTTTCTGAAGACCAACCGGCGGTATTTCGGGGCCGTCATCGAACAAGCCGATTTCAATGATCCGGAAACCGCTGACCTGATCAATGACTGGGTTAGCGATGAAACGGAAGGATTGATCAAAGATGTTGTAGAGCCGCCCATAGATCCCCTGACGGTCATGTTTCTGATCAATGCCATCTACTTCAACGGCGAATGGACCCTGCCGTTTGATCCGGAACTGACCGAAACCCAACCGTTCTACCGAACCGACGGTACGGAGTCTGAAGTGGATATGATGCGTCTGGATGCGGCCGAGGATATGGAGTATACCTCCGGAGAAAACTTCCGGGCCGTCAACCTGAAATACGGCGATGCCGGTTTTGCCATGACCATGGTGCTTCCCGATGAGGATATCGGTCTGCGGGAGTGGGTGCAGCAGATGGACTGGCAACAGTGGCAGAGTTTGACGCAGGGATTTCGTCATGTCACCCTTGACCTGGAGATGCCGAAATTCGAGCTGGAGTATGATGTGGAGGACTTCAAGTCACGGCTAATAGACATGGGCATGGTCAATGCATTTGACCCGAAGTTGTCGGACTTCAGCCGCATCAATCCGGAACGTGATGATTTGTATGTCAGTGACACCGAACACAAAACTTTTATCCGGGTCGATGAAGAGGGAACAGAAGCTGCAGCGGTTACTTCCATTGAAATGCGGGTAACCAGTGCCCCCCGGCATGTGCAGATCCGCTTTGACCGTCCGTGGTTCTTTGTGATCAGGGAAGTGGAGTCGAATACGCCATTGTTCATGGGAGCTATGACCGATCCCGCCGACGGATAGGTGAGGCGGATCTAATTACGGCAGTCGCCTTTTCATTGAGATGGATCCATTTATCAGGAGAGATGGAGCAGCGGCCTGATTCCGGCCGGTTTACTTGCAGGGCCGCTGCGGGGGCGCATAACCGGCCGGATCTATTATTTCTGTCTCCTTTTTTTCAATGAGACGTGAATCCCGTATATTTAGCCATCGTTAAGGATTGTTGTCATATGATTTTACAAATACGGCTGATGCAGCATGCTTTGCCGTGAAAAGCATTACGGGACATCTGAAAAATCCTGGATACCTGTTTATTGAAGTTTATAGAGGCATCTTTCAGCATCTGTTGAAAATTCAGGCAGCACCACTAATATTATACTTCTGCAAATCAAATCATTTTTATTGACCATGAGTAAAGATAACAGATTGATCGTATCGAAATTCGGGGGCAGCTCGATGGCCGATGCGACAGCCATGAACCGGAGCGCCGCTATAGTTGCCGGCCAGAAAAGTTCGGTGGTGGTGGTATCGGCCACCTATGGTACCACTAACCAGATTATTGAAGCGGCCGGTCACGCCGAAAACGGAAGGAAGCCTGAGGCTGATGCGATCGTCAAACAGATTCGGGATAAACACTATGAGATAGCGGATGAGCTGGGCGCATCCGATGCGGTCAGGGATTCCCTGGAAGAGCTTTTGATGGAATTTGAATCACTGCTGACCGATCTGCAGAATTTTCCTGATCAATCGCTCAGAATTCGGGATGCGATTTACGGAATAGGAGAGCGACTTTCCAGCCGGCTGTTCACCGAATGTCTTGAAAAGCACGGTCTGTCCTCCCGCTATTTTGATGCCGCTTCCATTATCCGTACTGATGATCGCTATTCCCGGGCCACACCCGTTTTTGATGAAGTGGAGCGTCTCAGCAATGAACACCTGAAGCCGCTGGTGGAGGCGGCGACACCTGAAACCATCGTAACGCAGGGATTTATCGGAAGTACAGCTCTGGGCATCCGGACCACCCTGGGACGCGGCGGCAGTGACTACAGCGCCGCGATCATGGCGTGGGCCCTGCAAGCCGATGTGCTGGAGATATGGACCGATGTCGGAGGGGTCGCCACCACCGATCCGCGCATTACTCCTGAAGCCCGTCCCATCCGGGAGCTCAGTTTTCAGGAGGCGGCGGAATTGGCAACTTTTGGCGCCAAGATCCTCCATCCATCCATGTTGATCCCGGCCATCTGGCGCGAGACACCCGTTTATGTCGGCAGCAGTATCAATCCGGAAGAGGGGGGAACCTGGATCTACCGCGATGTGGGAGAGGCTCCGCTGGTCCGGGCCGTGACGATCCGCAGAAAACAGAGCCTGTTGACCATCACCACCCCGGATATGCTCAACACTTATGGTTTTTTGCACAAGGTGTTCAAGGTGTTCAACGACCACCGGGTCAGCGTCGACAGTATCACCACCAGTGAGATCAGCGTCGCCATGACCGTCGATGACGTGACCCTGGAGGATCATGACATGCTTCGTGAACTGGAGGAGCTGGGTCGTCTCCATATCGAAAAGAGCTATGAACTGGTCGCGGTGATCGGCAACAACATCAATCACACCGCCGGACTGGCACGCAAAATGTTCAAGGCGCTCGCCGATATCAATGTACGCATGATCTGCCAGGGAGCCAGCAAGCACAACTTCTGTGTGCTGGTCGATGAAGGCCGCGGCGAAGAGGCCGTCAGGCGCTTGCACGCCAAATTGATTGAAGGTGACGTTGATTGAAGGCGTAATTGATTGAACTCGAAGTTGCTTGAACTCGAAGTTGCTTGAA
>SLOL01000064.1 GCA_007132495.1 Balneolales bacterium
AGCCATGCGCTGGAATCCGGCGGCCATCCTTACGATGGATAACCCGGAAGTTATGCTCGATCATGCCGAATGGCTTCACTCCCTGAGGCACTCCTATCTGGGCGTGGTGATTCCTGTCAGTACAAACCAGGCGCTCGGTATCAATGTCACCGCCCTCACCATGGATGAGATGGAGGAGACCACCTTCGACCGGCCCGACGGTACAGGCCGGATGTTCGGAGCTTACAGTTATGCCGCCGGCCTCAGTTATGCCATAAAACTGCTGCCCAACTTCTCGCTGGGGGCCAATGTCAAGTTTATCAACGAAACCATATGGAACAGCTCGGCAAGCGGGATGGCTTTTGATATTGGAACGACCTATGTGACCCCGTTTGACGATATCGTATTCGGCGTGAGTGTGACCAATTTCGGGCAGAAATTCCGGATGCACGGGGACGATCTGCTGATCCCGGCCGACGTCGATCCGGCTTCAAGCGGGAATAACAGCGATGTGGATTCCTACCTGAGGACGGATCAATTTGACTTGCCGCTGGCGCTTCGTGCCGGCCTGATGTGGAATGCCTACGATACACAGCATATCCGGCTCACCCTGATGGTGGACGGACAAAGTCCCAGCGACAACTTTCAGAACGTCAGTGTAGGCGCCGAAATCGCCTTTCTTGATGAACTGATCCTTTTCAGAGGGGGAGTGCCGGAGATCGGTCTCCCCGAGGATGACAGAATGTTTGAATTCGCACTTGGTGCAGGGCTCAACTACTCATTTGGTGATAACCTGGCATTCAGCTTCGGCTATGCCTACCAGCAGCACAAACACCTGGGTGGTACCAACCGGGTCTCGGCATCGGTTGCATTCTGACATGCGGACCAATCCGTAATAACACAAACAAAAAAAAGAGGAAGCAATGAAGACAACAAGCTACAACGAGTCCATTTGGACAGTGCCTGTGTTTGCGGCTCTGCTCATTGCCGTATTTGCTGTATCCGGTCTCTCGACCGTGACGGCACAAAGTACGGCCGATGCACATGGTGATGCCATTGAGGTCACCATGCGCGTGAATACCGCGACGGTTCCCGATACACTGCGAGAGCAGGATATCGTGCAGGTCCGCGGGGCCATCAACGGCCACGACTGGGAAAACGAAACCTATCTGGATCAGACGATAAGGTGGAGTGCCGAATCCTCCATCATCGCCGAGAATGTCGGTGGTGATTACTGGGAGACTTCCCTCTATATCCTGCCCGGCGACACGCTGATGTACAAGTTCTGGACCGGTTTTGAACTGGATCCGGATGAGGAGCCTACGGCCAACGGCGGATGGGAGTGGAGTGATGATCGCCAACTGGCCGTTCCTGAAGATCATACCGATCCGATCGTGCTGGATCTGGCCTATTACGACCAGGTCGAACTCTTTGAAGAGAAAGCCGATACCGTCGGCGTCTTCTTCCGGGTGCATCTGGGTTTTCAGATCGATGAAGAGGGATTCGATCCCACCGATGAAGATTTCCGGGTCGGCATTCGCGGAGACGGGCTCTTTGACTGGGGCGAGACGCTGTTTTTCCTGGATGTTGAGGATTTTGAAGAAGAATCCAACAACGTCTTTTATTCGGGCGTGTACTATGCCGATGAAGGTGAACTTGCCGATATCGACGAGACGAATTATAAATTTGTCATCCATCGTCCCGATGAAGATGAAGTGGTCTGGGAAGATGCGATCGGCGACCGTCACCTTGAGCTGGAAGAAGTGGCCGATACCACTGTACACTGGGTCTATTTCAACAATCAGGCCCCGCTCCCGCCGGATGTGGAACGAGTGGTCACGGATATTCAGTTCGCGGTGAATGTGAACATTCTGGAGAACCTCGGTATTTTCGACCGCTCGATCGACGGTGTTGAAGTCCGCGGAAGCTTTAATAACTGGAGCGGGGGCGATGCCATGAACTGGAACCCGACCCTGCGTCGTTATCAGTTGACCCGTAACTATCCCGAAGGCAGCCCGGCTACCGTTGGCCAGCGCTACGAGTTCAAGTATTACATCAACTGGGATGAGTCCCGGGAAGATGAAACCAGTGACAATTACATACCTGGATTGAGCCTGGGAGCCGGATGGGAAGAACCCGGTGTGACCGGCGGTGGCAACCGGACCTATACTATCACCGATAAGGCGGAACAATACGTCTACCCGGTGGATGAAGGTCACCACTACTATAATGGAATTGCCGGTGCCGCTGTTATATTCAGTGAGCTTATCCCGGGCAATCCGGAAACGTATCCGATTACCTTCCGCATCGACATGTCACGGGCAGAAACCGTGCCGGATGCCGAAGAGCGTTTCAATCCGGAGCAGGATTCCGTATTCATCGCTTTTGAAGAGCAGATCTTTGCCTTTACGCAAGGCTTTGGAACCGGATCGGGTCATGTCAATGACGCACCGAACCTGGTCCGCAACGAAAACTACCTGCTTGAAGATGTGGACGGCGACGGAATCTATGAGATTACCGTTGATGCGGAATTGCCGACTGTCAACTCGTTCGGTTTCATCATCGGTTATGGTCAGCCGAACGTGGGTGAAGGCACGATTCTCTGGAACGGCGGCGGATTTGAAAGCGGCCGGCGTTACTATCAGTTCATCACGCCGGAGAGCACCTTCTATGATGGCGACTTCCTCTTCTCGAATTGGCCGGCCGAACCGGAGCTGAATCTGCTCCAGTGGTATGGCGGAGAAGAATTCGGAGATGATGGACTTACAGTCGAAACAGCACCGGATTATGCGGCATTGGCTACAAGTGCTGACCAGGAACCGGTCCAGACCGTGAACACTTACAGACTGGATCAAAACTACCCCAACCCGTTCAACCCGACGACCAGCATCCGCTTTACCATCCCGGAAAGCCATGATGTACGTCTGGATGTCTATAACATCCTCGGTCAGCGGGTGGCAACACTGGTAAATACACAGATGACGGCCGGCACTCATACCGTACCGTTTGATGCAACCCGTCTGTCGTCAGGCACCTATATCTACCGCCTGCAGGCCGGCGATTTTGTCCAGCAGCGGCAAATGATGCTGATCAAGTAAAATCCAAACATTATATTCAACCGGATTCGCAATTTGCGTTTCCGGTTGAATATTTATATCAAGTCAATATTTGACGCTTTAGCTGAGACAGTACAGTAACTTTGAATTCCACAATCTACGATATTGCGAGAGAAGCGGGGGTCAGTATTGCCACCGTTTCACGGGTTTTTAATGACAACAGCGGTGTAACTCCCAAAACCCGGGAAAAGGTGCTTGCTGTTGCTGAAAAGATGGGGTATCACCCGCGCGCACTGGCGCAAAGTCTTGCACGAAAAAAATCCAGAGTCATAACCGTTATTGTCCCGGTGATATCGAACTACTTCTTCATGGAGGTCCTCGCCGGAATGCAGGATAAAATCGTTGATTACGATTACGACCTGCAGATATTCAATGTAAAAATGGCTCATGACAGCGACCTGCTCAACCAGGCCAACCATATCATAAAGCGTGGCTGGGGTGAAGGGTATCTGGTCATTTCCGTGCATCTGTCCGACTCCGAATGGAAAGCGCTACACAAATACAAAGTGCCGGTAGTATTGATTGATGAGTATTATCCCGGATTCGATACCGTAAGTGTCGACAGTATTGAAGGCGCCTATACCGCAACCAGCCACCTGATCCGCCAGGGTCACCGATCGGTCGGCATGATCTGTGCCAACCCGACTTCCAAACCCAGCATCGACCGGGTTCTCGGTTACCGGCGCGCGATGGAAGATGCGGGGTATATGGTAGATCCGGAGATGATCGCCGCCGGGGAGAACATGGAGCGCGACGGCTTTACCGAAAGCAACGGGTACGAGGCGATGTCAAGGCTTTTAACACTGGAAAACCCGCCTGAAGCCTGTTTCTGCGCCTCCGATATACAGGCGCTCGGAGCCATTAAAGCGATGAAAGACCACGGCAGACAGATCCCGATCATTGCATTTGACGATCTGGAATTTTCCGAATATGTCGGGCTCTCCACCATGAGGCAGCCCATGTACGAGATGGGCGCACTGGCCATCGAAAAAATTGTGAAACGGATCGAAAATCCTGATACCGATGTAACCCACACCGTGTTTTCACCCGATCTGATCACACGTGCTTCGGCTCCCGACTATGCCGGAATTAACGAGCCGGATGAGGCCAGAGATGAGGCCAGAATATCCCGAAACTCGTGAGCATATCCGGGAAAAGGATATCTCTGCTGCAAATAATCGCTATTCCTGAAA
>SLOL01000015.1 GCA_007132495.1 Balneolales bacterium
AGTTCCGTCATTCTTGGAATGTCGATATACGGCTTGACAGGGGGTTGATCCCCCAGTTTGATGACAATTTTGGCGATTCCTTCGGCATAGTCGCCAATGCGCTCAAGCTCGGCGATGATATTCAGAACGGCAATAATCTCCCGAAGATCGGTGGCTACCGGCTGCTGAGTAGCCATCAGTTGAATGCATTTTTCTTCGATCTCCCAGCGCAGGTTGTTAATATGGATATCGTCTTTTCTGATCTGTTCTGCAGTCTCAATATCTTTTTCCTTGAGCGCTTTGACAGAGCGGTCTATGGATTCGGTAACCAACCCGGACATGGAGAACAGCTCATCCTGGAGCTTCTTCAGGTTTTGTTGAAATGCAGTGCGCATGGCTGTGATTCTCTTAAGGTTAAAAAGATGGAACGGAGTGGATAACGGTCATCCGAAACGGCCGGAGATATACTCTTCGGTCCGGGTTTCTTTGGGTTTGGTGAAAATATCGTTGGTCGTTCCCGTCTCAATCAGATGTCCGACATAGAAAAAGGCGGTCCGGTCCGACAGTCTGGCCGCCTGTTGCATGTTATGGGTCACAATCACAATGGTCACCTGCTCTTTCAGTGTGTGGATCAGCTCTTCAATCCGGTTTGTTGACTGGGGATCAAGTGAACTGGTGGGTTCATCCATCAGCATTACTTCCGGGTCCACCGCCAGGGCCCGGGCGATCGAAAGGCGCTGCTGCTGTCCACCGGACAGGCCGGCCCCCGGACTCCGCAAGCGGTCTTTGACCTCTTCAAAAAGCGCCGCTTGCTTAAGCGCCCGCTCGCACACTTCATCCAGCAATGATTTTTTGCGAATGCCGACCAGTTTGAGTCCGGCCACCACATTATCGTATATGGACATGGTGGGGAAGGGGGTCGGCTTTTGAAACACCATCCCGATCCGCCGGCGTATGTTGACGGGATTGATGTCATTGCCGTAAATATCGGTGCCGTCCAGCAGCACTTCGCCGGTTACCGAAGCTATCCGTGTGAGATCATGCATCCGGTTGAGTGCTCTCAGATAGGTGGTTTTGCCACACCCTGACGGACCAATCAGGGCAAGAACCTCCTTATCGTATATCGGCAGTGTCACATCTTCCACACCAATGGTTGTTCCGTACCTGACGGTAAGGTTCCGCGTTTGCATCCTGAACTTTTTTCCGCCGGAAGCGGGTTCCGGAGTGAACGTGACGCCGGAGACCGGTTTCGATGCACGGGCCGGGCCGGATGCCTGATGCATCAGCAGATTTGAAATGTCCTTTAAATGGGTAAACGGTGTTTTCAGCAATTTAGCGGAATTATTTAGCATGGATTTATCTGTTTAATCAGAATTTTTGCCGGGTAAAGAATCGTGCCGTGGCAAAAGTGAGCATTACAAAGACAAGCAATACAATGGCTGCCGCCCAACCCATATTGTGCCAGTGGGAATAGGGGCTTATGGCCAGGCTGTAGAGTCGCTGCGGCAGGGTATCGACCGGTCCCAGGATCATCCCCAGCCAGTGGTTGGGGAGATAGTTGTTTCCGAACGAAGTGAACAGCAGCGGTGCGGCCTCGCCTGCGGCCCGGGCGAAAGCGATCAGAGTTCCGGTAACCAGACCGAACCGGGCAGCCGGCATCACGGTGGAAAGCACCACTCGCCACCGTGGGAGTCCGATGGCCAGTCCCGCCTCGCGAATGGACCAGGGAATGGACATCAGTGCGCTTTCGGTGGTACGTGCGATGATCGGAAGCATCACAAACGACAGTGCCACGCCACCGGAGAACCCGGAAAACGTACCCATCGGCTTGACGATCAGCACAAATGCAAGGAGCCCTTTCAAAATCGCCGGCATGCCGTTAAGCGTATCGTTCATCACACGAAGAACAGGGTTCAGTTTGTGATCTGGATACTCGGAAAGCATGATTCCGGCTCCCAGACCGACGGGAAGAGCAATGGTCAGTGCCATGAAATCTACTACAAGCGTTCCAAGTATGGTATGGACCAGACCGGTCGGCCTGCCCTGCAGGGCACGGGACGGTGAACCGAGTTCCTGGGTGAAGAAATCCCAGTTCAGGGCCCCTATCCCGTGGATAATGACGTGTGCAATGATGATAATCAGTGGCAAAAGGACGATGATGGTGCTCAACACCAGCAGTCCTTCCATAAAGCGGTCCCGGATGTTGCGTTGAAGCATCGTCTTCATATGACCTGTCCTCCCTTGATTGAGAATTTGCGGGTGAGATAGGCGGCGAAGAGATTGACAATGAGAGCGATAATAAAGAGGGTAAAGCCTATGGCCATGAGGCTGGAAAGGTGCAGGCTTTCCACCGCTTCACGAAACTCATTGACGATAACCGATGGCATGGTGGCTCCGGCGCCAAAGATGGTAAACGGAAGGGTGTTCTTGTTGCCGATCAGCATGGCTACGGCCATGGTTTCTCCGATGGCGCGACCCAGTGACAAAATGGCTCCGGCCAGAATGCCCCCGCGCGCATAGGGCAGGATGGCCATGCGAATGACTTCCCACCGCGTGGCGCCCAGTGCCCGGCACGCCTCCCGTTGTTCCTGCGGAACCGATCGGATGGCATCTTTGGTAAGGGCGGTGGTGTATGGAACAATCATCAATGCCAGCACGATCGTGGCCGTTGTCATTCCATAGCCCATGGGATTACCGAGTATCGGCAGCAGTTGGGGATAGCTGGATTCGGCCCACATGAATACGGGTAGATAAACGGTGTCGCGCAGCCACGGTGCCAGGACAAAAATGCCCCAGATTCCTATCACCACACTGGGGACGGCGGCGATAAGCTGAATCAGGTTGTCAATGATATTTGCCAGCCATCGGGGGGCGTATTCGGCCGTGAAAATGGCGACGGCAATGGCTGGCAGAATGGAGATAAGCAGAGCCATGACACTGGTTGTGACGGTTCCCAGCAGAAACGGCCACGCTCCGAAAACCAGCTGGACGGCCGGATCCCATGTGGTGCCCCGCACGAATCCGAAAAAACCGAACTCCCGCAGTGCCGCACTTCCTTCTCCGTACAGTACGAATGCCATGCTTAAGGTCAGGAGAATAATACTGATCCCCAGCGTAACGACGAGAAACGTAAAGAGGAGGTCGCCCGGACGGCGGTATATAGCCGACGGGTTTCTGAGAAGTTTTCGAATGTTTTTTCGGGTGTCCTTGTCTGTGCTCATGCAATATTGGCTGTTATGAAATGATATTCAGAAGGATGTACGGATTCTGTTTCCGCATCACCGCATTCCTAAAGCGATGCGGCAAGCGGATGGTCTTCCAGAAGGCTCGCTCCAAGCAACTCTCCATTCCATTTGAGCTGGCGGATCATTGCGAAATTACGCTCCAATGCCGTTTCCGGCAGCCTGGCAAAGCCCAGGGATTCCGACATTTCCTGTGCATCGGTAATGCTCCAGATCAAAAAGCGAATTAGTTCCTCGGCTTCCCGGCGATTGCTGATGGCGTTGTTGGCGTCCAGGTTTTCATAGATCAGCATCCAGGCAAAACCGGCTATGGGATATCCGTATTCGGCAGGTGTGTTGGTAAAAAGGACACGGGTGTCTTCCGGGAGATCGATATTGGCCGCTTCGGAAGTAGCTTCGAAACTCGGTTCGATGACATTACCCGATGCATTGACGACCGATCCGTATGACATGTCGTTCAGAAGAGCATAGGTAAAGCTGTTATAGCCGATGGCACCCGGCGTGTTTTGTACGGCACCGGCCACGCCTTCGTTACCGTTTCCCCCGATGCCAACAGGCCAGTTAACACTGGTGGCATAGCCCACACGATTGCGCCATCGCTCTGAAACACGACTCAGAAAACTGGTCCACACATTGGTAGTTCCGGAACCGTCCGAGCGGTGGACCACGGTTATCGGCAAGCCGGGCAGATCCAGATCCGGATTGAGACGGGCTATTTTCGGATCATTCCAGCGGGTGACATCCCCCATGTAGATTTCAACCAGCAGTTCACCGTCAAAAACCACCCCTTCGCCGATGCCCGGGATATTATAGGTCGGTACTACATCGGCAAGGGTGATCGGCATATTGAAGGCACGTCCCCCGGTTGACTGTTGGATGTTGTTCATTACCTCATCCGAAAGAAAGGCTTCACTCATTCCGAACATGACCGTCTGTTCCATAAACTGACGGATTCCTCCGCCGGAGCCGATGGATTGATAGTTGAGCGTTACACGGTTGTTGGTCAGGTCGCGATACTCATCGGCCATGGCTGTTATGAGTGGAGCGGGGAAGGTTGCACCCGCACCCAGTAAGTCAATCCGGTTTTCAGCACTGCTGCCGCCCCCGGATCCGGGTAATGATCCACCGTTGCCGTTATCGCCGTTTCCGCATGAAATGCTTAAAAAAGCCATGAAGATGGCGGTTGTGATTATTCGATTGGTATACATATGGTTTTATAGTTGGTGATACGTTTGATTTTATTATGGAGACTCCGTGCTGCCGGCAGTACTTTCACCATAGGAAAGCTACAAAGCTTCTGTTATGGCAATGTTGGCGCAGTGTTACCAAATTGTTAAGAAAGGCCATGGATGCCGGAAGTATTGCCGAGCCAGCGGAGTTTTTTTCGGTATGCATCCACGGCTGAGCGAATTAAAACTGCATCCGAAAACCACTGAAAAAAGTTGAAGTTTTACCTGACGCGTTTGAAGTTTTATCCTGGTTCTCGGCCAGCTCATAGCCGAGCATGAATTTCAGGTTGTGGGAGTGAATGTAGTAGTTGACTCCTGTATACCAGGCATGGTATTCATCGCCGGAAGAATAGATTTCCGGTACATGATCCGCATAGCGATTGTGACCCAAACTTCTGCCGGTATCGCCTTTTATATTTTCAAATCGTGCAACAGCCTGAAGTTTGTCGACTAAGATGAAATACGAGGGCAGAATATAGAAACCGCTGATACCCTGATTGTTATCTGCAAGGCCTGACATGAATTCTGCACGCAAATCCGTTTTTCCGAATGCGAAATGTCCGCTGAAGGCAAATGCGTCATCAAAACTGAAGTATCCGTTGCTTTTAGTACGGTGCAGATAATCGGCACGAAAACGGGCACTTAGTCCATCAATGAGCATACCGTCCAGGTTCAGCCCACCGCTTGCATTCAAAAGATAGCTGTTTACATCACTGGACATTCGCCCGGTAGTGGTCGATTGGCCGTTGTATACTCCAAGGTAATAGGAGAGAATGCTGCTGTTTCCGTGCATGCGCAGCCCTATAGGTTTTCCTCCATTAAGGTGTCCGTCAAGACGGGTACGTTCAAAGGTGAGAATACTTGCAGAAGAAGTGTTCTGCTCGTGTCCGAATTGCGGTTTTCCTTTACCGAAAGTTACGTTGGCTTGTGGAATGGCGGTATATGTTAATGTCGCAGCATCGAGATCGACACCGGATAACACATTGGCTTCCAACATAAAATTGAAATTTCCGTAAATTTTTCCCTGTACACCCAGACGGGATCTCCTCATTTCAAAACTACTATATTCCGTGGCATTGCTACCGGTATTTAAATTACTGCCTGTTGAATATGCGAATTGACTCTGCAAGCGGCCGCGTATACGAAGTTCACTGGTGGTGTTACGGTTTGGAACGGCAATGACTGTGTTCGTTTCGGATTGCGTATCGGTAGTTTTATCTTCAGAGACCTTGTTGTCGACAAATGGATTATCAGACTTACCAACGGCATGGTTTGGAAATAGTCCTAGCCCTGCTATGCAAATAGCCAATACGATATGTGGCGTGTGTTTTATGTGCTTGTTCATTTTCAATTATGTTGAGTGATGAGTTAAGTATAAGCCGGTTAATCGGTCTTATGTGCCGAGTCATTCTTCAGAGCTACAGGAATAGCGCTCCAGTTCTATACCGGCTAAACCCTTAAGCAACTACAGCAAGAATTTAGGTTTCCACTGTTACGGAAGTATTACCCTCAGGTTAAGCTATCATTAGGTTGATACTCCGGTATTTCCAGGTGGGAAAAGATGTTTTCAGTTAATAACTATTTATGTTTGTTATATCTTGTAAAAACATCATAAAGTTTTATAAACCGGCAATATCCGCGGGATCTCGTTGTTAGAGGGGCACTCAACGTAAATGAATTAAAACAATACAGGAGTTCTACTATGAAGTCACAGACCATGATTGCCGGGCTCACAGCCGTAGTATTTGCTTTTTTTGCGGTTCCGGCAGAAGCACAATTTCAGCAGCCGCCTCAGGATGCCGCACCTCAGATCGAGGTCTCGGATGAGGAATTGCAGGATTTTGTGGATGCATCCATGAATGCACAAACCGTTCAGGCGCAGTTTCAACAGCAGATGGTTGAGATTGTTGATGAAGAGGGCATTGATGTCGAGACCTATAATGACATTATGAGGGCACAGCAGATGGGCAGCGCTGAAGAGGATCTGGATGTGTCGGCCGAGGATATCGATAACTTTGAAAATGCTTTCGAACAAATCCAGGAAGTAGAACAGGAAATGGAAGTCGATATCCACAACGCTATCGAAGAGGAAGGAATTGAAGTGGAGCGTTTCCAGGAAATCAATATGGCAATCCAGCAGGATCCGGAGTTGCAACAACGCATACAGCAAATTATCCAGGAGCAGCAACAACAACAGCAACAGGGAGAATTCTAATCGTTGTTGACGGTTAGTAAGAACCAATAACAACCCTCTCCGATACCACTTATCGGAAACCGAAGATAGAGCCCGCTTTTTTTACAAGGCGGGCTTTTTTTTAATGTGCGCCCGGCAGGACGCATCTACGGGAAAGGAAAAGTTAGCTATTCTGCAAAAAAATGCAGAGTTTGAATTGGGCTGAGGCTCTGACGGATGGAGTTGATTTGTGAGTAATGCCGTATTCGGAGGCTGCCCGGCAGCAATGAGAAAGCGATATTAATAAGCGAGTTTTTGATGATACCAACCTATTGGCAATCCGGAATGGCGGTGGCACTCCTGTTGTGTCTGACACTATCTGCAAAAGCACAATTCCAGCAGTCTCCGCAACAGGGCGGACAAGGGCAGGTAGAGGTAACGGATGAAGAGCTTGAGCGTTTCATCAAAGCCAGCAGGGAGGCAAGTGATTTACAGATAGCGGCTCAGCAACAAATCCTCAATATTGTCGAGGGAGAGGGCATTGATCCGGAACGATATAAAGCGGTTATGCAGGCCCGGGAACGAGGGCGGACATTTGAGGACCTCGACGTCTCTTCCGATGAGCAGGAGAAAATCGAACGGGCAGCCGGGAAGCTGGAGGAGTTGGGTTCGGAAGTATATGCCAGAATGGTGGAAATAGCGGAAAAACAGGGACTGGAAATGGGTCGTTTTCAGGAGCTCAATATGGCTATTCAGCAAGATCGTGAACTTCAGCAACGCTTGGAGCAAGCCATAGAACGGATTCATCAGCAGGAGGATCAGCAACATTGATCAGGGATGTCACGGCCGGTAATCCGCTTCGCGTGCTCCGGTTGCCATTTCAATGAAATCTTCTCTTACCTCCTGACCGGCATCTCTGAAATGCATGAACGGAACATGACGTCCGGGTTGTGTCGTGTCGACCTGAATTCCCCACAACGGCGTCAAATGGTTCGGAACCATGGAGTAACGGGCATCTCCAATGATCTGCTCTTTTTCGGGATGCATCACCAAAAACCGGTCTGAAAAACGGTAAAAGCGTAAAATATCTTCGTAAATCGTGGTATTCCGGAATCCGGAATAGTGGCGTTCCGGGATGACCGCCGGGGCGGAATCTCCGAAATAGACAACCGGTGAAGCAAAGAACCCGGGCCGGGGCGCATCCACGTAGATCGAATCCTGTGCCAGGTAGGTGCTTCGCCACAGGACCAGATTGCCGATCGATGGCTTGACCACCAATCTTTCTATGTGGTGTCCGCGCTCCACGGCCAGTTTTTCCATGTACTCTGCAGCACGTTCACGCTGTATGAATCCGGTCATAAGATAAAGGATAACCCAAACTACCGCCGCTAACGACCATATGTTTTGTCGATAGTAGAATGAAACAGCAACCAGGGCTCCGATGCCGAGTGTGAGTACCGGATCAATAATCGGAATCAGATTCCAGGCAACGCGGATGTCCGAAATCGGCCAGAGCAGTTCGGTGCCGTAACTGGTAACGGCATCCAACAGTCCGTGTGTGGCATACCCCAGCAGACTGAACAGGTAAATTTCCCGGAAATCAAGATGCTTGCGCATAAACCACCAAAGGAGCCCGGCCGCAATCAGAGCTCCGACAGGAATAAAGATAATGGCATGGGTGAACTGGCGGTGGATCTCCAGATTGAATAACGGGTCTGACGGGTGATGAATGAATGTTTCAATATCAGGTAAGAGTGCCGCGGCAAACGCGGTTAATGCCGCTGGACGGTGCTTTTCTTTTTTGGAAACGGTTTGTGCCGCCACAGCACCTGCAAGACCGTGTGTAAGGGGATCCATTAATGTGATTACCTCAAGAGAAGAAAAAAGGGGCCATGGCCGTTGGGCCATACCCCCTTTTGATGCATGTTATTAGCAGATCCGGATCAGGATTTTTGCAATTTGTCGTCAAATGAATACCTGCCGCTTCCCATCAAAGCCAAACCGACATTTGCCAGCAACAGCATCAGATCAAGACGGTAGGCCGAAAAATCCTGTCCGACTTTGGTGGTCAGTATCGCTACAACCATAATTATGGCAAGGAGTATGGCGGGAATGCGAATGTAGGCTCCGGCCAGAACCATGATTCCACCTGCAAATTCAACAATAGCTACAACCCAGGCCATTAAGCCCGCCAGTGGAATGCCGATATCACCAAAAAAACCCTGTACACCTTCGATTCCGGTAAGCTTTCCCCAACCGGCTACGATGAAAATGATGCCGACGCCCAAACGTAACAGCAGTACGGCAATATCTTTATTTTGATTCGTAGTCAGATTGCTCATGATTAACCTCTGTATTATTTATTGTATGGAGTGTTGTGTAACGACTATCCGCTATAACATTCCCGTGAAACTGATCATTCGCATATGCTTGAAATCTTTTGGCAAGAAGGGAATAAATAAACAGATAAAAGAAATTTAATAGCTGATCAGTAAAATGATTGATATATTATGCAAGATTTTTTCAGAAAATTGTGTAAGGAACGACCCATTTTGTGCTCTATTACTATGAAGGCCTGGAATCACTCCTGTTAAAGGATGATTCTATGCTAACAGACCTGAACGTGGATCGGGCATTGACCTGCCCGATCCTTATTTTTTTTTGCATAATCAGGCGCCTTGCCCGTTTCTTGTTCAGGTTGTAGCGAAAATTTGTGATTTATAAATTAAGAACTGGTCTGATCGTTTTGCATATTCATCATTTTACGGGCAGATTGGCCCTCTTTGCCATTCTGTTGTTATCGTTTTTTTATAGTTCGGCATGGTCGATGAATCCGGCTTCGGAGACTAATGCGCCACCCCGTAACACGGAAGCAAACCAGCTCCACAGTACGATAGAAACCCGGGCTGCTGACAATGACAACCCGGCATTTGAGGAGTTTGAATCCGAGGAAGCTTATTTTGAATATGTTGAGGATTGGCACCGAAACAGAGTGGAAATCCTCAAAGAGGATCAGGGGTGGCTGCGACTCACCGGACTCTATTGGCTTCGTGACGGGGAGCAGATGTTCGGAAGCGGGGAGCAGGCAAGAATTCGTTTTCCGGAAGGCTCGATTCCGGATTTTGCCGGAATTTTTGAACTGAGACAGGATACGGTGGTCATGCGGGTCGCAGGGAATGTTGATATCCGGGACCAGCGCGGTCAAAGGATAAGAGAGAATACCATTTTTACACCGGAGGAAGCCCTGGAACTGAATTATCGGTCCCTCACCTGGTTCGTGGTTCAGCGGGATGACCGGTTCGGCATCCGCCTCTACGATGACAACAGTCCGCACCTGCAGCATTTTGACGGCATCGACCGATTTGAAGTAGACAAGGAGTGGCGGGTACTGGCCGATTTTACCCCGCATGATGAGGGTGCGACCATGGAGATCGAAAATGTGCTCGGACAGATGATCGAATGGGATGTGGCCGGAACACTGACCTTTAACGCTATGGGTGAGGAAGTGTCCATCCTGGCTCTGGGTACCGGAGACCGGCTTTTTATTCCGTTTGCCGATGCCACTTCGGGTGACGAGACGTATCCGGCCGGACGCTATGTCTACATCGACCGGCCCGGTCCCGGCGAACCGGCCATCATCGACTTCAATGTCTCATACAATCCTCCCTGTGCGATCAATCCCTATACCACTTGTCCGCTTCCGCCGGAACAGAACCGGCTGGATATTCCCATACGTGCCGGCGAAATGCATTATGAGATGTACGAGGAGTAGCACTCCGGGCCCCCTTTCATATGCCATAAGTTGTGTGGTAAGAAGAACAGATCGTTCACACAGGTGCCGGGGGTAGTTACCCGAGCCGTTTCATCAGCTCTTCGAGCGAAAATGTATTCAGGATGCGCTGTGCCGGGAAGCCGGCTTTTCGCGCGGTTCCGATGCCATAGCGGACATCATCCAGACCTTCCTCGCTGTGAGCATCCGGACATACGGCACTCATCAGATTCACCTCCCGCGCTTTCCGGCCATACCTCCAGTCAAGATCCAGCCGTCGTGGATTGGCATTGATCTCGATAGCGGTGTTGTGTTCGGCTGCAAACGGGATCAGCCGGTTGAGATCCGCTTTGCTGCCTTCGCGCTGCAGCAGAAGCCGTCCGGTAGGGTGACCGAGCATATGGAGATGCGGGTGGGCGGCGGCCCGCATCAATCGGTCCAGCATCTTATCCGGCGGATTCTCCAGCCCGAAATGAACACTTCCGATGACCAGGTCGAACCCTTTCAGCACCTCATCAGGGTAGTCGAGTTTGCCGTCGGAAAGAATATCCGACTCAATGCCCTTCAGAATATAAAAATCCGTGCCTCTTTGCGCGTATTCGTTGTTAATGACGTCGATCTCTTTCCACTGCTCGTATACGCGATCAACAGTCAGTCCACCGGCATAGGCCGCTGTCCGGGAGTGGTCGGTGATAGCGAGATAGCGGTAACCGCGCCGGGTGCAGGCTTTTGCCATCTCACGAATAGATCGTTTGCCGTCGCTCCAGGTAGTGTGAGCATGAATAATGCCCTGCAAATCGCGCAGCTCGACCAGATCTGGAGATATTCCGCCTTCGGCCAGTTCAAATTCCCCGTGACCTTCCCGCAGTTCAGGAGGGATGTATGCCAGATTGAGATGGCGGTAGATATCCGTTTCGGAATCCACCGGCAACGGACGGTTAAAATCGGCCTGGTTATCGGCGTTCTGGTGAAATAACCCGTATTCGTTGAGTTGAAGATTCCGGGTACGGGCTCTCTGGCGCATCGCCACATTGTGTTCCTTGCTGCCGGTGAAATACATGAGTGCAGCCGGATAATGTTCAGGATCGACGATGCGGAGATCGACCTGACGCCCTTCGCCGGTACGTACCGAACTTTTCGTGGTGCCCCGGCCCAGAACTTCCACCACCTCGGAATTGCGCACAAAGCGTTCCATGATGTTTTCGGAATGAACCTCTTGGGCGGCAACGAGTATGTCGATATCTCCGATGGTTTCGGAGGCTCGGCGAAGTGAACCGGCAACCGAAACCTGCTCTACCCCTTCGGCATCCGACAGGATACCAACAAAGGAGTCGGCAATGATTTCCGCTTCATCCACCCGGCAACGCTCGGCAAACTGCTCCATCCACCTGATGGACTTGAGTATGTTTTCCGCCGACTTCTGTCCCAGTCCCGGCAGTGATGCGACCGAGCCATCTTTGCACCGGTCTTTTAATTCTGTTATTTCGGTGATGTTGAGTGCCTTGTGGATCTTGAAAATTTTTTTGGGCCCCAGACCGGATATCTTCAGCCAGGAAAAAAGCCCCGAAGGGACCTGTTCAAGCAATTTCTCGCGAACGGGAATCGACCCTGTTTCGGCGTAGATGTAGAGATCTTCGGCGATGGAGTTGCCGATTCCCTTTAAAGTTGTAAGTGTTTGTTTTTCAATATACTGGTTGATATCACCATCCAGGTTTTCGATCGTTCGCGCGGCGCGGTCGAAGGCCATGGCGCGAAAATCGTTTTCTCCGGCAAGTCGCATCAGTGTGGCGATCTCCTCCAACAGGGCTGCCACTTCGTCTTTTTGCAGCGAATGAGACATAACGAAATTTCGGTATCGGTCGGTTTTTTTTGCGTCAACCGACTTGCCGCCCCTGGTTGGTAACAGGACAGATAGTCGGTCACGGTACAAGGTAACAGAAAGATATCAGTTATCACATTCTTGAGTCAAAATCCTGAAATTGGCATTTTATATCACCGACAGTTTTGCTAACCTGCGGCAGTGCGGTACAGCAGATGCAAGTCAGGCGTGATCGCCGGCTGCCGTTACCGTATTCCGGAGAGATGCTTGCATTGTTGAAGGATCTGATTGCTCAGCTGAAGGACATATTAACAGGTATTAACCCCGATGTGGAAACGTGAAATAACAGACCGGGATCCCGCTGTGATGTGGGATCATCTGCTTGAGGAGGCTTCACCGTCAGATGCCCTGATCCTGGTGAATAACCTGTTGATGGAGCGAGAGGTACGTCGAAAATGGCAGCGAGACAAGCAGGGGTTGGCTCCGGATATCCGCACGCTGACATCGTGGCTGGAAGAGTTGGCACTGCATACACTGGATGAACAGGATATCCCGAAAGTTATTCTTTCGGTTGAGGAGCGTTCGTTATGGCTTGAACAATGGCTTTCCGGCCACGAAAGAAAGGATTTCCGCCGCTTTGCAGGGAGGAGTTCCGTGACAGCCATATCCAATATCATCGGCGAACTGTATCGCGAGAATCAGCACCCCGGAGCTTTGCTGCAGTTTTTGCATCGGCATGGATCTGACGGGCCGGGGACGCCGGAGACAAGGTCGGAACCCGGGACGGTATTGCGAAAAGCCACGAACAAATGGCAACAAAATGCGAAAAATTTGCAACAAGATGCGAAAAGCTTGCAACAAGACGCGAACGGCAGCAGGTCAAAGGCATCGCAGCTACTTCTTGCGGAACTGTTGTCGGACTACGAGCAAAAACTTGCTGAAAATAACTGGATGGACCAGGAGCAGCTTATTGCCAAAATGAGCCGGTTCGATCTTCGTCATGTTCGACACAGGAAATGGATTTTTTATCTGATGGATGAGATCGAGCCTCTCCAGGAGCGGGTATTGCAATTGATAGCGGAGATGAATGGACCGGAGATGGTCGCCATCCGGCATGATGATACTGCTGATTTACCCTCCCCGGACCGGACCGGCATGGCTGTATTTCACCATCCCCGGGAAGAGCTGGAATCGGCAGTACGGCATATCATAATTCAGATCGGCACGCAGGACCTACCGCGGGAAGCAATGCAGGACCATGAAGCACCGGAAATGATGGAACAGGTTACATCAAAGCGGGATGGACAAAACGGATCGGCGCAGGAGGGAATGGATAGGCAGTTGAGAGAGGGCCGGCACTCCATTGGCACCCGTTTTGACGATTTTGTGATTCTGACCGGCGACCTGTCACTGTATGAGGATATGGTGCCGGCGTTGTCGGATCGTTTCGGGGTTCCGCTATATGTCAGCCGGGGGCCGGCACTTATCAGCCATCCCTTTATCCGCAGAATTTTGATATATCTCAAACTGGATCATAACGAGTTCCAGATTGATGATGTATTCCGGGTGTTTGCCGATAACCGGCTGGTGCTGCCCGATCTGAAGGATAATGACGAGCAAAAAGCACCTAATATTCGCCATTTTTCGCAGTTTTGCCGGGCGTACAATTTCCGGACACTTCAGGAGGCTTCGGAGGGGATGGACCGTGTCTTTGACAGCCTGCTGGAGCATATTGTCTATGAGGAGGATGAAGAAAGAGAAGAGCGGCGTCGCGATGGACTTCGCCGGGATCGTCTGTTCTATGCAGATGTGATCCGGCATCTGGAAGCACTGCGAACTCATTATAAGACCCCGGAGCGGCAGCCGCTAAGGGAATGGGTGGCATGGATCAGAGGTCTGCTGGACCTGCAGGCCGACCTGATGAGCCGCGAAGCCAATGAAGCCCGGCACCTGCTGGAGATTATTCTTGAAAAACTTGCCGCTGCGCAGGATCGTATCGGACTCACCCGCAAGATCAGCCGCTTTGATTTTTTCAAGCTTCTGGAACTGCGGCTGAAAGAGACCCGGGAGCGACCTGCCGAACAGCCGGGCGGAGTTCTGCTGACCGAAGTCCGTCATCTGCCGGAGGTTCATGACAAGATTGTGTTTGTGCTGGGAATGCACGAAGACGGCTTCCCGAAGTCCGAGCGGCCCGATTTTCTGCAGTTTCGATACGAAAAGGCGATCCGGCACCTCACCGGCCGCGAGGGTACTGAATCTCATGATCTTGCACGGAAGCAGCTTGACCGGCTCCTTGCCTCATCGATGTTCCGTTATCTGAGTCGACCTGCCTATGTGGGGCAAAAACAGGTGATGCCGTCGCCGTTGTGGCTGGATCTGGAAGAACGCCGGACACCGGCAGCCGGAAAGGCCGGCAGCGGAAAGGAAGCGCCGAAAACATGGCCTTACAGGCATCTGTCGGGTGACGACTTCCGCACATCGTGGCTCATAACAAAACGGGATGCCGGTGAGTGGCTGGTCAGGCAACGTGCACCCTCTGCCGTATCCCGAATTCCGGAAGAGATGCAGGCGACTGGCAAGCATTATCTGATCTCGGCACTGGCTGAAAAGCAGCGCAGGGATGTCAACAGTATGGGCCGTTATGACGGAATAATCGATCAGGGGATTATGGATCGCTGGTGGGAACAGCAGGGGCTGGGGAACCGGATGACCATGAGCATCAGCCGGCTGGATACGTTCGCCACTTCTCCCCAGGAATACTTTTTCCGGTATGTTCTTCGCTTGCAGCCGCTCCACGAGTATTGCGACGATGCAGAATCAAATATCAAAGGGGCATTGCTTCACCATATTTTACAGGATTTTTATACCGAAACCGGGCAGGAGGGTCCGCCGGTATGGCCTGCCGATGATCCTGAGGCTGCCCGGAAACGGATGGACAGCATCCGGGAGCGACTGGTCGACGACTACCACCATCAGCTCGGCAATCCCGAAAGTCCGTTTCCCGGAATCCTGAAGAATAATCTGGAGCGGGTAACCCGTCGATTTGTGGAACTGGAGCAGGAATATCATCCGTATCTTGCAGACGGGCTGGATGATTTGCGTCCGGCCGGTTTCTATCCGGATTCCGGTTTTACCATGGAGCAACGCTGGTCGTTTGAAAAACCGGTGGATGCATTCACCGTGGCATTTCACGGAAAAATCGACCGGATTGATATTACGGCTGACGGAAAAAAAGCGTTGATATATGACTACAAGTCGGGGGGAGCCGGTGTGCAAACGTACCGGGGTAAAATTCTCAACGGATTGAGCTTTCAGCTTCCGGTTTACGGAATGTATCTGCACAATAACGGGATTCCGTATTTCCTGGCAGGATATTACAAACTTCCGGTTAACGGAAAAGTGAAGGATATCGAACGTATCTTTTCAATGGGCTCTGCGGAGTTGGTGGACGATGGTCAACTGTTTGGAAAAGGCGGTAAGCGCCTCAAAAGATCGCTTCAATATAAATCGGCAGAAGCGATGGCTGATTTTATGGCCGCTACTCATGAATTGCGGATCACCTGGATCGTACAGGCCATGAGACGAGGTCATTTTCATGTGACGCTCACCGGAGAACCGGGGTGGTCGGATTTTCGCCACATTACCCGGCATGAAGATCGTATCCAGATGCAGCGAAAGAACATTGAACGGACACGAAGAAAGAATAAGGGCATGGAATTCGAACTGGATCGCTATTATCTGAACGAACCGTTTTGGGAGGATGCCGCCGATGAGTGAACAGCACGGGAGTCCCGATGAACGAACCGCCCGGATGCGGCGACACCGGGGACATATGGTCCTGGAGGCGGGAGCGGGAACCGGAAAAACCTATAGTTTAACCGAGCGGGTGATCTATCAGCTTGTTGAACGGCGGGTGCCGCTAGAGCGAATACTGGCACTCACCTTTACCGACTTTGCGGCAGCCGAAATGAGAGCCCGGATTTACAAGGCGATCAACGGCAGGTTGAGCGAAGCCGGAGGAGATAACGAGGATGAAACGGCTCATCTTCAGGATACCCGCCGCCGGTTTTCCAGGAACTATATCTCAACGTTTCACGCTTTCTGCAACCGCATCCTGCAGTATTTTCCGGACGAGCTGACCGAAATAGCGGTGTGGGATCAGCCGGTTTTTGAAGATGCAGATGGAGAAGTGCAGGACGAAGATTTGCAGGACACAGGTGTATCGGCTGCAAAACCATCGGACGCAGATGTATCGGCTGCAGATGTATCGAACACAGAACGATCGGCAACAGGAGGAACGGCGCCCTATGGAATTCCGAATTCCCGGAACGTGGAGGGGTCATTCGAATTGCTTGGCGACTATGATGAAATCCTCCGGATGCTTGAGTGGCGCAAATCTTTCTATAAGAAATACAAAAAGCACGCCGGACTGCAGCGGCAGCTCTCACGCCTGAGGGTTTCGGATTTCGAATCGTTTATGATGGAGCTTGGCAGACTGGAAGACGGGGATCTGCACCGTATGGCCGTACTTTCTCCGCAGGATTACATCAATCTGATCAGGCGGCTCGCTGAGGTGTGGAAGAACGAAAAAATGCAGCTCGAAACCTCGCTGCTGGAAGATTTTTCTGCACATCCGGAATGGTTCGCCAATCCGGATAAACGTCCCGAAAGTTATGCGGAGATGGAAAGGCTGAAAACGAAAACCACGGGCGGGTTTCAGCAAAGAATTTTCAAAAAGAAGGAGATGGAGCCGGAAACGATTGCCGATGTGAATGACCGTGCCGTCCGGCTCTTCAAATATGCCGCTGAACTGGAAAAAGCGGAGGCGCTGTTATCAAAACCGGAACTCGTCGAACACCTGAACAACTATCCCGATCAGGACGAATTTGACGCGGACCTGGAAGCGTACTGGAATATGCGGGATCTGTCGGAACTGGCCCTGCGCTGGCACTTCCTGATGCGTTATCAGCGTTTTGAGGAGGGGTATTTCAATTATAATGATATGATCTGGCTCACACATACGCTTTTTGACCGGAATCCGGTGGTAGTCAGGCAGATGCAGGACCGCTTTGACCAGATTCTGGTGGACGAGTTCCAGGATACCGATCACCGGCAATGGCAGATCATCCGGAAGCTGGGGTTTGCAGGAGCGGCTGACGAGAGCCGGGACAAGGAAATACTGATTGTCGGGGATGTCAAGCAGGCGATCTACGGCTTCCGGGGGGGCGATGTGGCGATGATGCAACAGGCCCGCAATGAGCTGACGGAACGTCCCGGGTCGGTCAGGGTCATACCCCTCGACTACTCTTTCCGGTCCAATCGCACCATCACCGGGTTTGCCAATCGCCTGTTTCGGAAAATTTTTGCAGATAAATCCGGGGCGGCATCGTACGAAGCCCCCCATCAGCCGCTTTCCGTACCGTCACCCGACCTGTCTCTCCAGGCCGAGGCACAGGGTGAGATACGTGTCCTGCAAACCGGCTACGATGACCTTAAAAAGCATGAGGATGACTGGTCGATTGCGGCGGAGGCGCTGGCCGGACATATGGCACTTCTTGAATCCCGGAGGATTGCTCGTTTTCTGAGGGAAGTTTATGACGGCCATTGGGATGCCTGCCAGCGTATTGCAGAAAAAATGCGCATGGGCGAGACGGCTGTGGGGATTTTATACCGGCGCCGCACCCATATCTATGCGATGGAGCAGGCATTGAGTGAAGCGGGACTCCCCTTCACGGTGGCCAAAGGAACCCGTTTTTATGAGCGCAGGGAGATACGTGACGCCTGGCTGCTGCTTTCGTTTCTGCTGGATGCGTACGATGATGTCTCACTGACCGGGCTCCTGCGCTCTCCCATGATATCACTATCCGACTCTGGCCTGCTGGCTATTCGTGTGGCTATGGATAATCCCGGCAATGATTATCCCAATTTCTGGAGCGCGGTGACCGATCACCGGAGCTGGTCCGGCGACCTGCTGAAAAGCGAAGACCGGTTTGTCCTTGCCCAGGGAGTCTCGTTTTTACAGCAGCTGCGCGAAAAAGTGCCGGTCCGGCGCGTCTCGGATCTGCTGGAGCAGGCTTTTTTCACCGACGGCCCGTGGTTCGGGGCGCATACCGGAGATTCCCAGGCTGCTGAAAACCTGGTCAAACTGCTGGATGTGATTCGCAATCTGGAGAGCAGCGGTCGCGGCACCCTATTCGAGATCACGGGTTTTCTGTCCGATCGCATCCGGGAGCAGGCCCGGGACTCCGAGGCCGAACAACCCGATCCTGCGCCCATTCAGCTTATGACCATTCACGGAGCAAAGGGGCTGCAGTTTCCGATGGTGGTTATTCCGGATATGTATGCCGGACCGAACGAGGGCGGCGTTCAGCTGAATGTTGCCGCTTCTGATCAGGACAGCATCGCCTGGCCCGCTATCGCCTGCAAACCCGGAACACGGGAGTCGGATGACGATACCGATGACTCCTTCCTGAATGAAGTACTCAAGACGGAGTCCCGGAAACGAAATCTGGCAGAATTGAAACGGCTTTTTTATGTGGCGGTGACAAGGGCCGAGACGCATCTGCTGTTGAGTATGGCCCGTCCGCACAGAGCAAGCGATAACGGCACGTTTGCCGGGATGTTTGCGAAATGGCTTGGGGATCAGGATCCGGCATCTGAGACGGACGATTTTGTAGTGGAAGAGCTCACACTGGAAGAGCTGGAAGCACTGGCGGGCAGTGCGGCTTATCCAAAGCACGGGAAAATGCCGGAAGGAACAGGTGAAGAGCACGGGAAGAGGGCGGATGGATTAGGGGAAGGGGACGAGCCGGCATCCACCAGATCCGCCGGAGCCGATGCCGGATATGATACCGATTCAGGATTTGACCGTATGCCCGAACCGATGACAGGCGGGACTTTTGCATCCCGACCGACAGTGAAACCGGCGGTTATTGACAGAAGCAGTGATACGTTGGCCGCCGCGCATCGCGAAGTTTCTGCCGGTACGCTTACGGCATCCGGTGATTCTGCCGGGACCGATATGGCCCCCGAACCGCATGCCGCAACCCCTGCACCATGGAAGATGATGACATCAGCCGATGCTGGGACCCTGATTCACCGTACCCTGGAAACAGGACTGGTAGATACGGAGGTGGTGGAAACCTTCTGGAAGAGAGAGTTGCTTAAAATGGGATATGCCAAGCCGGATGACATTCTTGCCGAAAACCGGAATGAGCTCCGGCGTCATTTCCGGAATGCCCTCACCTGGATTGATGAAAAGTTCGGCGAAGAGGCATCAAGACGCTTTGAGGTTGCCTTTGAGCTGAAGACCCGTTCCGTGAAAGAAGAGACGGTCACATACCGCGGAAGCATGGATATGATCATCCGGGACCGTAACGGGACGGATCATATTGTGGACTTCAAAACGGGACCGGTGCCCGACCGGTCAGCCCTTCGCAAATATGCGGAACAATATGGGTACCACCGTCAGATTGATGTGTACCGGCAGGCGTATCAAGAGATCAGTCAACAGGATATGCCCGCAGAACGGGTCTGGCTGCTGTTTACGGATCCGGAAAAGGGCCAGGGAGTTACGCTGGCAGACTTTTCCGATGGCCAATGAGTCCGGTGGCTACTGAGCCCGGCGGCCAATGAATCGGATGGCCATTGAGTCACCGTGGAGCGAGCGGAATCGCCGGCGATGGGTGGATCGAATTCACCGGCAGCGGGTGGATAAAAAGGCCTATTGGCACTCCACCTGTGTTCGGGTAAAAGCGAGCACCTCTTCGCTGTCACCGGAGAAGTAGGTGAAGCCCACCTCCACATTTTGCATATATGACGGCCGCCACAAGGTGCATGGTATGCGGTCAAGAGCTTCGGTGTACAGGGAGTCTCCGAGATCCTGTTCCGCTATATCCTGTCCGGTCAGCTCCGGAAGGGAATAGTAATAGGTCATGGTGCCCTGCCCGACTCCGACACTGTCAAAAGTGGTTCCGGCGTCAACATTTTGGGGAAGAACATTGTTCAGATCCTCCGCTGCCATGACAAGAGACGCCTGTTCCTCATCACCAGGTGGATTCGGCGGGGCGTTTTCGGCCGATGATGACAGCATACCGTTGGTGAGGTAAATCAGCAGGCCGATTAGCAGGACGCCTGTAATGGTCAACAGGCCGATTCGGGTGTGTTTGTTTTCTGACATGGTTAAGTGTCTTTCGGAATATTATGCGTGCGAATGGGATCAAACGTTTTGCGGGGCACGGCTCGCTCCCCGAATAATAAGAGATTATTGGGAAAAACGGATGACCTTCCGGGATTAATATTGAAACAGTCCGGAATAATGGTACATACATCGCATTGCAGACAAGGAATTTCTTTGTAGTGTAAGATGTTTTTTCGAAATTCTTAAGCACAAAAATTTCACTCAGATCAAATAAGGACCGTTTATGAGTCGCCAGACCTCACTCTCTCTGTTATTTTTTGGATTACTACTCACAGTTGCCGGCAGTTCCGGATGGGCTCAGGTATCCGCCCCTTCCTCCTTTCTCGGTTATGATTTGGGAGAGCGCTTTACCCGACATCATGATATCACCGCCTATTTCGAACATGTGGCCGAACAAAGCGAATTCGTTGAATTGCAGCGGTATGGCACGAGTTATGAAAACCGTCCGATGCTGGCGGTTTTTATCAGCTCCCGTGACAATATTCTGGCGCTGGATACCATCCGGGTCAATAATCGCCGTACAGCGGGACTGGATGGCGGTCCGGTCAATGGCAGGACCGCGGCCATCGTCTGGATGAGCTACGGAATACACGGAAACGAATCATCCAGCCCGGAGGCGGCCATGATGACATTATACGAACTGGTATCCGGACTGGAATCACCTTCCGGTGCGGATGGCCATGATATACCGGCCTGGCTGGAAGAAACGGTGGTTGTGATGGATCCGGTGCTGAATCCCGACGGGAGAGAGCGATACGTGAACTGGTTTGATCAAATGGCCGGAAGGCGGCCGGATCCCCGGACAGAGGTCAGGGAGCATCACGAATCCTGGCCGGGCGGGCGGTCCAACCACTACTATTTTGACCTGAACCGCGACTGGGCGTGGCAGACCCAGATAGAAAGCCGTCAACGCATCGCTTTCTACAATCTGTGGATGCCGCATGTACATGCCGATTTCCATGAGATGTTTCGGAATGATTACTACTTTCCGCCGGCGGCCGAGCCGTTTCACAAAGCCATAACTCCATGGCAGCGCGAGTTCCAGGAAAAAATCGGTGAAAATCATGCCCGATATTTCGACGAACGCTTTGAAGGGTATTTTACCGGCGAAATATTCGACCTGTTCTACCCCGGTTATGGTGATACCTGGCCCACTTTTAATGGTGCGATCGGTATGACCTATGAGCAGATGGGCCATGGCCGGGCAGGGACCAGTATGATCCGCGATAACGGTGACACGTTGACGCTTGCCGACCGTATCCAAAATCATCACATGGCCGGAATGTCAACCGTGGAGGTAACTGCGCTGAACAGTGAGCGATTGAGGATCGAATTCCACAATTATTTCAGGATGGCCGAAGAGGAACCGGAAGCGGAGTTTGCCTCTGTGGTGATCGGTGGAGAAAACCACCCCGACCGGCTGCTCGCTTTGCTGGATTATCTGGATCGCCAGGAGATCCGCTACAGAAATGCGGAAGCGGGGCAAAACATGAGCGGCCGCCACTATCTGAGCGGAGAGGAGCAGTCACGCCAGACCGAAGCAGAGGATATCGTGGTGCCATTGAGTCAGCCCAAATCCGCTTTGGCCCGTGTGCTTTTTGATCCCGACCCTGAACTTGCCGATTCAAACACCTATGATATAACGGCATGGGCGCTGCCCTATGCCTACGGACTCGATGCCTGGGCTGTCGAAGACCGGGTTCCGGTGAACGATGAACCGGTACGAACCGCCACACGATACGAACCGCTGCCGGAAGAGGCCGCCTACGCCTATGCCATACCCTGGGGCGATGTCCGTGATGCAGCCATGCTTGCCGACCTGCTCAAGGCGGGGGTGCGGGTGCAGTTTGCCGAAGCGTCTTTTACCATCGCCGGAAATTCATTTGCACCCGGTACGTTGCTGGTTCTGAAAAATGCGAACCGGTCCATGGGCAAACAACTGCGTGACAAGGTGGATCATCTGGCGGCCAAACACGATCGCCCGGTCACGGCGCTGCCGTCGGGCAGAACCGATCACGGCCCCGACCTTTCCTCTCCGCGTACACATCTTATAGAAAAGCCGGTTGCAGCCGTTCCGGCCGGACCGGGAATTCACTCCTACAATCTGGGTGAGTTGTGGCATTACTTCGATTATACGCTGGATTATCCCCTGGGGATGTTTCAACCCGATCGGTTGCCGGATTTTCCGTTGGAAGATTACAACGTGCTCATTTTGCCTCAGGGAAATTACCGTTTCTGGGAGGACTCGGACTGGGAAAAGGTGATGAACTGGGTGGAAGAAGGAGGGCGCCTGATTGCATTTTCAAGTGCCCTGACTCCCCTTGCCGGTATGGATGAAACCGGCATTGTTCTCCGGGATTTTGAGGAGGACAATGGCGAAGCAGAGCCCGGGGATATTCGTTTTGGTGACCGGCGCAGGGAGGCATTATCGCGCAGAATAAGCGGATCGGTGCTGCGGACAACCCTCGACGAGACGCATCCGCTGGCCTATGGCCTTGGTGATCGCTATGCGACGCTGACAAGGGGGACACTGACCCCGGAGTTATTGGAAAACGGAGGCTGGAATGTCGGGTGGATACCGGAGGATGAAATCCTGCTGGGAGGCTGGGCAGGAGAAGAAGCGATTTCTCAGAAACAAGGTTCTCTCATGGCCGGGACCCGCACTATCGGTGACGGCCAAATTGTGATTCTGGCGGATAACCCGCTGTTCAGAGGCTTTTGGCGGAACGGTGCACTACTTTTTTCCAACGCCCTGTTCCATGCCGGCATTGCACGTTAGAGCGGATTTACACTGCATTTTCTTCTGTTTCAGTTGTTTCCATAGCCTCCTTTATAAGTTTGTCCCGTTTATGGCGGCCACTTCTGATCCCGAAAAACACGCCGGTCAAACTGGCAAGGGTGATTGAAAACATAAATATCATATAGGCTGAAAGACCGGTAAAACGTTCGGTAACCCCGGCAAGAACCAGAGTAGGGACAATCAGCACCAGCCCGAGGATATATGGGAAATATTCCAGTTCGAAAGTCCGGCTGCAGAAACGGCGTGCCAGGCCGAAACTCAGATTCAGAAATACAAGTATAAATCCGAGCAGTATCACAGAACCGGCAATATCGGGAAGTTCAATCAAGGGAATGATTCCCTGTGTGAAGAAAAAGACCATCACACCGATCAGCAGTGTGGCTCCTGAAAAGGCAAAAGCCCGGGCGGCTTGTTGGCTGGATTGATTCATGCAAGGGTTATCTGCTTGTAAACCAGGGTTCGGGGTCAAGATTTGTATTTTGGTCCCTGATCATAAAAAACAGGGAGTTGCCTTTCAGAGAGTCCTCATCGCCGGAGGTGCCGATCACATCGCCTTTCTCCACGAACGTGTTGCGGCCGACTGTGATGTCACTCATGTTGCCGTAGACGGTGATATACCGCCCATGTTTTACGAAGACACAGTTGCCGAAACCGGATATCGGCTGCACGGCAAAGACATAACCGTCATGCACCGATCGTACTTCGCTTCGCGGCTCTGTAACAATTTCGATACCGGGATTATCGATGCTTGTGCCGTATACCGGGTTCACGCGGTTTCCGAACCGGGCTGAGACCACGCGTGATGAAACCGGCCAGGGCAACTCTCCTCTTTGATCTTCAAAAGACGACTCAAGGGTTGCGAGCTGCTCTTCGGTTGGCATTTCGGAGCTTTCAACCGGGGTGGAATAACGGGCTACCTGAGCCTCCCGTTCACGACGACTCCGTATATTTTCTGCATTGGCCAATCGCCGGAGGCGTTCCTGTTCCAGCCGCTCCAGGCGCTGCTGTTCGGCTTCACGTATGCGGGTCTCCTCTTCAATCAATTCAGAAAGTGTGTTCTCCATGGTTTCGACCTCATTGCGCGTGGCATTCAGACGCTGCTGCAGCCGTTCGTGATCCCGGCGCAGACGGGCAACCCGGCGTTCCTGCTCATCCATTCGTTGCTGCAGAACTTCCCGTTCCTGCTCGGTTTCGGCAATGTTTTCCCTGTTTCGTGCACGTGCACGTTCAATATCCTCTTCACGAACTTTCAGCTCATCCTGCAGCTCGATTATCTGTTGGGCCTGTTTTTGGCGATACTCCTCGAATCGTTTCAGATAGTAGGAACGGACGAGCATCTGGTTGAATGAGGAGGAGCTCAGTAAAATGACTTCATCGGGGATCCGGCCATGTTTGTAGAGATAGGTTAGCGAGGATGTATAGTTTTCAATAATAGTCTCCAGATCCTGTGTCAGGTCATCTATCTGGTTCCGGGTTACTTCCAGCTCCTGCAGGATGGAGGCTCGCTCATCTTCCATGGTTTGTATCACGGCATTGCGTAGTGCGATCTCCCGCTGCAGGTTCTGATACTCTTCGTAGTTGCGGCTGTATTCATCCTGCGCATCGGATACCTGCTCTTCAAATCCAATGATCTGCTGCCGTAAAGCCTGGATATCCGATTGTGCCGTCTCCTGCTCTTCCTGAAGCTGCCGGCGGATATTTTCATAGTTTTGTGCCTGCACTCCCTGCGGGAGGCCTGTCCATAATAAAACGGAAAAGAGTAATATGAATAGTCCGTATCGTATCATAGCCGTCTTATGTCAAGATCGTCGGGTATCTCCGGGTCAAAATCCAGTGTGGCGGGATTGACATCAAGGGATCTTATCACAAAAAAAATATTGGATTTTTCGTCGGAACTCAAGATCTGGATACGTCCGGGCATCTGGAGACCATTGATTTCGGCATGGTTGTCGAACAGAAAGGTACTGTAAGCTTCCGGCTGAAACACTTCCCGTTCGGATCGCATGAGCCGGTAGTGCGCCCGCTCCACATAGTGCCGCTCTCCATTTGCGGTTTCGACAAGAAAAAACTCATCGTTCTCATGCAGAGCGGTGATGTCATCAGGATCCGTGATCGGATGGAGGATTCGGATCAGGTTCAGGGCGGTGATGCCGTTGAGATAAAACCATGCCGCATCGTCATGAGACATTTTATGAACCTGATTTTCAAGCCGGTTGTAAATGATGACCGAATCAGGGTTGCTGTAAATTCTGCCTCCCTCCATACCCAGGTTATTGCGGATCAGGAGCAGACTCTCGCTTCGGTCCGACCGGAACGTGACGGTAAGCCGTTCCGTGTTTCCCGGTTCGCTTACCTGGACGCTGGCACGACCGTTAAGGGAGTGCAGGTTCTGTCTGGTCTCCGCATAGCGATCGTAAAAAAGTTCTTTGTCCATTTCGGATGGCTCGAATGTGCCTGTTTCAAGCATAATCGGCTCCGGGGGGGCGCAGGAGGAGAGCGCCACCATTATCAGGAGCGGGACAATGAAATGTGCAGTGCGGGCTGTCATGATGATCAGTTAATATGCAGTCGTTCCTTCAGGTAGGATCGATCCTCATCCTTGTCGAGTGCTTTCTGCCACCAATACATGGCACGGTCCGGTTCACCGAGCTTGTCATAAACGTCTCCCATGTGTTCCATGACTTCGGCGCTGGCATCTCCGGTTTCAATGGATGCCCGGATGTATTCATACGCCTCTTCATATTCCCCCAATTTAAAATAGACCCATCCGAGTGTATCCAGGAATGCGGCATTGTCCGGATTCAATTCAAGAGCCTGTGCGGCCATTTCCCTGGCCTGATTCAACCGCTCTCCGCGTTCCGACAGATAGTAGGCGTAGTTATTCAGGGCGACATCGTTTTCGGGGTCAAGGGTTATGGCTTGTTCAAAAGCATCTGCGGCATCATCCCACTTGTCCTGCGAGGCGTAGGTATCGCCCAGTGTTCCGAAGATGATGGAACGGAACCGGGAGCGTGAAGGAAGGTCTGAAGCCGACCGGAGCCAGGAAGCGGCCTGTTCGTAGTCATCCTTCAGAAAATAGGCGCCGCCGACAAAAAAGTGGATAAAAGCGTCATCCGGAACATATTCATCGGCCTCTTTGCCGGTTGTTATCGCTTCATCATAGAGGCCTTCTACGTAGTAGGTCTGCACCAGTTGACGCCAGGCGGCATCGTTATCAGGCATCAGCTCAACAGTTTCCCGGAGGTGTTCCAGGGATTTTTCATCATCACCCGCCAGTGAATAATATTCGGCCGCAATGGCATGGGTCATGCCGTTTTCGGATTCTGAAACCAGGAGTTTGTGAATCAGGGAATCGGTAGTCCGCTTCAATTCATCATTCTCAGGTTCGTTGGAAAACCGGCTGATAACATACTGGACAATCTCAATTTTGTGAGAGGTCGATACCAGGCTGTCACTGACGAGATCATTCAGCATTTGACTCGCTTCATCCCACTCTTCGCGGTTGATATGGATGTCGGCCAGATTAACCAGCGCTTCCGGATGTCTGGGGTTACGTTCCAGAGCCTCCATCAGGGAGGTCCGGGCCTCTTCCAGACGGTCCTGTTCCAGATAGAACTGACTGAGCATCAGCAGGGTATTGACATTGCCCGGCTCCAGATCCAGCACCTTGTTCAACTCTTCGATAATCGATTCGGTGTCATCAATGCGGGTAAAATTACTGATACGCTGATAGTAGATTGAGCGGTCGGGACCGGTCAGATCGAGAATACGCTGATAGGCTTCATTGGACGCTTCATATTCTCCCTGAGTGGACAAAATCCTCGCTTTCAGAAAAAGAACATCGACATCGTTCGGATTTTGGTCCAGAATGGCTTCAAACTGGTCCATCATGGCATCTACCTCGCCGGTAGCCCGGTAGCTGTCCACCAGAAGCAAGCGGTACCATTTGTTATCCGGTTCCAGCTCCACGGCCCGGTTACCATAATAGATGGCATTGACATAGTCCTCTTCATCGAGATAAAGCCCGGCAAGGGCAAAGTTAACTCCCGGACTTCGGCGGAGTATAGACTGAGCTCTTGTCAAATGAGTTTCGGCAGCATCAAAATCATCCAGACGCCTGGCTGTCAGTCCCCGGATGTAGTGTGAGCGCGCCTCGGCGAGTTGTTCGGGGGATATATCCTGATCAGCTATTTCCACAGCGGGGGACACCCCGCCATTGCCGGCATGTTCACTTGCCGTGCAGGCCGGTATAAGAAAAGCAGTTAACAAACCGGCCATAATGACAGGTCGTAAGGAATCGGTACGAATTTGCATCGTTGTTTGAAGAGTGTTCAGTTTTGTAGCAGGGCGTCCGGTAGTTTTATAACGGTTCAACGCCTCAAGTCGGCGTAGCCGTATAATGTAACGAATCATGTGGAACTATGGTACGGACGAAACGATGTCAGAACCGATGTATGATGGATTCGGCCTGGGCAACATAGGCCCCTCCGAACAGGTTCACATGGACGAGCACGGGGTAGAGGTTGAAAATATCACGCCGTTTCGAAAAACCGGGTTGCAGCGGCCAGACCTCTTCATAGCCTCTGTAGAACCCTTTACCGAATCCGCCGAACATACGGGTAAATGAGAGTTCGGCTTCCCGATGGCCATAATATACGGCGGGATCTATCAGTACCGGTCGGTTTTCAGTGTCGCACAAGTAGTTACCTCCCCACAAGTCACCATGAAGCAGAGAGGGGGGTTCTTCGGGCAGCAGTTCGGGCAGCCTTGAATACATCCGGTCGAGCGACTGCCGGACAGAACCCGGGAAATATCCGCTGTCCCGGGCCATTGCTATCTGGGGTTCGATGCGACATTCGGCAAAAAAGGTGATCCAGTCGTCACGCCGGTCGTTTTTTTGGGGCAGCCGGCCTATATAGTTGTCATGGTCAAGGCCGTATTGTGTGCTGGTTTGTTGGTGCATATGCGCCAGACTCCGGCCGAACTGTTCATCAAAAGTGTTGTCCGACCGTCCTTCGCGGACAAATGAGAGGATCAGATACGCTTTGTCTTCGGAAGCATCATTGAAGGTGCCATAAACCCGGGGTATACGCAACCCGTCTGCCGCACCGGCTAGCAATTCCAGGCCCCTGGCCTCCTTTTCAAACATATCACGCAGGGAATACCGGTTTTGCTTGACAAACAGACTTTGGTGGTTTGTCATGGTGACCTGGAAGGCATCATTGATGCATCCGCCACCGATCGGGGTGGCGCCGGTGATTTCACTGCCCAGTGTCTCCTTCAGATAGCTGTGTAATTTTGGAGAAAATTTCATGACGAAGCGGGTATGGGTTTGACGCTTTGCGTTGATCCGTCCGGTATCGGTGAGAGGCGTTTTGCAGTCTGCCGGACCGGTTGTCACATGCGTATATGTGGTCTGATCTGGTCAAGCAGTGCTTCACAGCTTCGCATAACCATGTCGAATACATCTTCAAAGCCATTGATACCACCATAATAGGGATCCGGCACCTCCATATTACCCGGCGAAGGATCAAATTCACGCATAAGATAAAGTTTGTTCCGGTACAGCTGCTTTCGATCAAGGTGTTTGAGGTCGTCAAGATTCTCGCTGTCCATAGCCAGGACGAGATCAAAATATTCCAGATCCTCATATTCGAATTTGCGGGCCCTGGACTGAAGCTTTACCCCGTTTCTTTCGGCAATCATGCGGCTTTTGCTGTTAGCCGGCTCGCCGACATGATAGGCGCCTGTTCCGGCGGAGTCCACTTCGATATACGCCGAAAGGCCCTCCCGGTTGACCAGATGCTGGAAAGCACCTTCGGCTGTCGGACTCCGGCAAATATTTCCAAGACAGACAAAACATACCTTTAAGGGGTTTTCAGTGGTGATTTCGTGCAGGTCAAGGGTCTTGTTTGTTTCCATAGGTGATCGTCATTTTTTGTTGGCAAGCTGAAAAGATGATAAGGCAAATTTTGGAATTCAAAAAAGTCAACCCGGATTTTTAAATGAGAAATCCCTGCTGCAGTCACTTCTTCAAAAAAGATTTTTGAATTGAAATTTTCATGTGTGGTTCGATGAGTGTTATCTTGGCAAGATTCATTGCAAGTATAAACGGGAGTAAATGAACAATACATACGTTATCGGGTTTGGGAAATTCGATTACATCCGGCGTTCCCCCTTTTCTACTTGCCAGAACAAGCAGATGAATAAGTCATTGTAAAAACCGGAATCTCGAATTCCCTGTTTGCACTTTTGAAAAACAGACCCGCAAGCATTTCTGAAAACTCAGGACTAAGGAAAATATTTCGTATATTTATCCTCTTGTAAAAAAACCAAGCAGTGATCACTTTCTCGTTTTATGAGTAAGAAATTCAAGGAAGTCAAACAATTACAATACGCCAAAACGGAACTGGAAATCCTGGAGTGGTGGAAAGATAATGAGATCTTTAAAAAAAGTCTCACTACGCGTCAGGATGGCATTCCTTTTACGTTTTATGAGGGTCCGCCTACCGCCAACGGGAAGCCCGGAATCCATCATGTGCTTTCCCGTACCGTAAAGGATCTCTTTTGCCGTTACAAAACCCTTAAGGGGTGCAAGGTGGATCGAAAAGGCGGCTGGGATACGCATGGACTGCCGGTGGAGATCGAAGTGGAAAAAGAACTTGGCCTCCAGGGACGTTCCCAGGTGGAGGAGTACGGCATTGCCGAATACAATGCAAAATGTCGTGAAAGTGTGCTGCGTTATAAAGGGGATTGGGACCATCTGACCCAAAGGATGGGTTACTGGGTGGACCTGGATGATCCTTATGTAACCTTTGATAACAAATACATCGAATCGGTCTGGTGGGCCCTTCAGCAGATGTTTGAAAAGGGGCTTATCTACAAAGGGTATAAAATCCAGTGGTATTCTCCAGGCAGCGGAACGGTACTCAGCTCGCATGAAGTGAGTCTCGGCTATAAAGAGGTTCAGGATCCCTCGGTATTCATAAAATTCCCGGTGGACGGTGAGGAAAACAGCTATTTTCTGGCCTGGACCACCACGCCCTGGACCCTCATATCCAATATGGTGCTGGCCGTTCATCCCGAGCTGGAATATGTCAAGGTCCGGACCGAGGAGAATGGAAGCGAGGTTTTCTATTATGTTGCAAAAGCTCTGGCCGGAAGTGTGCTGGAGGATGGGCATGAGGTAGTTTCCACAATGAAGGGGGCCGGACTGGTCGGTCGGACTTATGAACCCATGTTCCCGTATGCCCTGAAAGAGATATCGCGGGATCAGGCCTGGCGTATTGTGCCGGCCGATTTTGTGACGCTTGAGGAGGGAACCGGCATTGTGCATATCGCCCCGGCTTTTGGTGCCGATGACTACGAAGTCTGTAAACGGGAAGGCATACCGATGTTCAACCCGGTAAGTCGCGAAGGCCGGTTCGAGGATGTTGTTGATGACTTTGCCGGCGAATGGTTCAAGGATGCCGACAAAGGAATCGCCCGCAACATAAAAGAGCGCGGTTTGATGTACCGGCATGAGACCTATCTGCACAACTACCCGCACGATTGGCGCAAGGGCACGCCGTTGATGTCCTATCCCGTGGAGTCGTGGTTTATCAGCACCACGAAAATCCGCGACCGGATGGTGGAGCTTAACAAGAAAATCAATTGGAAACCGGCCGGCACCGGGACCGGGCGATTCGGGCTTTGGCTTGAAAACAACGTTGATTGGGCCATTTCACGGCAGCGGTACTGGGGCACCCCCCTGCCTATCTGGGTAAATGACGACAATCCGGAAGAGATTGAGTGTATCGGAAGTATCAGCGAGCTTCGTGAAAAGAGTGGCATTTCCGCGGACAAGGAGATCGACCTGCACCGCCCGTATATCGACGAGATCACCTGGAAGGCGAAGGAAGGCGGCACCATGCGGCGCATACCGGATTTACTGGATGTCTGGTTCGATTCCGGAGCCATGCCTTTTGCCCAGCGTCACTATCCGTTTGAAAATAAATCAGAGTTCAAGGAGAACTTTCCGGCCGATTTTATTGCCGAGGGGGTGGATCAGACCCGTGGATGGTTCTATACCCTGCATGCCATTGCCACCATTCTTTTTGATTCTCCGGCTTATTACAATGTGGTTTCGAACGGCCTGGTTTTGGACGCCAGGGGCGAAAAGATGAGTAAATCCAAGGGAAATACGGCAGATCCTTTCGATATTATCAGTCGCTTCGGAGCCGATACCACCCGCTGGTATATGATGAGCAACACTTCGCCGTGGGAAAATCTGAAATTCAGCGAAGAGGGATTACAGGAAACCCAGCGCAAATTTTTTAATACGCTGGTGAGCACCTACTCCTTCTTTGCCATGTATGCCAACATTGACAAGTGGACGTACGCCGGGGTTCCTGTTCCCTATTCGGAGCGTACCGAAATGGACCGCTGGATCATATCCAGGCAGTTTACCGCCATTAAGAAGGTGGATTCGTACATGGATGACTACGAACCGACGCGTGCCGCCCGCGAGATAGAGCGGTTCGCCGATGACCTGAGCAACTGGTATGTGCGCAGAAGCCGGCGTCGCTTCTGGAAAGAGGGCAAGAGCCTGGACAAGACAGCGGCCTATCAGACGCTTTACGAATGTCTGGTCAATCTGTCCAAGCTCTCAAGCCCGATCGCCCCCTATATCAGTGAATGGCTGTATCGCAATTTGAATACGGTTACCGGATTTGAAGAAGAGTCGGTGCATCTGACATTTTATCCGACCGTGGAAGAGACAGCGATAGACAAGGAACTTGAGTTCCGCATGCAGATGGCACGGACCATATCCTCGATTGTGCTGCGTATCCGGAACAAGATCAATTTGAATGTGCGGCAACCGTTGAGAAAAATTATTGTTCCGGTCAATAATGAGGAGGAGCAATTGGCAATAGATTCCGTAAAAAATATTATATTGGATGAGGTAAACGTTAAGGTGATTGAATACGTGGACGATGATTCGGGTATCGTCCAGAAAAGTGCAAAACCGAACTATCCGGTGCTTGGCAAAAAGCTGGGCAAACGGATGAAACCGGTAGCGGCACGTGTTCAGAATCTATCTACCGAAGAGATATCCGAATTTGAGAAAAACGGGGAATGGATCGTTGAACTGGATGATGGCGATTCTGTAACCCTGAAAATGGAAGATATTGATATTACCCGGCATGGCCTTGAAGGCTGGTCGGTTGAAACGGAAAGAGGAGTCACCGTAGCGTTGGATACCGAACTGGATGAGGCGTTAACCCGGGAGGGTCTGGCACGTGAGATCGTTAACCGGGTTCAGAATATGAGGAAAGAAGCCAATTACGAGCTGACCGACCGTATAGATATGTATCTTGATGGTGACAAAGAGATGACAGCATCCGTGAAAATGATGAATGAATATGTAAAAAGCGAAACGCTGGCTGAAACCATAGCGTTTGGCGTGGCTGAAGAGTCTGATTTTACCAAGCAGTGGGAAATTGACGGCAGGAAATGCACCATTGCCATTCAACGTAACACCAACTTTTAATCCTTTGCAGCTATGAGCAAGGAAAATACAGAAAACGGGGAGCATATAACCCCCTACAGCGACGAAGAACTGGAATACTTTCGTGGCATTATTTTAAAGAAGCGGGAAGAGGCCGAACGGGACCTGAATCTGTTGATGGATTCACTAAAGGAGAGTACCGAAAATTCTTCGGATGAATCGGCCTACTCCTTCCATATGGCTGATGCCGGTACCGATGCCCAGGAGCGGGAGAAAACCTACATGCTCTTTAACCGCACCAAGAAATTCATCAAGTATCTTGATGACGCCCTCGAGCGCATCAAGAACAAAAGCTATGGAGTCTGCAAGGTTACGGGCAAAAAGATCTCGAAAGGCCGGCTTGAGGCTGTGCCGCACACACAGATCAGCATCGAAGCGAAGCTGAAACGCCGTTAAATGTTTTGACGCAAAAAAGAAAGAAAATTGCCCTTTTCGGAGGGGTCGCACTGACGATCCTTGTTCTAGACCAGATCACCAAATACTGGGTGAGAACCACACCGGAGTTGCATCAATATACATTGATCGAAGGATGGCTTGCGTTCAATTTCACCAAAAATCCGGGTATGGCCATGGGAATCCACTGGGCCGATACCTGGATCATCAGCATGATCGCCATCATCGCAACGGTGGTTATTCTGGTATATGTCTGGAAGACGCTCCATCAGGCAACCATCGGATACATGATTTGTATGGGTCTGATCATCGGAGGAGCTCTTGGTAATATCACCGACCGGCTGTTTATGGCCCGGGTTGGTGGTTATGGCGGCATACTGGACGGACATGTTGTGGATTTCATCCATTTCAAACTGAGTATCGGGGGCTTTGATGTGTTTCCGTACATTTTCAATGTTGCCGACAGCGCCATCAGTGTAGCTATCGTAGTGTTGATTCTCTTCTTTAAAAAACTGCTGCCCGAATATGCGGACAGATCCGGGGATCGAAGTTCGGAGACCGAGTCCAATGCTCTTGCAGCAGAGGAGTCCACACAACCGGAGCCGCTGAAACAGGATCGGTGAAGACCGGGTTAACGATCGGTTAATGTTATGGATTCCCAGGGAGCCATCCTGATTGACCATTATAAAAATCCCCGCCAAAAAGGGGTTGTCAGGAATCCGGATTTCCGACATGAAATTCTCAATCGAAAATGCGGTGATCATCTCCGTTTTTCCGCACAGACGGAGGGAAACCGGGTGGTCGATATCCGATTTGAGGGTGAAGGCTGTTTTTACTGTCTTTCCTCGGCTTCGATAGCTTGCAGAACCCTGACCGGCAGACAGCTGGACCAGGTCTTGAACGAGGTCGCGATGGTGCGGAAATGGCTGTTGGATGAATGCGATGCGGTCTGCCCGGATGATTCGGAGGTGAAAGCACTCGGGGAAGTGAAAAAGTATCCCATGCGTATCGGTTGTGTAGATCTGGCATGGCAGGGAGTGGAGGATATGCTGCGCCGGGAGCATTGACGTCCTGCGTACATCCGGCGTTGATGTCCCGTCGTTTATTCGGCCTGGTTTCCGGATAGCTGTTTATAAGCGGTTCAGTGGAGGATGCTTTTCAGGATATCCAGTTGATCGTGGGGATCCAGATTTTGCAGATCGTGTCCCATGCGGTCTCGCTTGGTCTGCAGATAGCGAAGGTTCTCAGGATAGGATTCGGTTTCCAGCGGAACCCGGTCCACGATTTCAAGGCCGTATCCAACCAGTCCAACCCGCTTGGCGGGATTGTTGGTCATGAGCCGCATCTTGCAGATGCCCAGTGTCCGCAGCATCTGAGCACCGATACCGTAGTCGCGCAGATCGGATTGAAAGCCGAGTGCTTCATTGGCTTCAATGGTATCCATCCCTTCTTCCTGGAGTTTATAGGCGCGAAGTTTGTTGATCAGGCCGATCCCCCGTCCCTCCTGATTCATGTAAAGGACGGCTCCTGCTCCGGCCTCTTCCACCATACGCAGCGCCGTATGAAGCTGTTCACCACAATCACATCTTTTAGAACCGAACACGTCACCGGTCATACACAGGGAGTGTACACGTACAAGCACGGGCTCATCTTCTTCCCAGGTGCCTTTCACCAGGGCCAAATGGACCCCTCCGGTGAGCTTCTCTTCGAATGCGTGCAGCCGGAAGTCCCCGTAAATGGTGGGCAACTGTATGGAAATGGCTTCCCTGACCAGGCTTTCGTTTTTCATCCGGTAGCTGATCAGGTCCTTGATGGTGACCAGTTTCATGTCAAACTTGCGGGCCACCTTGATAAGGTCGTTGAGCCGGGCCATGGATCCGTCGTCATTCATGATTTCACAAATGACACCGGCGGGTTTGCATCCGGCCAGACGGGCCAGATCAATGGAAGCCTCGGTGTGACCGGCACGGCGCAACACGCCCCCTTCCCGGCTGATCAGCGGGAAAACATGTCCGGGACGCCGGAAGTCTTCCGGCCTGGAATCTTCGTCGATAAGTGCCTGGATGGTTTTGGCACGATCAGAAGCTGAAATGCCGGTCGTGGTATCAGGGCGGTGATCCACCGACACCGTAAAGGCGGTCTCCATGGAGTCGGTGTTGTTGACAACCATGGGTTCCAGATTCAGGTCGTAGGCACGCTGCCGGGTGACCGGTACGCAGACCAGCCCCCGCCCTGAAGTCACCATCGTATTTATATGCTCCGCCGTGACCTTCTCGGCGGCCATGACAAAATCGCCCTCGTTTTCGCGATCTTCATCGTCCACGACAATGACCATCTTGCCGGCACGGATATCCGCAACAGCCGACTCAATGGTGTTAAAAGGGCTGTCTTTCTTCTGCGACATATACTACCTGAAAAAGAGTGTTTGTCCGGGAGCGGACTTCCAATCGTTACTTCTGTGGATTGACATCCACAATGGCGTTTTTAAGCAGTTTAACCTTAACATCCTTGTCAACTTCAAGCATGATCGAATCATCTTCAATTGCCGAAACAATGCCGACCATTCCACCTGATGTAACAACTTTATCCCCCTTTTTCATTTCAGAAACTTTATTTTGAATCTCTTTCTGCTTTTTGGACTGGGGACGTATAATGAAGAGATAGAAGACGAGAAATATGGCTGCAAGAAATATCAAACTTGTGAAACCGCCACCACCTTCGGCATCGGCAGCAAAGAACATTAACAGGGTATTCATAGGGTAATGGTATTAAGATGGATAACGTAATAATGCTTATAAGTATCCTTTAAATATACGATTTTTAGCAAGGTACTACAAAACGCGGACGTCATTGCCGCCTGGTGGTGCGTAACGGTAAAAGGGGGTGAGAAAAAAAACAGAGTGGACCACACCATTACAGCCTTCGGTGTGATGCCACTCTGTTCTGTGTAAAAATTCGGTTAGTTGCGAATCAGGTGTAATACCCTGATTATCAAGGTATTTTATTCATCAAGGCACATTGGGATCCGCCGGCAGGCCCAACCGCTCAAAGAACGCTTCGGGCTGTTCGCGAATCCGGACGGTTTCGTCCATGGGAAGCCCGAGCTCCTCGTAAAGTTCACGGCGTCCGGCGATATCATCAACAAGTTCCTGGTAGGCAATCTGCCCGACTCGTGCGGCGACTCTTCTCGGAACGACAACCACGCCGTCGAGATCGGCTACAATTACGTCTCCCGGATAAACAAGGGCACCGCCAACAACAACCGGGCGCTGGACATCGATAATCTCGTTGCGACCGATCCGCTCACCGCGTCCCCGGTCGTAGTAGTCGGTGTACACCGGATTGCGCTGCAAGATAATTTCGTCGATATCCCGGACACCGCCGGCGGAAACGAGTCCGACCATGCCGCGATCGGTCCAGTCCATAATATTTTTGGAACCGGTGGAACCGGCGTCGTTATCGCCCTGATTGTCGATGACCAGGACGGTTCCCGGTTTGATGTGTTCGGCGAACGGTTCCGGTGAGATTTCGTTGTACCAGTGACCGCGCCATTGGCGGTACTCTTCATAGTTGGCCGGATCGGTAAGGTCCACACCGGGGTGCATGGGGCGGTTGGTCGGTCCGTAGCGTGCCGTTACGGCAACCCCGGAAATCCGGTGGCTCATGTCGGCGACATCATCCCACAAAGGCGCCATTTTCGGATCCATTACACCGACGCCTCCATATCCCAATGTAGCCAGCCCGTCGACTACATCGGCGACCCTTGCGCCGTCATAGAGCTCCACCAGCACTTCATCGGATACTCCGTGATCGTCATATGGCGGCGATGCAACTGTAAAAGCGTGCCCCACAAAAGGCAGCAACAAGGCAAGTATCAGTTTTTTCATAGTTAATATTATTATAGTTATCAGGTTTGCCGGATACCATGGAAAACCGTGAGGATGCTGCGATTATTCCCGGCTTTCTGTTAAAGTCAAAAAAAACCCGATTAAATCAAAAAAAATGATTATTGGGGAATTGATCGGTTACGTCTTCAGAATCCCGCCGGAAGGACGCAGTGGCACAGCTCGTAAATGGCTGGCGCGCAACTACACCCGTCCCGAATGGTACCGGAAAATGGAAGATTTCCATGAAGAACCCCGTGACGCCACGATCACCAGGCTTGATGAACTCAGTCTCAAATCACGGATGAGGTTCGAATATCTTGCCGGAAAGGGCGATGTGAGTATGTTGCGCGAACATCTGGTGTAGGTGGAACAGGAGGATGCGGGGGACCGGTACCGGGATTATCCGGTGGTTATCGGGGAGAAAGGGTTACCGGTCTGAAAATGTGACAAACTTTCCGGTATGGAGGCTTTGTATAACGGCCTCAGGCTGAAAAAAGGAGTTTGATTTTCCAGTAGTCATAACTTACACTTACGCCGAAAGCAATGTAATCACGTAAGTTGTGCGTGCATATCTCACAATGATCTGATTATATGCTATGATGCGTGATTCTTGCATAATACTTCATAAAAACAATCAGTATATGTCTACTTTAAGAGAGTTATTTTCAAATATTCTAACGAAATGTGTTTCCCATATTCGGACCATTTCAGTAACCGGAATGGTTCGGGCGATCCCTGCTTTTCTGGCAATGGGTGGGATGCTACAACTTACGGCCATCGCTGAAGCACAGGATGATGGCTGGCAGAAGAATCAGCTGCGCATGGAGCAAAATGTTATCGTTGAAACCATCGTTTCTCCTGATGATGATACACGATGGATTTTGGGCAGCCATGCCGGGATCAGTGGTATGAGGGGCTTTAGTAATGATGGTGGAAATGTGTATGAAGTTGAACTTCATGGATGGGCCGTTAATGATGTACACGCCATTGATGCCGAAAACGGATGGGCTGTCGGCGATGAAGGCAAAATTTATAAAACCGGGAACAGCTGGGAAGAATGGGAGTTTATCGATACCGGTTTGGGAAGATTTGTAACCTTTCATGCCATAGCGTTTTCCGACCCGGATACCGGATGGATCGTCGGAAATCTCGGTTATATGTATGCTACCACGGATGGCGGAGAAAACTGGAACGAAGTAGAAAACGAATTAGATGACGAGGTGCTTTACGATCTTGTATTTGCTGATGAAGAATCAGCATGGATTGTGGGGAGTGGTGGTTTGATTCTGCATACCGATGACGGTGGTGAAAACTGGAATGAACAGCAGACTCCGACCGAAGAAAACCTGTTATCCATAACACTTGTTGACACTGAAACCGCGTGGGTAGTTGGCAGAAACGGTACCATATTGAATACCCGGGATGCCGGTGACAGCTGGGAGGAGTCAACAGACTTCACCGATGAGGTACGATTAGAGGATGTCGATTTTGTGGATCAGGATACCGGATGGATTACCGGTTATGAGGGAACGATTCTGCATACCAATGACGGCGGAGAGAACTGGCAGGTACAGGACAGCCCGATTGATGTCGACATCCGTGCTGTGGAATTTTTCGATGCCGACCGTGGTTGGGCCGCCGGATCAGCCGCAACGATTCTGGAAACCGAAGACGGTGGTGAAAACTGGAATTATGTTTCAATTAATAACGAGTCTGTATACTTTCTGGACGAACATACCGGATGGGTTGGTGGTCGGCATGGTCAGATTATGCATACCCGTGATGGCGGAGAAAACTGGTATCAACAATCTACGCCCATCGATGATGAAAATATAGAAGATCTGAAGTTTCTGGATAAAGATACCGGTTGGGCGATTGTCCGACAAGGCAATGTGCTGCGCACAGAAGACGGCGGGGAAACCTGGAACGAGCAGGATCATCTTAATGAATTTCTGGATAAAATTGCAGCAGTTGATGATCAAACAGCATGGATTATTGGAGAAAGACGATCCATCTTCCACACAGATGACGGAGGTGATACCTGGGTAGAGCAGGATGACGGACTCATTGCGGGTGATTTATATGATGTCACATTTGTCGATCACAACACAGGGTTTATTTCCGGCTCGCAAGGAAGAATATTGGCCACAGTTGATGGCGGAGATACCTGGGAGGAACTAGAAACAAATACCAATGAGGACATCCGGACGGTCATGTTCCTGGATGAAAATACAGGCTACATCGCCGGCGGTGATGGTATTGTATTCAAAACGGATGATGGTGGTGAGTCCTGGAGTAATGTCGGTAGTTCGGTAACCGAGGGAGTAATTTTTGATATGGAAGTACTAAACCCCTGGGTGGTATGGGTCCTGGGACCCAGAGGAGAGATTGCTCATACACGGGATGGCGGCAATAACTGGGAGACCCAGAGAGAAGAAGGCGCAATCGGAGAATTAAGTGCGCTGCATTTCACCGATGAGCAGACCGGCTGGGCGGTTGGAAGTGAAGGCCGGATACTGAATTATAACGGTGAAGAAATTGTACTCTATCCGTTTGAACCGCAGCTTTCGAGTCCGTTCGACAATGAGGAATTAGACCCGGATGAAGTGGAGTTTATTTGGAGAGAAACCGAGCCTTTTGTGCAGTACTACCAATTTCAGTTGGCTCCGGATGAAGATTTCGATGAGGTTGTTGTCGATTCTGTTATGGATGCGACTTCTCTGACTATTGAAAATCTCAGCGACGATCACAAACAGTACTGGTGGCGGGTTCGTGCCGAAAATGAATACGGTTGGGGGGATTACGGAACCCGGACATTTGAATTGGAAACCGTAACATCAAGTCAGGAGCCGGCAGATATACCGGAAGGATATTCGGTGGATCCCAATTATCCCAATCCGTTTAATCCGGTTACAACTATAGGCTATCAGCTTCCGGAAAGCGCTCAGGTTAAGCTTGAGGTATTTGATATGCTTGGCCGAAGGGTAGCCACAGTAGTTGAGCAGAGGCAAAGTGCCGGTAGCTATGAAGTCACCTTCGACGCCTCCGGTCTTTCCAGCGGCATTTATATCTACCGGCTTGAAGCCGGTGAATTTACCGAAACGCAAAAGATGAACCTGGTTAAATAAGTCCCGCCGGTAATATTTACTCCCAATAGTCAGCATAAAAAAAGCCCTTGTATCACTGTAATTTATTGTGATACAAGGGCTTTAAGAGGTGTGGGTGGTACTGGATTCGAACCAGTGACCCCCTGCTTGTAAGGCAGGTGCTCTGAACCAGCTGAGCTAACCACCCATGGTTTTGGCAAGACTTTAAATATAAGCACATCTCATATCCGTAAGCAAGTCTGCTACTATCGAAATCCTTATTTTTTTTGTTAAATAAAATTAAGATTCAGCTTCACCGGGCGATAATTATATCTGTAGTGCTATGCGGTATGAAGCTGAATGGATCTTTATTCCGGTATAGCGGGTACAAAATTTGTTGTTGATCAGGGTGGCGTGGTCTATGCCGATCGACTGCAAAAAGGAAGAACTGTGTTACAAACCGGCGATCAACCCGAAGTTGGGAGCTGTAAACAAAGCTGAAAAACAAATATCCGGAGTTTTATTTATGGGCAAGATAAAGGCACTGGTGGTCGATGATTCGAAAATCATGAGAAGTGCAGTCAAGCGAACACTGGATCAGCTGATGCTGGCTGAATTTGATTATGTGGAGGCCATGGATGGAGAGGATGCGCTTGAAAAGTTCAATAATGATGTGCAAATCATATTCCTTGACTGGAATATGCCCAAAATGAC
>SLOL01000137.1 GCA_007132495.1 Balneolales bacterium
GTACAACAGAAAAGGAATGTCCTGTTTGGCCATCCCGTTCCGAAAGATGTACACCAGCAGAACTTACATAAAGATGTGAATCAACCGGCAAGGTTCCAAATGGTATATCACCCTGTTTCCTGCCATATATATATGAATGGCAGAATATGTGTAATTGACAGAGTGGATGGTTCAATATTTATGCCTGTCTGTGGGAACACCAATTTTTGTATGATAAGGGATGCGGATTATTTTTAAGTTAAAGGAGTTTTTAACAACGAGATCCAATAACTGGGAGTATCACCTCATAACAACAGGAATGTACTATGGATTCAAATCAAAGCGGTTATCATATGGAAAGTTTCTCACCACCATGCTGTATTCTGGAGAGTTGGGCACCACTCTGTTTCTCATCACTTTTTGTGGCCGGTCTGGTTGTTGTATTTGCCATCCTGCGACCTGTTGCGGTACAAGGGCAAGGTGTTGAAAGCGTCCTGGAAACCATCGACATCCATACCGGCGAGCGTACGGTTGTTCACCGGGAGAACGTCCGTTTTGAAGCACCGAACTGGACGCATGACGGGGAGGAGCTTATTTTCAACCAGGAAGGGCTGCTGTACCGCATTCCGGTGGAAGGGGGTGAGCCTGAAGTCATACCGACCGACTTTGCCACGTCCAACAATAACGACCACGGTATTTCTCCGGATGGCAAGAAGCTGGCCATAAGTCACCATGTCGACGACCTGCCTCCCGGATCCAACTCCATTATCTATATTGTGCCCATCGAGGGCGGCACCCCCCGGCGGGTTACGGAAAAGGGCCCGTCGTACTGGCACGGCTGGTCACCTGACGGTAAAACGCTGACTTATACAGCCCTGCGCGACGGACAGTTCGACATCTACACCATCCCGGTGGAAGGGGGCGAAGAAACGCAACTGACCGATACGCCCGGTCTGGATGACGGACCCGATTACTCGCCGGACGGCCGATACATCTATTTCAACTCCGAACGGACGGGCAGCATGGAGATCTGGCGGATGGATGCCGACGGCGCCAATCCCGTTCAGATAACCGACGATACATACAACAACTGGTTCCCGCATCCCTCTCCCGACGGCAGGTATCTCGCCTTTCTTACCTATATCGATCCCATTGATCCGGGTTCTCATCCACCCGACAAGAATGTGATGCTGCGGCTTATGGACATTGAAACCGGCGAGATCACCGAGTTGGCCCGGTTCACGGGGGGACAGGGCACCATTAATGTCCCCAGCTGGGCTCCCGACAGCCGCAGGTTTGCTTTTGTCTCTTATCGTTTGTTGGATGAGTAGAAAAAAGGCGTGACCGTTGTTGGAACAGTCACACCTTTAAACTACTCCCGGATGGTCAATGAAGGTTATTTATTCTTGGGAAATATTTCCGGCAGGTTGCCGGTGAATGTTATTTGATCAGTGTCAGTTTCATGGTTTTGACGAAATCACCCGCCCGCAGCCGGTAGACGTAGACGCCGCTTGAAAGACTGGATCCGTCGAAGCCGACATCATACCGCCCGGCATTCTGGTTGGAGTCGACCAGCGTTGTCACCCGTTCCCCCAGCAGATTATATACCTCCAGCTGCACATCAGCCGCTTCGGGAAGTTCATACCGGATGGTAGTGATCGGATTGAATGGATTCGGGTAGTTTTGCGCCAACCGGAACACCTCGGGCAGATCGGCCAAATCGGACGATGTGGCCACGTCGCTGCTCATCACCGCAAATACCGAGAAGTCCGAAATGTTATCGGCATAAACAAACGCTTCATCCGTGTCGACACCCGAGGTGTAGGATTCGTAGGCCGGTGCCGTCCAGTCGTTATTATGGTGACGCCACACTTCCAGAGAGGACTCTGCCGTGTCATCAAGAGCGTTTGGGTCGTAATGAAACCGCAAATACGCTGCCAGGGGGGAGTCGCCGGCAATCGGCGACTCCACAATCTCGACAAAGTGATCGAGCTGCTGAAGATCTCCCGGCAGATCGGCAGGCGGATCCGTGTTATTAATCTGCACATCCCGGGCCTGAAAGGAAATGACGGCATTGTCCAGAGTCATATGCTCTACCTTGTTGTCTTCCGCACCATTGCCGGATTCATAGTCGGTTCCGTTATCGCTCATCACAAGGTTTGAAAGCGTGTTGTCGGCCGCCTCCTGCCAAAGCCGTACCGCAGTCCCCGCCATATCGCTTACCTCGAGCGTGTCTACCAAAGTGGAATCGGTACCCAGCGACAATCCGTTCGTTCCCGAAGAGATGACGATGTCCTGCAGCTCGTTGTGATGGCTTTCCTCCGCCAACTGAAAGCCGTAGTGATCGGATTCCGACCCGGAATTCGAAATAGAGATATTGGTGAATTGATTTTGAGCGGCTGCACTGACAGAGATCCCGCTCTCCTCATGGTCGCTTGCTGCAATATCGGTAAACTCGCTCTCCCGGATCTGAAACACCCGCAATCCGGTATCCCACTGCTCAAGATTAACGTTCTTCACAGTGATGCCGGAAAGCTCTCCATCCGAACCATCCAGATCGATGGCATATCCGGAACCGTTCCCCTGACCGGTGATGGTGTGACCGAGTCCGTCAAGGGCTACATCGTTTGCAGTAATGGTAAGACATCCATTACTGCCGGACAGATCGCCGTCCAGTTCGTACTGACCGCTTTGTGTGATATCCATGCAGGAAGTTACCGTGATGACCTCTCCGGGATCCGTACCGGGATCGTCAACCGGGTCGACACTCAGCCAGGGATCAAACCGGACATTTGCGGCCACCGGATCACCCGTTCCGTCCGCTGTAGTCCCGGTTTCGGGATCATCCGCCCCGCCCGACGGGCCGCCGGCATCACCCCACCAGTTCCCGGTAGCCAGAAGAGGTGTTGCGTCCGAGTAGTCGAGTCCGTCGGCATTATTGGTGAAACTGTTGCCGGTTACTACTACTTCTTCAGCATCCTGCTCCACAACGATGGATACACCGGTGTGATTTTCAATGCGGTTGTCTTCGACGTCAGCGGGGGCACCGATTCTAATGCCGTCTTGATTGTCGGCAATATGGTTGTCGTATACGTGCGCACCATCAACATTGAAATTAATTCCGTATTCGGCGCTGTAGGTAATAGTGTTGCCGGATATGACCGCTTCGTCGGAGGTGCGGAATCCGAAGTGCGACTCAAGACCGCTTTCCCCGCTATGGGCTATGGTGTTGCCACGGACTTCAATACTGTCTGTCGATTCGAAGTACATTCCGATCCTTTCACTGTGCTCTATCGTATTGCTGTCAACACGTGCACCGTTGGAATTGGTGAACTTAATACCATGATGTCCGCCGTTACTCACGTGATTATTCAGGAGCCCCACACCCGGACTTTGTTCGACCTCCATCCCCATGAATGTGGTGGATTCGACGATGTTTTCTGAGATAATGCCGTCATCCGAATGGGTCAGATACAGTCCGCGGGCATTGTTTGCCAAAGAATTGCCGGTAATAACAAGGTCTTCGGTCTGGAAGACTTCGATACTGTATCCTCCATTCTCACTCAGGGTGTTACCGGAAATCTGAACATCATTGGCACCCCAGACGGTGATGGCACCGCGTCGGTAAGTGCTGGACGGTGTGCTTCCGGTGATCGTGTTGTCGGTAATCTGGACATTGTCGCTGAATGCAACCTGAATGCCGTTTGTCATATCGCTGAACTCGAATCCGCTTATATCCACATTGGTGGAATTACCGATGATGATCTGGCCGGCATCGGACGGGATGGACGGGTTGTCAACCCCTTTTGCAAAAAAGAGGGGTTTGTTGTCCCTTACGGTGTTACCCGACATCGAATGCACCAGTTCATCCATCTCCACTGAGTGGCTGTGCATGGCGATTCCACTCTCCATCGTGTTATTATTGATGGTAGCGTTGACCGTCTGGTCGCCAATCATAATATCCACATAGTGGCCGGAGATGATATTGTCATTGAAGTGACCATCATCTGCCCGTTCGATAAAAATTCCGTGATCGCCGTTGTCATTGACCTCGTTTTCCCTGACGATAACATCACGGGCTATGCTGATCCGGATACCCATGGTGTTTCCTGTTACCGTATTCTCCTCGATGAGAACATCCCGGGCACCGTTGATCCCGTAGGTGTTATTGTCGGTGACGGTGTTGTTCCGGACCACTCCGTCACGGCCGACATTAATGCCGCCGAAGATTCCGTCATTTCCGGTTACGGTATTTCCGATGATGGTGCCGTAGCGCGAACGGTAGTCGATACCCTCCCGGCCGTTGTTTTCCACCTGGTTGTCGGTGATCGTGGCCCCGGGTTCCTGGGACCAGAGTCCATCCCAGATACCCTGTTCCTCGTTGCCGTTGATGGTGTTTCCGGTGATGGTCGCGTCCTCACTTTGGCTGAAAAGCCGGATACCGCGGCTTCCGTTATTGTTGAAGGTGTTGTCTTCAATATGTACGCGATGTGAATTATTGGCAACAAACAGACCGTTACGGGCATTGTCTGATGAATGGTTTTCATTTACGGTTACATCGGTGGAGTTGGTGACCGAGATACCCTGGTCAAGATTGTCGGTGACGGTGTTACCCGTAATGGTACTGTTGGAGGAGTGTGACAGATGTAACGCAGGCACGCTTATAATGTCACCGCTGAGTGTAACCGTATTATTGATGATACTCGCTCCCGGTGATCCGAAAACCCCGATCGCCTGTCCGCCGATATTGGTGATATTGTTCCCGCTGATCTCCAGGTTGCTGCTGAATCCGATCTGGATGGCAGCGGCGACTCCGTCGAAATTATGAGCGCTGATGGTCACATCATCGACATCATAGAGGATGATCTGCGCGGCATCGGCCGGAATATCGGGCGAGCTGACCCCATTCGCGAAAAAGAGCGGATCTCCATTCACCGTATTCCCGCTCATGGTGTGATCGAACACGTCCGCAATGACATTGCTGATTTCAAGTGTGATTCCGGATTCAAACGTATTATCGGTAAGTGTGGCAAAATGGGCTGATGAAAGTACCACATCCACGACATTGCCGGTGATGGTATTATTGATCAGTTCGACGTGTGCCGCCTGGAGGTTGATTCCGGTATTGCTGCCGGTGATGGTATTGTTGACCACCGAAGCATGATCGGCCGCATTCCCCTGGGGGCGTGCAAGCGTTATGCCGTATTGGTGGTCGATGATCGTGTTGTTCTCGAAGTGGTTCTCCGGTCCCACTGCCCAGATCCCGACATCGCCATTTCCTTCGATGTGATTCTCGGTGACAGATGATGTTCCGCCGATTCTGATCCCCATACCAAGACCGGATGCCGATCCGGCATTTCCGTTCACCGTATTGTTGCTGAAGATAACATCGCGGATATTGTCAAGGTGAACTCCCCTGATAGAGTTGTTAGTGATGGTATTGCCGGTAACGATGGTACTGTCCGATCCGGATGAGAACGAGTCGTGAATTCCCCATTCGTTTTCCGTAATGAGGTTGTTGATAATCCGAACCCCCATGCTCCCGTCAAGCTGTATGGCCCGGTCGCTGTTGCGGATTTCAAAGCCCTCGATCCGCACGCTGTCAGCTTCGGTGATGAGAATAGCGGTCCCGGTGCCCTGAAGCACCGGAGCGCTGCTTTCATCGGCTGCCACCAGGGAAATATGTCCCGTCTCAATGTGGAGTTCTTCATTGTAGGTACCCGGTTCCACACAAATTACGTGCAGGGAATCGGCCGCATTGATTGCGGGTTGAATCGCGTCGCCGGCTACTACCGTATTATCGCATACCGGATCGTTGGCATGTGCCGGTATTGCAACCAGCAAGATCGCCAGGAAAGCAAATAGTCCCGTAACCGGTAAACAGGCATGAACATGGACGAAGAGACATTTGTACAACCTCTCCAATGTAGTGACAGGGGTAAGTAACGGATTTGTCATAGCTTGCATTTTTGATTAGCAGTGTGTGGAGGGGGCGGGGCGACGCCTCTCATAGTTCCCATGCGCTCATACATCGGTTGGGATCGCTCTCTGTAAAGTTATTAAACCGTGATTTTATGCGTATCACCACATCCCGCCCATATTTACGCCGTAAAGTAATCAGGCATAAAGTCAAAATCCACTAATTTATTATTTATCAATAGTATGCACCTAAAATAAGTATAAGGGTGTTATGCCACCGGTTGACCAGGGTTAAAGGCAAGCCGGTTTAGGATGTTATGTTCTGCCATTTTTCAGATATTCTGTTGGATGGCCGTGCGTTAGGTCACGTAGTAGAATGAGGCATATAGTAGAATGAGGCATCATCCGGTATCGATTTCAATGAAACAGGCAGGGAGATTATGAAAATTGCAGTAGTGGGCGGCGGTATCATCGGGCTGAGCACGGCCTGGCAGCTGCTTCGCCGGGGAGCCGGCGTAACGCTGTACGAACGGGACCGGGCAGGAGCGTCTACCGGTGATGTAGCGGCCGGAATGCTGGCCCCTTACGCAGAAGTGGGTTTTGAAGAGCTGAACCTGATGAAGCTGGGTCAGCTGAGCCTGGAGCGCTATCCGCAATTCCTGGAAGAGCTGCGCGAGGATGCCGGTTTTGTTCCGGAGCTGGATACTTGCGGAACGCTGCTGGTCGGAGTGGACCGGGATGATGCACAACAGGTGCGCCGCCTCTATGATTTTCGCAAACAGCTGGATATGCGCATCGAAATGATCAGCAGTGCCGAAGCACGGGAACGCGAACCACTGCTCTCTCCCCGTGTGGTAACCGCCGCCTGGCTGGCGGATGATGGCCAGATTGACAACCGTAAACTGCTTTCAGCACTGCTGCAGGCATTCCGGAACCGGGGCGGACAGCTCCGGGAGCAAACCCCGGTGGATGAACTGGTGCATCGGAGTGACCGGGTTGAGGGTGTGCGTGCCGGTGGCAAAACGCACCCGTGTGATGCCGTGGTGATTGCCGCAGGCTGCTGGAGTGACCGGATCGCGGGACTGCCCGCAACGGCGCAACCAATGATCCGGCCGCTGAAAGGGCAGATCCTCACGCTCAAACAGACCACCGATTGTGAACCGGTATGCATGATCCGGAGTCCCCGGGTTTACCTGGTGCCCAAAAGCGACGGTACGATACGCCTGGGCGCGACCAGCGAAGAGAAAGGGTACGACACCACCCCTACCGCCGGCGGCGTCAAGGAACTGCTGGAGGACGGCTGGGAACTGGTGCCGTCGATCTACGATCTTCCGCTGGAGGAAGTACGAACCGGACTCCGGCCCGCCGGCCGCGACCATGCTCCATCCATCGGGTATGCCGGAGTGGAGGGGCTTTACTACGCTACCGGGCACTATCGCCACGGCATCCTCTATGCGCCGGTCACGGCCTTCAGCCTGGCGGATGAAATCATCGAAAACAGACCGCACGGGCAATTGAAAGAATTCAGTCCGCTTCGCTTTAAAAAACAATAAATTACCCGCCGAAAGGTTGTTAATATGCGCAGGAAACAGATATGGATATACTCTGACGGATACAGATACGATAAATGGTGACAATATCGGAATATGGCAATAATGAGTGTGTATTCCGGCGAAAACAGCTAATACAAAGATGACCGATAAACCATTGGAGATCGTAATAAACGGAAATTCGAAAATACTTGACTCCGGTCCCGGTGTGACACTTGCAGAGGCGCTGGCAGCATCAGGCTATGAAGAAAATATGGACGGCCTGGCGGTTGCCGTGAATGACACCGTAGTACCGAAACATGAGTGGCCGGAGCACAAACTTGATCAGGGCGACCGCCTGGAAGTGATAAAGGCGGTTCAGGGCGGATGACCGTGAGCTCCTGCAACACCGCCGCAACGAACGTCATGACAGTGAAAAAGGCGGATCCGGGCGGGTCGCCGCGAGTTCCTGCAACACCGCCGCAACGAACGTCATAACAGTGAAACAAGGCGGCTCAGAGCGATTAACTCCATAAAGAAAACTCAAATGACGATGCAAAAACTCAAGATAGCCGATCGCGAATTCCAGTCACGCCTGATTGTTGGTACGGCAGGCTTTCCCAATCCACAGGTTATGCGGGATGCCCTGCAGGCCAGCGGTGCGGAAATGGCAACTGTAGCCATTCGCCGTGCCGACCTGGACAATGGCTCCGGGGAAAATATCCTGAATTATCTCAGAGAGGACGGGTACGATATTTTGCCGAACACCGCCGGATGTTTTACGGCCAAAGAAGCGGTGTTGACAGCTCAGCTGGCCCGGGAGGCGCTGGGCACAAACTGGGTGAAACTGGAGGTGATCGGTGACGATGAGACGCTGTTTCCGGACGTTCCGGAGCTGCTTAAAGCTGCCGAAACACTGTTGAATGACGGATTTGTCGTCCTGCCCTACTGCAATGACGATCCAATAACCTGCCGGAAACTGTCGGAAATGGGGTGTGCCGCCGTTATGCCCCTGGGTTCGCCGATCGGGTCCGGCATGGGCCTCCGCAATCCATACAATATCCGGATCATCCGGGAAGTGATCGATGTGCCGCTGATTGTGGATGCCGGTGTGGGTACCGCATCGGATGCAACCGAGGCCATGGAGCTGGGCGTAGACGGTATCCTGCTGAATTCGGCCATCTCCAAAGCCAAACACCCGGTTATGATGGCCGAGGCCATGAAGCTGGGCATCGAGGCCGGTCGACTTGCCTGTAAAGCCGGACGCATACCGCGCCGGCTGTATGCCAAAGCCTCGAGTCCGCTGGACCAGATGATCGAGCTGGATCCGGATGCCTGATTTTCGTCTATACGGAATCACCGACCGGTCGGCCTGCGGGGGCGAAAAAGCACTGCTGTCGAGGGTGAGCATGCTGTGCCGCCAGGGATTGCGAAGCATCCAGCTCCGGGAAAAAGACCTGCCTGCCCGTGATTATTACCGATTGGCTTCCGCCATACGCGATATCACAAAACAGCACGGTACGCTTCTGTTTATAAACGACCGGGTGGATGTGGCCCTTGCCTGCAACGCCGACGGGGTGCACTGCCGGGAAAAAAGCATGCCGGCCGATGAGATTCGCAGACTCGACGGCCGGCTGATGATCGGCCGGAGTGTCCATTCCCTGCAGGGCGCCGAACAGGCTGCCGGCGAAGGGGTGGATTTTTTGTTGTACGGTCCCGTCTTTGAGCCCGGATCCAAACAAGGCAGTGTCCCGACGGCCGGGATTGACGGACTCAGGAAGATATGCGAATCTGTAGCGGTTCCGGTATATGCCGTCGGCGGGATCTTCCCCTCGAACGCCGGCTTGTGCCTTGCGGCAGGCGCCCGGGGGGCAGCCGCCGTTTCGGCCCTGATGGCAACGGTTGACTCGGCGCAGAAGACAACTTCCGATCCGGCGAGGATTGTTACAGAATTCCAACAGGCTCTCGGTTCATTATAGGAACGTAAATAGCAGATACGATGGCTCACACTTAACAATGGACTACTTTTACGATGGTTCAAATCTCTGAATCACGCTCAACGATAAACCACCTTCACGATGGTTTAATCTCAAAATCACGCACAACAATAATTCACGCAATAATTCACGCTCTACAATGATTCACGTTCAACAATAAACCACTTTTACAATGGATCATCATTTTAAGAGCTTATCATAAAAGGGATCACCATCAAAAGGGATCACCATCAAAGGTGTTACTATCAAAATGGATCAGTACAAAAATATCACCGGACTGTATCTGGTAACCGATACTCTGACTCAGGATCGGTTCAACCATGAAGAGCTGGCTGATATGGCGATTAAAGGAGGCGTCCGCATCATCCAGTTGCGCGACAAACAGCTGGAATCGGGTCCACTGCTTCAGACCGCAAAGCGTGTTGTGGAGCGGTGCCGACAGTCGGGGGTCATCAGCATCATCAATGACCGCGCCGATATAGCCCTTGCAGCCGATGCCGATGGCGTGCATCTGGGCCGGAATGACCTTCCGGTTGATGTGGTACGTACCATGATCGGATCCGGCAAACTGATCGGAGGGACAGCTTCAACCGTCGAAGAGGCGATCCGGGTCGAACGGCAGGGAGCCGATTATGTGGGCTTCGGGCATATATTCGAGACAGCCACCAAGAAAAAAGAATATCCGCCCAGAGGCGTAGAGGTGTTGAAAGAGCTGAAAGCGGCAATTGAGATACCGGTTGTAGCCATCGGCGGAATCCGGGAGGACAATATCGGTCAGGTACTCGAAACCGGCGCCGATGCCGTTGCGCTCAGCCGAGCCATTTGTGCAGCCGATAACCCGGAACAGGCAGCCCGGAGGCTATCGGCCCACTTTCCATAATAGGTTATTTGAACGATCCTCCAAAACGCCCAAACAAACTCACAACCCTCTGCAACACTGTCCCGCTCCACTGCTCCCTGAAACCTGTATTCTGTCATCCGACCTCCGACCTCTGTTTTCTGTCTTCTGTCTTCTGCCCTCTGTCTTCTGTATTTTGTATTCTGTTTTCTGTATAAAATTAGTATTTTCGGGCAATTATACGATGGGAATATCCGTTTTCTTTCCATGTAAAGCACGGATTACGTAGATTACTTATACGAGATATCCCGATATATGTACTTAACAGCAACCTCAATAACATTGAGTCTCTTTGCCTTCCACAACCGCCGATGTTCGGCCTGTTGTTGCTGTTGTTGCTGCTGTTGCAGCTCCTGAAGCGTTTGCACCGGTCTCGGTCTATTCGGACGGCTGATTGAAACCGGTAATCAAACGCCCGGATAACCGGGCGTTAACAGTCTCAGACGCCAGGTACGCCCCCCTCTCTTCTCCCTGTCATAAAGAACCTTTACGTTTATTATCCCGTTTTATATGGAAACCGATGTCAAACATACCAGGTCATCGTCGTTGCGCACCGCATGCGATAAACTTGCTTCCTCAGTAGGAGATACCCCGCTTGTCTCCTTCTCGGAATTCTGTCCCGCAGCAAAGGTGAAAATCTATGCCAAGCTGGAATGGCGGCAGCTCGGAGGAAGTGTAAAATCCCGTCCGGCCTATTACATTGTAAGGGAAGCCATTCACAGCGGCCTGCTGGATGGAAACAGGCAGATTCTGGATGCCAGCAGCGGCAATACCGGCATAGCTTATGCGGCCATCGGCAATGAGCTGGGGATAGGCGTGACCCTCTGCATGCCGGAAAACGCCTCGGACGAGCGCAAGCGCATCGTGCGTGAACTGGGAGCCACATTACATCTTACTCCCCCTACAGGATCTACCGATGAAGCCCAGGAATTCGCCGAAACGCTGCATCAAAAGCACCCGGACCGCTATTTCTACGCCGACCAGTACAACAACGACAACAACTGGAAGGCCCATTATCACACGACCGGCAGGGAGATTCTGGAACAGACCGGTTATCGAATCACCCATTTTACAGCCGGACTCGGCACCACCGGTACATTCATCGGCACCGGACGCAGGCTCCGGTCGGTGATTCCGGATATCCGTCTTGTTGCGCTTCAGCCGGATCTGCCCATGCACGGCCTGGAAGGATGGAAGCATCTGGAAACCGCCCGGGTCCCGGGTATTTACGACAAGGAACTGGCCGATGAAGTGCGCCGGGTGAATACAGAGCGGGCTTTGGAACTGATCAAAGAGGTGGCCGCCCGGAAGAATATGGCTATCAGCCCCTCTTCCGCCGCCAATCTGGCCGGTGCGCTGGATCTGGCCAAAACGCTGAACGAAGGAACCGTCGTTACGGTCCTGCCGGATGACGGAAGCAAATACAACGAAATAAACGGGAAATATTTGTAAGACAAATTTGTAACACAAAAAGGAGTACATGACGCTCAAACTGTCACAATCCAATAAAAACGAGATGTTCCGCCACGCCGAGGAGATGTATCCCGAAGAGTGCTGCGGTTTCATTTTCGGCAGGGACGGAATGACCCGGCGGGCTACCGGGATCACCAGGGTCGCCAATGTCAGGAAGGGTAACCGGAGCAGCAGGTTCCTGATTGACCCGTCCGATTACCGGAAAGCTGAAGCGCACGCATTGGAGTATGATCTGGAACTGCTCGGTGTATATCACTCGCATCCGGATCATCCGGCAATGCCGTCGGAGCATGACCTGAAATCCGCCCTTCCCTGGTTCTCGTATATCATCGTGTCGGTTTTCGACGGATCGGCGACCGATCTGCGATCATGGCGCCTCGGTGAAGAGTGGAAATTCAAAGAAGAAACAGTGGCAACAGACTCGATATCAAGCGATATTTAACAAAGTTTAGCAGAGGAAACCATGGCAAAAATCATAATACCTACACCACTGCGCAAATTTACCGGTCAGAACCGGATATTTGAGACGGATAAGGAGACCCTTTCCGGAGCTCTGAACCATCTGGTAACCACCTACCCCGATTTGAAACAAAACCTGATGGATGATGAGGGAAATGTCCGTTCTTTCATCAAAATCTATGTGGGCGATGACGAGGTGCAGCCCGGTAGCTACGGGGTTCAGAAACTGGATAGAGATACCCAAGTCAGCATCGTTCCGGCCATCGCCGGAGGGAGCGACGGGAATAGCGTGAGCGAACAGAAAAGCGTGAACGAACGGAACAGTGAGAACGACAGACACAGCAGGAACGGCGGGCCGGAGGAGGACCAATCATTCCGGAACGTTGAACTGTCCTCTCAGGAGCTTCAGCACTACAGCCGCCATATCACCATTCCGGAATTCGGCATGGAAGGACAGAAAAAACTGAAAGGGGCACGCGTTCTGTCGGTCGGATCCGGCGGACTCGGAGCACCGATGCTGCAGTATCTGGCGGCCGCCGGAGTCGGGACCATCGGGATCGTTGACTACGACACGGTAGATGCAAGCAATCTGCACCGCCAGGTTCTGTTCGGAGCTTCGGATGTCGGACGGCCGAAGGTAGAAGTGGCCAAAGAGCGGCTTCAGCAAATCAATCCGCATATCGAAATCAGGATTCATGAAACGCGTCTGACCAGTGACAATGCGCTGGATATCCTCCGCGATTACGATATTGTGGCCGACGGAACCGACAACTTCCCGACCCGCTACCTGATTAACGATGCCACCGTGATGCTGGACAAGCCCAATGTACACGGCTCCATATTTCAGTTTGAAGGTCAGGTATCGGTATTTAATTATGTGGATGAAGAGGGGCGGCGCGGCCCCAATTACCGGGATCTGTTTCCCGAACCGCCGCCGCCGGGAATGGTGCCCGACTGCGCCGAAGCGGGAGTTTTGGGCGTTCTGCCCGGCATCATCGGTTCAATGCAGGCCAACGAGGTGATCAAGCTGATTACCGGACTGGGTGAACCGCTATCCGGCAAGCTGTTTCTGTTCGACGCCCTCTCCTTTACCACCCGGACCATGAAGGTCGGCAAGGACAAAGCGAACCCGCTGACCGGTGATCACCCCACCATCACGGAGCTGATCGACTATGAGATGTTTTGCGGAGTATCCGGTAACGGAGAAGAAGAGGAGTCCGTCGATGAGGTACCGGAAGTTACGGTCAGAGAATTCAAAGAGTGGCTGGACAGTGGCGAGAAGATCCAGGTGATCGATGTCCGGGAACCGCACGAATACGATATTGCTGAAATCGGCGGGGAGCTCATACCTCTGAAAACGGTTACCGATAATGCGGACAAAATCGCCAGAGACCGGAAAGTAGTGGTCCACTGCCGCAGCGGAAAACGAAGCGCCGATGCCATCCGGGAGCTGCGGCAGAAGTTCGGATATGACAATCTATACAATCTGAAAGGTGGAATTCTGGCCTGGTCGGAAGAAATCGATCCGGAAGTGCCCAGGTATTAACCTTTTCCAGCCGTGACCATTTCTGCCGTACCAATGCAAGCTGTCATACATAGCCGTTCATCATCACATGGCGGTACAGCTGTTTCAGTCCGTGAACCTTGAAATCCCACCAAATTCGGGTTTCTTTGGTGGACTGGTATATCCACTCATTGACCAGTTCGCCGTTGAAGTCGAATTCAAACATCATGCAGCGGCCGTAGCGGGTCAGTAGCGGACATCCGGATGTGCCGTCGTACAGGTGAGAAGGCCGGCGGTCCAGAGCCAGGTCGATCAGGTTGTCTGCCACGGCCGGTGCCTGTTTGCGTATGGTGGCGGCCGTTTTGGGAGCACCGGTAGCGGCGCAGTCCCCAACTCCGAACACATTGTCGAAACGTTTATGGAGAAGCGTTTCACGGTCCACCTCCATCTGGCCCCCCATTCCCGGAGCCGTCAAAGGGCCGTCACGCAGTGGTCCGGGGGTCCGGAAGCCCGGTACAGGATGAAGCAGGTCATATTTCCGGCGTAGCTCCCGGCTGGATCCGTCAGCCATCTGCTCTTCAAAAATGGCGGTTCTGGTGGATACATCAATAGCCCTGAGCGTTTGCCGGTAGTGATTATGGACTCCGCGTGCTTCAATCAGTGGGGTGATGGCGGCATCCACTTTCGGAACCACAGGGAACAGCGAGGGCCGGTTGGTGTGGAAATGAACATTGATATTTTCGCGGGTTCCTTCAGAACGCCATAAGTCCTCGGAGAGCCATGTGATTTTTTGAGGAGCGCCGCCGCATTTGACAAAACCTGCAGGATAGGTAAAGACCGCTTCCCCACTTTGGAAAGAGCGGGCTAAATGCCGGTATTTTGCAGCGTTTTCCAGATCATAGATGCTGCCGGCGTGATCGCTTGCAATAGCTTCTGAAAAGCCTTCAATCGAACCGGGATTGGTTTCAACACCGAGACCGACCACCAGATAGTCATATTCTATATGATCACCGGAGTGTGTTCGAACCCGGTTTTTTTCCGGCTCGAAGGCCTCTACGGAGTCGCGAACCCACTTCATGCCCGGTAGAAAGAGCGATTCCTGGTCAAATAGCACATCACTGCGATCATAGACCCCCGCCGCGACCAGGGTATAACCGGGTTGATAGTGATGGCGGGTACGGGGTTCGATGATGGTTACATCGGCTTCCGGTACGGCACGCAGCAGCCGGGCTGCAACGGTGATCCCCCCGATACTGCCTCCGGCAATGACAAACCGGACATTTTTAATTCTGTCCGCCTCGGCCGAAGATATACGAAGACTTCGGCGATAACCGTAAAAACCGGTACCTCCGGCAAGGAGCACCAAACCGGATCCGGCTCCGATGTACTTGAGTGCCTGACGGCGGTTCATTTTTTTCGGACCCTGGGCGGTTGCCGGTCCATTATGGTTTTGAGCGTCGGATCCTTCGGAGGTAGTGGAATACTTTTTTTGTTCGTCCATGGAATATCATTGGTTGGGGGATGCCGGTTACATAATATATTGGTGTTTGAAGAAGATAGTGGTGTCTGAAACGGATAATGGTGTTTGAGAACCGGTATGAAAATAGTGGCACCGGAGGCCTGTAAAATACGATCCGGGTTGAGTAAGTGTCAATATATATATAAATA
>SLOL01000083.1 GCA_007132495.1 Balneolales bacterium
AACCGGTTGTGGCGGGATTACGCTTATCCTCCTGCAGTGACAGTCAATTAGTTATTTGAACAGGTTGTACCTGTAATTGGGTTGTTCAGGTCTCACAAAATACAGTGATATGATTATTACAGATTTAAATAAAATGGAAGGTCGCCGTTTTCCGGCGCGACGCCATACCCGAAACATCGTCGGAGGAGCAGCCCCTATCCAGGCAGAGCAGTTTGCCATGGGGTTGGTCGTGCTGGATCCCAATGGCGGCCAGGTTCCCTGGCACAATCAGGAACAGGAAGAGGTCTATCTGGTTCTGGAGGGCGATGGGGAGATGTGTCTCGGCAAAGAACGAGCCCCTGTTTCTGCAGGTCAGGCCGTATTTATTCCACCGGGTGAATATCATCAATTGACCAATACCGGTGATCGACCGATGAAGATGATCTACTGTTATGGTCCGGCCGGTGATGTGGCACACTGGAAACAGGAACTGGAGGGGACTCTCCCGAAAGCGGGGAAGGATGTCCCGTCTCTGCCCGAAGGTGCCTGGCCGCAGTGTACCGATCCACCTGAGTGATGGGTGACAGTGTACCGATCCTCCCGAATGACGGACAGTAGATCACCAATATTCATTACATTATTGCAAATATTACACAGGACTATTGAAAATGAGCAACCGGATAAAAGAGCACAAAGTTGGCATTATTATGAATGGTGTGACCGGCCGGATGGGAAAGAATCAACATTTGTTGCGTTCCATCCTGCCGATCATCCAACAGGGCGGAGTGCGAATCAGTGACAATGAGACGATCATGCCCAAACCGGTATTGGCCGGCCGCAATCCCGCCAAGCTGGAGCAACTCTCCAAAGAGACCGGTATAGCCGATTGGAGCACCGACCCCGACAGCCTGATGAAGGATCCGGATTACCCGGTCTACTTTGATGCCTTGACGACCGACAAACGTTTTGAAAATGTAAAAAAGGCTATTGCGGCGGGCAAGCATATCTATTGTGAAAAACCGACCGCTTTGAATACAACTGATGCCATGGAGCTGCACCGGCTGGCCGAAAATGCCGGTATCAAACATGGGGTGGTACAGGACAAGCTTTGGCTGCCGGGACTTCGCAAACTTGACCGGTTGAACAAGGAGGGCTTTTTTGGACGCATAGTATCCGTCAAGGCCGATTTCGGATACTGGGTCTTTGAGGGCGATCAGGTAGCACCTCAGCGGCCTTCCTGGAACTACCGGGAAGAAGACGGCGGCGGCATCATCCTGGATATGTTCTGCCACTGGCGCTATGTGCTTGACAACCTCTTCGGAGAAGTAAAGTCGGTTGCCTGCCTGGGAGCCACGCATATCCCTGAACGTTATGATGAAGAGGGTAATCTGTACAAGGCGACGGCCGACGATGCGGCTTATGCTATTTTTGAACTGGAAAACGGAGTAGTAGCCCAGTTCAACTCTTCGTGGGCCACCCGGGTCCGGAGAGATGACCTGGTTACTTTTCAGGTGGACGGTACCGAAGGATCGGCTGTGGCCGGCCTGCGGGAAGCCTGGATCCAGCCGCGATCGGCCACTCCGCGTCCGACCTGGAACCCGGATATCGACAATCCGCACCGTTTTCATGACGACTGGGTAAAAGTGCCGGCAACCGAGGACTTTGACAATGCATTCAAAGTGCAGTGGGAGCTTTATCTCAGGCATTTGATTTCCGGTGATCCGTTCCGTTGGGATCTCAAAGAGGCGGCAAAAGGGGTACAGCTGGCAGAAATCGGACTGCAGGCCTGGAAAGAGCGCAAGTGGCTGGATACAAAGCCGTTATGAGCTCCATAATAACAGCCCGGCAATATATTACACCGTAAAAATTAATGATAACATGCATATTGAAGATATTTCACTTGAGTCACTGGAACCATCGCTTGAAACATTCTGGGACCACTCGGCAAGAAAAATCCACCTGATCCGCAAGGAGTATGATCCGTCCGGCGGCTCACCGGTTTTCACCGCCGGGGGCAAGTATACCACGCGCGGCTGGACCGAATGGACACAGGGGTTTCAGTTCGGGGCGGAGATCATGCAGTTTGATGTTACCGGTGAGAAGGAATTCCTGGAGCTGGGACGGACAGCTACTCTGGAGATCATGGCGCCCCACATCACTCATACCGGAGTACATGATCACGGTTTCAACAATGTGAGCACCTATGGCGCCCTGTGGCGTCTGATGAAGGAGGGACGTATTACCGGCAACGACTGGGAGCGCCATTTTTATGAGTTGGCGTTGAAAAATACCGGAGCGGTGCAGGCTGCCCGCTGGACCCGTACGGCAGACGGAGGCGGGTTTATCTGCTCGTTCAATGGTCCCCATTCGCTGTTTGTGGATACGGTTCGCACCCTTCGTGCCCTGGCGATGAGCTACAAACTGGGACATACCCTGTATGGTGAACACGATGAACCCATCAACCTGCTGGGGCGGCTTGTCGATCACGCGCGGGCTACAGCCAGGTACAATGTCTATTACGGCGAAGGGCGGGATGCCTACGACCTGTGGGGCCGGACGGCTCATGAGGCGATTTTCAACACCAACGACGGCAATTTCCGCTGCCCTAACTCCCAGCAGGGGTTCTCACCGATGACTACCTGGACCCGCGGCCTGTCGTGGGCCATGTGCGGATATCCGGAACAGCTGGAGTTCATCGAGACCCTTGATGATCATGAGCTGGAGCCCTTCGGAGGCCGCAAGGAGATCGAGGCCATGATGCGCAAAGCCGCTATGGCAACGTGTGATTTCTATATCGACAACACCTCATCGGACGGCATCCCATATTGGGATACCGGTGCTCCGGAGTTGCACCGGCTGGGGGATTACCGGACGAAGCCGGCCGACCCCTACAATGAATTTGAACCGGTGGACAGTTCGGCGGCAGCTATCGGGGCCCAGGGATTGCTCCGGCTGGGCCGCTATCTCGATCGCAAAGGAGAAAGCGAGAAGGGTGAAAAATACCGGAAAGCCGGTTTACGAGTGGTACAGACATTACTCAATGAACCTTATCTGAGTACCGATGACCGGCACCAGGGGCTGCTGCTCCACTCGGTCTATCACCGACCCAACGGCTGGGATCACATACCTCGGGGACAAAAAGTGCCTTGCGGAGAGTCCAGCATGTGGGGAGACTATCATGTACGTGAACTGATGCTCTGCGTCTGGCGTGAATTGAAAGAAGAGCCCTATTATACATTTTTCGGGAGTACGAATTCGTGATCATCATTGGTGCTTGCGGTCATGGCATTACATGTGACGATAGAATCAAAAATTATGAACACTATGAAATGGCCATGACGGCAATTCGTCACACAAGAGCATGATTATTTTCGACATGGACATTACATATGTCCTTAGACATAAAAAAATAAACATATGAAACCGGTAGCACTTGTCACAGGGGGATCGCGGGGAATCGGCTTTGCCATATCGCGAATGCTGGGAGAAAACGGGTATGATTTGGCGATCAACGGAGTCCGGGAAGCAAGTCAGGTAGAAGATATTCTGCAAGGCCTGCGGGAAACCGGGGCCAATGTCGTCTATTGCCGGGGGGATGTCGGAACCCGGGAAGGGCGGGATGCGATTCTGAATGCACTGCAAGAATCGTACGACCGGGTGCATTTGCTGGTCAATAACGCGGGAGTAGCTCCGAAAGAGCGACTCAACCCGCTACAGGCCACCGAAGAGAGTTTTGAGCGGCTGATGCGCATCAATATGCAGGGGCCCTACTTCCTGACACAGGCGATCGCCCGGTGGATGGTGGATAACAAGAAGGCAGACTCTTCCTTTCAGGCAAGCATCATCAATATAGGCTCAATATCGGCCACCGTGGTCTCCACCAACCGGGGAGAGTACTGCATGTCAAAAGCCGGATTTGCCATGCACAGCAAACTGTGGGCGGTTCATCTCGCTGAATACGGCATACCGGTATATGAAGTACGACCGGGTGTGATCCGGACCGATATGACCTCCAAAGTAAAAGAAAAATATGACAGACTGATCGCGGAAGGATTAACGGTTCAGAAACGGTGGGGATTGCCTGAAGATATTGCACGGGCTGTTTTGTCGCTTTCGAGTAATGATTTTCCCTATTCTACCGGCGAAGTGTTCATGGTGGATGGCGGATTGACCACCCAACGTCTTTGAGTATGCTGAAACATCCAGGAAATCAACGACCAGACCATGGCAAATCGCGTAATCCGGGAGCGGACAGGTC
>SLOL01000161.1 GCA_007132495.1 Balneolales bacterium
CGGGCCTGGGGGTTGAAATCGATGAAAAGAAGGTGGAGCAGGCAGCAAAAAAGGGGCATGACTGGCACAATCCGATCTGGCGAAACGAAGACGGTTCGGTCACCGAGTGGTGAGACATCATGCGGTGAGTTGATTTACACCGGATTATTTCAATTCCTTACAATAATTGAGTGGGAAAATGGTGAACATAAAACCTGTATTCAAAATACTGTCTTCCATCCTCGTCTGCCTGTTTCTTGCTGATGCGGGCAAAGCCCAGTGGGTTACTCCGGATGAGGTCGAATTTTACACCCGGGAGTGGGATGGAGAACGCGATCAGTACGGAAGGCCACTGGTTTCTGATAACCTCCTTGAGCGCATCAAGTATGTATCTCTTGAAGAGGCGTGGGGAAGTGTTCGAGGCAGAGGATACGATAACAAGTTTGAGGGGGATTGGGAAATTATGCACCCTCAACAGCTGATGGTGGGACGGGCATTGACGGCCGTCTATATGCCCGCGAGTCCGGACCTCGAAGAGCGATTGATTGCTAAAGGGAGAGCGCGCGGCTTTGAAGGCAGTCCGAACCAGTGGCCGATTTATATGCTGGAAGAGGGGGATATCTATGTGGCGGACGGATTCGGCAAAATCGAATGGGGTCCTCTGATCGGCGAGAATCTGGGCAATGCCATATACACCAATTCCGGCAACGGACCTGTTATCTACGGTTCGGCACGTAATGTGGAGGGTCTGCGACAAATCGAGGGGTTTAACGCCTGGGTCAAAGGGTGGCATCCCACATGGGCGAATGAGTCGATGCTGATGTCCATTAACGGTCCGACTCGAATTGGAGGTGCCATTGTACTGCCCGGTGACGTGGTGCTGGCCACGGAGGCCGGTGTACTGTTTATTCCTCCGCATATGGCCGAAGAGGTGGTTCTGGGTTCTGAAGTTACACGGATCACGGACAGGTTCAGAACCACCCGCGTGCGGGAGGGGGTGTATACGCTGGATCAGGTATATGCAACGCATTGGAGTGAGGCTATTAATGAGGATTTTTATGATTGGGTAGAGGAGCACCGGACCCGACTTCATGAAGTGCATGGAGTGGGGCTCGGGACGATTGACAACATGCTGGAGACCCGTTCACGCAATTGGCGGGAGTGGGTGGATTAGGATATTAACACTACGAATGAGGAGGGCTTATGAGAAATCACAGCAGTGATAACAGTCGCCGGGATTTTTTAAAGAAAGCAGGAATCGGAGGGCTTGGACTCGGAACATTGTCGATGGCACCTTATGAAAATCCGGAAGCAGCATTTGCACCGGCCGTCAATACCAATTCGGCGCCGTCCGACCTTCGGATTACGGATATGCGGATTGCCGAAATCAGTGATGTCATTTTCCGGACTCCCATTGTCCGTATTGATACCAATCAGGGAATATCCGGATACGGGGATGTCAGAGATGGTGCCGCCAAAGAGTACGCTCTGATGCTCAAGAGCCGTATCCTGGGAGAAAATCCGTGCAATGTGGAGAAAATCTTCAGGATCATCAAACAGTTCGGTTATCACGGTCGTCAGGGCGGCGGAGTCTCCGGAGTGGAGACGGCGCTGTGGGATCTGGCCGGCAAGGCCTATGGTGTGCCGGTGTATCAGCTTTTGGGAGGTAAATACCGGGACCGTGTACGGGTGTATGCTGATACAACCGGAGATGATGATCCGCACGAATTTGCCCGGCGAATGAAACAGACCCGGGTGGACCAGGGCTACACTGCTTTGAAGATGGACATTGGTATTGAGCGGATATCACGCGTAGGCGGACCGGGCTGTCTGGTGAATACCCACGCCCATGTTCCGGTCGGTGATCGCAGGCTTCAAAGTCAGTATTCGTCAACGCGAGGCGAGTACGGCCAGATCAACCACCCCTTTACCCGGATCCAGATCACCGAGAAAGGGCTTGATGTGTTTGAGGAGTACGTGCGGGTCATGCGCGAAACGGTAGGATACGAAGTGCAGCTGGGAATCGACCATACCGGTCATTTTGACAAAAACGAAGCGATTAAGCTTTGCCGGCGTCTGGAACCCTACACCCTGGCATATATGGAGGATCTGATACCCTGGATGTATACCGACGACTGGAGAGATATCACCGAGGCGACGACCACACCTACCAAGACCGGCGAGGATATTTTCGGACTGGAAGGATTTAAAGAGCTGGTGGACAAAAGGGCGGTGAATATCATTCATCCGGACCTTGGTTCAACCGGCGGCATTCTGGAGACGAAACGCATTGTGGATTACGGTGCTGCCAATGGGATCGTTGCAAATCTGCATTACGCCGGTTCGCCTCTGGGTATGCTCGCATCGGTCCATGCGGCAGCCGCCTGTGAGTATATCGGTGTGCTGGAGCACCATTCCGTCGATGAACCGGAATTTGACAATCTGATCACCGGTATTGAAAAACCGCTGGTGCAGGATGGTTATATTGCCGTACCGGAAGGACCGGGATTGGGTGCCGAACCCGATTACAACATGCTGGAGAAATATCTCATTGAAGGTGAAGAGCTGTTTGCTCCGACCCCCGAATGGGACCAGATTCGATCCTGGGATCGGATATGGAGTTGACCATTGGCAGATATTGTGCAAGCAGGGCATCGCTGGAGTATTCCCATTTCCGGGTGTCTACTTTCCGGATTTTATCTTGCAACAGACAGGCAGGATTTTAAGGATACAGACCATTCACAGCAAATTGAATAGCTTATGAAAAGCAATAATACTGGTAAGGGTCGCCGTGACTTTTTGAAAAACGCCGGCGCGGGCGGTCTCAGTCTGGCTGCACTGACAACGGCACCGTTCAGGGAGCAGATCGCCTATGCCACACAAAACGTCCGGACAGATTCCCATCCGTCCGAATTGAGAATTACCGATATGAGAGTCTGCTCGGTTCTGCGGACCCCGATCATCCGGATCTACACCAACCAGGGATTGATCGGGCATGGTGATGTCCGTGATATCGGCGACCATCGCTATGCTTTGATGCTTAAAAGCCGGATTCTGGGCGAAAATCCCTGTAATGTGGAAAAGATCTTCCGGATCATCAAGCAGTTCGGTTACCACGGTCGGCAGGGAGGCGGAGTATCCGGTGTGGAGACCGCGCTTTGGGACCTGGCCGGAAAAGCCTATGGGGTGCCTGTTTACCAGCTGCTTGGCGGCAAATACCGTGACCTGGTGCGGATATACTGTGATACCACCTCATCATCGGATCCTCAGGAGTTTGCCAATCGACTGAAAGAGCGGGTTGACCGGGGGTATACCGCTTTGAAGATGGATGTGGGAATCGGGCTCATTGCCGATATTCCGGGGACGCTCGTCAACGCCGAATTCTGGCAGAATCAGCCGGGCGGCATGAGTATCTGGAACCGGATACCCGGCAGCTACTCCAATACCGATCATCCGTTCACCCGGGTGCAGGTAACGGAAAAAGGGATTGAAAAATTTGTTGAGTTCTTTGCCGTGATGAGGGAGACCATCGGGTACGAAATCCCCGTGGGCGTGGATCATCTGGGGCACTTCGGGGTCAACGAAGCCATTAAACTGTGCCGTGCGATGGAACCCTATACCATGGCGTATGCGGAAGATCTGATTCCCTGGTATTACACCGACATGTGGCGCGATATAACCGAATCGACCACGACCCCCACACTGACCGGTGAAGACATCTATCTCCTGGACGGATTCAAAGAACTCCTTGACAAACGGGCGGTAAACATGATCCATCCCGACCCGGTGGGTGACGGCGGTCTGCTGGAGACGAAGAAAATAGGTGATTACGCCGAACAAAAGGGTATCACCATGATGATGCACCACGCTTCTTCGCCTGTTTCTCTGATGGCAGCCACCCATGTGGCCGCGGCCACGCAGAATTTCAGCTGGCTGGAGCACCACTTTGTGGATCTTGAATGGTATGATGATCTGGTGACCGGTATCGAAAAGCCCATAGTTCAGGACGGTTATATCAAGGTACCGGAAAAACCCGGTATCGGCGTGGAACTGAATGAAGAGGTGGTGCGGGAACGGATGGACCGGCCGCCTGATAATCCGAATGCTCCCAACCATGCCACCGGATTTTTCGAGCCCACTCCGGAATGGGATGAAGTCCGTTCCTGGGACCGGATATGGAGCTGAGACAGAAAACAGAGATCAGAAAACAGAGATCAGAGATCAGAGATCAGAGATCAGA
>SLOL01000054.1 GCA_007132495.1 Balneolales bacterium
CACATTATCACCTGCTCACCTTATTAAAATAGACAAAATAAAAAAGTGCGAGACCGGAAAGCATGAAAACTTACCAGCTCGCACTTTATTTCACTTTGGCTCCCCCGACTGGATTCGAACCAGTAACCCTTCGGTTAACAGCCGAATGCTCTGCCATTGAGCTACGGAGGAGTGGCAGTTGCTTGCTTATTTACAAGACTTTAAATATAGGAACAGATAGACATTTAAGTCAAGTCTAAAACCGACTTCGGATAAAAAACTTTCTCAAGAAAAAGTCCTTTAGCCGGAGCGAGAGCAATATTATCAATTTCCATTCCCTCTTTCAAGTGTTTTTCAAACCATTCGGTATTTTTTTTACCGCTTCCCACCGTGACCAGTCCGCCGACAATGGCACGGACCATCGACCGTAAAAAGCGGTTGGCCCGTATCCGCACATATACCAGGTTTCCGGATTGCATCTCAATGCCTGCGGATAACACCGTGCAGCGGCTGTGGGGCAGCTCGCCGGACTTTCTGGAGAAGCCCGAAAAGTCATGTTCACCCTCCAGGGATGCCAGACATGAACGCATGGCTTTCCAGTCAAGTCGCTCTCCGGGATACCAGGCATACATGCGATGGAACGGATCGGGATGGAGCAGCAGCTGATAGCGGTACTGGCGCCACCCGGCATCGAAACGGGCATGAAAATGTTCACCGACCTCGCGGATATCCCTGACATATATGTCATCCGGCAGGATACGCCACAACCTGTACAGCAGCGAGTTCCGGTCCACCGGTATCGGGATATCAAAATGGGCAAACTGATTATCGGCATGGACACCGGTATCGGTCCGGCCAGAACCACTGAGCCGGATTTCTTCCTGGGTCAATGTGCTTAAAGCCTGCTCCACCTCTCCCTGGACCGTCTCCGCATCCGGTTGTCGCTGCCAGCCGTTGTAGCGGCTGCCGTCATAGGTCAATTGAACTACATATCGGGGCATGAATGGAAGATCAAAAAGAGATTCGCAACCGTGCTTCAAATCCCCGCTGGTCGGGTCCGGGAACCACATAGACCGATGATGGCGACGAAGCATAAGATCTTGCCCGGCTGTATGCGCCCACACCGCTCAACAAGCGGTTGACGACCATAAACGCCGCCAGTGTCGGAAGCTGCCGGTCTAGATTATCCCGCCGGGACCGCATATCCCGGTATTCACGGCGAAGCTCATCGGACTCCCACTCCCAAAAGTACTCCCGGGTTTCCGGAAAGTTATCCAGTTGATCCCATTGTCGCATACGCTCCAGGTAGTCGATATATTCATCCATGGAACGGTGATCGCCAACAGCCAGTTCATAGGCGCGCCCATGCTCCCGGATGTCCACACCGGAATGGGCCCGGGCGAAGGTATACATGTTTTTTTCCACCACCCACGACTGCCGGTAGATCCCCAGCCAGGTGGTCAGCAGTACCACCTCGGCCGCCAGGTGATACTGACCCGTCCGCCAGTTGTCGGAATCGACATAGTGATGTCCCCATCCCGGAACCACCAGCGAACGCAGTAATGCCCCCCACTGTGAAGGCCTCTGCTCAGAAGATCCGGTATAAGATACCGTCTGATCCAGATGGGCAGCCGGATTCACCTTCATCACATCATCGGAAACCGAAATATTATCCGAAGCCGAAAATACATGCTGCGCCTGCACCCCGGGTGATCCGATCAGCAGCAGACAGGTTGCAAGCAGATACAAAAGCAAGGTTTTATGCCGGGTGTTCATCCGGTTTTCCGGTTGTTATGGATTGTGGATCTCCGTTTACGGGCAGGTTATCATCGTCGCTATCGTCCTGCTGCAATTCGCCTCCCTGCTGCTCCAGTTTCTCGCGCTTTTTCTGATCCGCCCAACGGTACATAATAGCCACACTGAAACCGAACATCAATAAAAAAGTACCCAGCCACACCACCGATATCATCGGTTTGTGTTCGGCCGCCAGCAGGATCCATTCCCGCTCAGGCTCGCCTTCCATGCCGCGGATCACCAGTTCGATCTCGTCGCTGCCGGGATGGACTTCACCGAACCGGACCGAACCTTCTTCCGCAAATGGGAGTTCTTCGGGCGGATTGTATGCATATTGTTCATCGTCTTCAGAAACCAGTATATATTGCGGCCTGACCTCCCAGCGCTCTCCGGTTTCACGGTGTTCCAGCTGCAGAACGGCCCGGACCCCGATGATGCTGTTATCCGGTAGTTCCGATTCTTCGATATAGATAAAGCGCTGGAAAGCAATATCATAGTCACCAATCTGAACCGTCCCGCCACGACTGACCCGTGTCCGGGTCTCATCCGGATCATGATCGGCCATTTGAGGTCCCAGCTGATCCACGGACTGGAACCGGCCTGGGTTTTCACGGTTCATCCGCTCAATTTCACGGTCCACCATCGATGAACCGGCCACGTACATGAAGATATCCCGGTACCAGCCTGTGCGCACATCCGGGTCCACGGTCCACTCCACGGCACCCGGCGACGAGTTCGAAAGCATCGGATAGACCGTCGGCCGCATCGTAAAATGGCTGCCGCTGTTCACATCCTCAAACAATACTTCGTACTCCTGTTCACCGGGCCGGTTCTGTTCGGTAACATCGGCACTTTTGAACGTAACCATATAACGTCCGTCGATCAGTTTGGGACGGTCTTTCTCCAGCTCAACAAATTCCACAGGCTGATTCACCCGGAAGCCGTCATCGTCATAGACCTGGCCTGCGGCAACCGCCCGGTTGTATTCCCGGGTCTGGGAGTCGACCATGGGCCGGTCATACGCCGCACCAAGTATCCCGATCATGAGCACCGCAAAGCCGATATGCGTCAATGTTCCTCCGATTCGCCGGGGATTACCGCGCATCATCTTCAGCATGATAATGCCGTTTCCGGTCAGCGCAAAGACACCGGCAAAAAGATAGATCATATAGGCCGGATTATCCATATTTACCAGCATCACCACCGCTATGGTAATCACGGATGTGATCAGTGTCGGGGTGATCAGTGCCGAGGCCAGCGACTCGGCATCGTGCCGCTTCCACCACAGATACTGAGTGACGACCGACATGATACCGATCAATACAGCGAACGGAAGGCTCCAGTTGTTGTAAAACTGTTGATCCGGCGGAGTGGGATTATCCACGAACAGACGCCCCAGCACCGGTGAACTGGTACCCAGAATAATGACCAGACCGACCAGAAACAGTACCATTGCTCCGGAAAACATCATGAATTCCCGGCTGAGCAAAGGCGACTCTTTTTCCGGTTCGGGCAGCTCACGATATCGGTAGGCCAGCATCCCGACACCTATGGCTACGGTCACCAGCATAAACAGCAACAGATGGTTGTAAAGTCCCAGATCCACGAAACTGTGTACCGATGAATCACCCAGAATACCCGACCGGGTCAGAAAGGTTTGGTACACAATGGTAACATAAGCCAGTATGGCAAAGATAATCGACGCTTTGTGGGCACTGGCATGCTTTTTCTGGATCAGCATGGCGTGGATACCGGCCATCCCGAAGATCCATGGCACCAGTGAGGCATTCTCCACCGGATCCCATGCCCAATACCCGCCGAACGATAATGTCACATACGCCCAGTATCCACCGAGAAAAATGGCGGTTAGCAGGCACAGATTGGCTCCGAGCGTCCACGGCAGTGCGGCGTGGATCCATTCATGATACTTCCGTTTCCAGAGTGAGGCCAGGGCAAAGGCATAGGGAACCGTCATCATCGCAAATCCGAGAAAAATGACGGGCGGATGGATGATGATCCACGGACTGCGGAGCAGATCGTTCAGACCGCTTCCCTCGCTCGGAACAAAATCGGGATTACGCTGAAACACCGGAGCATCGGGCATCTCGGAAGCAAGTGTACGGAAAGGCGAAGCGCCAAGGTCACCCCAGCCGGGAATCGGGAAACCGGAAACCATCGAAAGCAGAAATACCTGTGTCAGACCCATGAATACCATCACCGGCATCCGGTATTCCGGTGAAGTCCATTTGATCAGGGCCAGTCCGACCAAAAACGAAGAGAGTACCCAGAGCAGCAGACTTCCCTCCTGTCCGCTGTAAAACGCAGCCCACAAATAGACATTCTGCAGGTCCGAACTGGTGTAGTTATAGACGTAATAGTACTGGAACTGGTGTGTGAAGATAAGATAGACCAGCAGTCCGGAGGCAAACAGGGTAAACGCCCCTTTTAAAAAAAAGAGCGCATTTGCGATGGCCTCGTTTTTTTCACCTCCGTGCCGGGCGGCGCGATAGTAAAACCAGGTAGCGAAAATTGCACTTACAAATGCAAGGGAGAGGGCGGCGTGGCCAAGAATTCCAATCATGAATGGTTACTGCATTTCGGATAGTTCAGGAGAGTTCGCATCGTTGTATTTGGAGGGGCACTTCACCAGCATGTCTCTGGATACAAACGTATCCCCTCTCATCTCACCGATCACTACGATCTGATCGGCCTGTTCGAAATTGTTGGGTTTGGGCCGGGGGTAGGTAACACGGCGGGAATTGCCCGCTTCATCCTTCATATAGAAGGTAAAAGTCATGGTCTCATTGGAGAATTCAGCCGGTCGCGAGCTGTCCCAGGTACCGACCACATGGATGTTGTCACCACTCATCCCCGTCGCCTCTTCAAAGTCGACATACGAGGAAATGCTCTGGCTGAAGTTGACCATGACCAGGGCGGTGAAGACAATAATACCGGCAATGCCGAAAATCAGACGAGGACGCATGTTTTTTTGCTAAAAGGTTACTTGTTGGATACTTATTGGGTCCTTACCGGACTATTCCGGTATTTTTTTTTCCAGATCGTTGAGTTTCTTTTCCAGTCGAAACAGATAGGCGATCAGCACAAACCAGATGATAAGGCTGACTCCGAGTACTACAAAAATCAGATTGTTGGAGGCCATGGCCTGCATGATCAGATTGCCCTGTTCCGCACCTTGCACCCCCTGCCATTCATCTCCATAAGCCGTTCCGAGGGTATCAGCAACCATCATAAAAATTGCAACAATAAACGTAAATATCAGGTTCATTTTGTTTCCAAAATTCAGTTTGCCGTTTCGATTTCAGTCCTGTTCCGTAGCATCAGGTAGCGGTAACGCAACTGGATAATCCAGGCTGCCAGTCCGATAAAACCGATAACAGCGGGATAAAAAACGAGCCGCAGTTCAGGTGCGGTCAGATCGCTGAAGGCCGGATTGCCATCGGCACCGGGGTGCAGACTCGGAAGCTGCCGGGGAACCACATACAACAAAAAGGGGACTGTGGTGGCTGCAAACACGTTGTAGACCGCGGCAACTTTCGCCCGTTTTTCCGGATCGTCAAAAGCCGACCGCAGAATAAAATAGGCCACGTAGATCATCATTGCCATGGCAGAGAGATTCATCTTGGGTTCGGCGAATGTCCACCAGGTACCCCAGGTGAACCGGGCCCACAGTGACCCGGTCAGCAATCCGCATATACCGAAAAGTATGCCGATGAGCGTGGCGGATTCGGCCAGGGCATCCATACGCATATTGCTTCCGGCCAGATAGCGGATGCTGAATACCAGCCCCGCACCAAAGACGACCGTCATGGTAAACCACATCGGAACATGAAAAAACAGATTACGTGAGGTTTCGTGCAAAATGGGAATATCAGGCACCCGAATCAGAAAAGCCGCAACAAGAACCACCGTCATCCAAAGCAACAGCAAATACTTCCAGATATGTATCTTAGGCATGCAAAAGATCTCGTTTCATGTTTTTGTAATTTTTGATTCCGACGTCACATGTAATGCCCCTGTTGATTATAATCATGCTCCTGTGTGGCGGAAAGTCACCATGGGCATTTCATCAAAAGAATTGGGTCAACATGATTGAAAATCAACTACAGATAGCTAAATTACGAAAAAAACAGAACCGGGGCTATGAAAAAGCGAATTTCATCAGGCCGCCCGATGTTATGCATTATACGACGTCGGATTAACGCTTATTGTTTATGCACCAGAAAAACGAATCCGTAGAACTCCGTCCCGACTGGCGCCTGTTCCTGGTCCCCTTTATCATAGGGGTCCTGCTGATACCGGCATTGGGTGCCGGTGTTTGGGTCATTTACCACTTCCGCAAAAAATGGCGGCGGATGCGGTACCGGATCACCAATTCGGATATCCGGATCGAAGAAAGCGGCGAAGAGACCCTCATTCCGCTGTATCGAATTACCTTGGCGGAGGTACAGTCTTCATGGCTTCAGAAAACGTTCGGCCTGGGCACCATCGTACTGCAGCATGAAGACGGCCGGGAATGGCTGCAGGGACTTTCCGATCCCGGACCGATCGCCGTGCTAATTGAAAAGGCGGCTTTTTCAGAGCGTGAACGGATGAAGATCCGCGAGGAGGTCAAAGAGACCCAACCCCCGCATCCATCCGGAACGCTCGACAAGAAGAACGAACTGGTCGGACTCTGGCAACAGGGGCTCATCAGCGAAGCGGACTACCTCCAGGAGCTGAAGAAATTCGAATGATGTTTAAAACTACTCAAGCGTCGGTAACGCACCCTTTGGAGGCCGGTGCGACATTACGAAGGTACTTCAGCAGGGTTCCGCGGTCGGCCTTATAGTCCGGGGCCTTCCACTCGCTGCGCCGGCTTTCGATTTCGCTATCGTCCAGATCCACCTCCAGCCGGTTCCGGACAGCATCAATCGTTATGGTATCCCCATCCCTGACCAGCGCGATAACTCCGCCTTCCTGCGCCTCGGGGGTGATGTGTCCGACTACAAAGCCGTGTGTGCCACCCGAAAAACGTCCGTCGGTGATCAGTGCCACATCATTACCGAGTCCGGCGCCCATGATAGCCGAAGTCACCGACAGCATTTCCCGCATACCGGGACCTCCCTTCGGCCCCTCATATCGAATGATTACCACATCTCCGGCCTTGACCCTGCCTCCGGAGATACCTTCCAGGCAATCCTCCTCGGAATCAAACACGCGCGCGGTGCCGGCAAACTCGGTGCCCTCCTTGCCGGTAATCTTGGCGACAGCCCCCTCCTCCGCCAGGTTTCCATACAATATGGTGAGGTGGCCGGTTTTCTTGATCGGCCTGGAAACCGGGGCGATAATGGTCTGGCCTTCAGAAAGTCCGGGAAGCTCCTCGAGATTTTCCCCGAGCGTTTTGCCTGTAACGGTGAGGCAGTCACCATGCAGGAACCCTTCCCTGAGCAGCATTTTCTGCACCGCCGGGACACCGCCGACATCATAAAGATCTTCCATGACAAATTTGCCGCTCGGCTTGAGATCCGCCAGAAACGGGGTTTTGTCGGAAATGCTCTGAAAGTCGTCGATGGTCAGGTCCACGCCGGCCGCATGCGCCATAGCCAGAAGGTGAAGCACAGCATTGGTCGATCCGCCGAGCGCGATCACTACGGTGATGGCGTTATCGAACGATTTGCGCGTCAGGATCTTGTCCGGGGTAATATCCTTATCCAGCAGCACCTTCATGGCCGCTCCCACCCGTTCGCATTCTTCGCGCTTGTCGTCGGAGGTGGCCGGAATGGAAGAGCTGTAGGGCAGGCTCATTCCAATGGTTTCAATGGCCGAGGCCATAGTGTTGGCGGTGTACATGCCGCCGCAGGCGCCGGCTCCCGGACACGCGTGCTTCAGTACATTATCCAGTTCCTCGTCGTTGATTTTTTTGGTGACATATTGCCCCCATGCTTCAAACGCCGATACAATATCCAGTTTGTTGCTGTGAAAATTACCCGGGCGGATGGTTCCGCCGTAGACCATGATGGCCGGACGGTTCAGCCTGGACATGGCCATCACCGACCCCGGCATGTTCTTGTCGCAACCCGGCAGCGCCACCACGCCGTCGTACCACTGGGCGGCCACGACCGTCTCGATGGAGTCGGCGATGATATCCCGGGACTGCAGGGAGTATTTCATCCCGGTAGTTCCCATGGAGATCCCGTCGCTGACTCCGATGGTGTGAAAGATGTACCCGATCATCGACTCATCGATAACCCCCTTCTTCACCAGTCCTGCCAGTTCATTGAGATGCATATTGCACGGATTACCGTCCCAGCCCATGCTGGCGATTCCGATCTGCGGCTTGTCAAAGTCCTCATCCCTGAGGCCGGTCGCATAGAGCATGGCCTGCGATCCGACCTGGGACCTGACCTGTGTCAGTCTGCTGCTGTATTTGTTACGTGCCATATTAGATAGATAAATAAACCAAAACCGATATCGTGATGAACCGGTCTCAATAGAATATTATTTAGAAAGTAAGTGTTCCCGAAGTCCATTTGCAATAATCAGGATATGCTACCACATTCAGATCTTTTACACAAGGCCAATATGAACTTCGCGAATAAAACCGGCCTTATAAAATGGAAGTAGAGTATTTCTTGCCATTTATTTTACTTTTTCCGAATAACAGCGATAATTATGCAAGAAGCGCTTTTATACCTGATTAAATCAATGCCAAACAGGTCATTAAAGACAATTATATAAAGCATGATAATGAATAAACCTAAATAAATGTACCTGCTATCCGCCGTTATTTGGAAATTTTTAAAGTTTTTGATGTATTCACTATTGACAAACTGCTGAAAATCATTACCTTTGTGCTTATGCTTTTGAGATAACGATCCCGAAACATTACAAATGTCACGAAATCGAACACAAGCCGCAGCCATTACTCTTCCGCACAACGCTCACGTTGTGAATGGCGGGACTGTAGCCGATATCGTCTCGGGAATCACCTCGGAATCCATATCATCTGTAATTCGCATATTCTTAGTCAGCGCTGTGATTATTCTAAGTATCGACCTACTAATTGGAATTATTTGATTCCTGTTCAGAGGTCATACCTTAAGCCCACCACATACTTCACATGCTGAAATCGGATATTAGGGAATGACCTCTGAGAGAGGAATATATCCCGTAACCGATGAATGTTTCCATAACAACTGATTTCGTTCCTGTCCGGCAAGCTCATTGCCCGGCCTGCTTTACGGCAACTGGTCGCGTGACCGGAACACCCTGGAAACCTGACGGTTCGGAAATAATTTCAACTTTTTATTCCAACACCCAGGCACAAAACCATTAAACGATCAGAACCATCATGAAACAAACCAAAACAACCACAACAACGGAAGCGGATCCGGCCAACAAATCCGCTGCAAACCAAAACGCCCCGGGCGGTAATAACACCCCTGAAACAACCGCTGTAAAAGAGCTGAACGGCGGTGAGATTCTGATTCAGTCACTGCTGGACCAGGGCGTGGACACGATTTTTGGTTACCCCGGTGGTGTGGTTCTGGGCGTCTATGACAGTCTTTTCAAAACACCGGAGCTCCGCCACATATTGGTGCGACATGAGCAGGCCGGCACCCATGCCGCCGACGGCTACGCACGCGCCACCGGAAAAGCGGGAGTCATCCTGGCGACCTCCGGTCCCGGCGCCACCAATACCGTCACCGGCATCACCACCGCCATGATGGATTCCATACCGTTGGTGGTACTAACCGGCCAGGTTCCCTCCTCTCTGATCGGCAACGACGCTTTTCAGGAAGCTGATATCATCGGCATGACGCGTCCGATCACCAAACACAGTTTTCTGGTCAAAGATGTGAGCGAACTGGCCGAAGCCATTCGCGATGCATTCTACATCGCCACTTCGGGCCGTCCCGGGCCGGTACTGATCGACCTGCCCAAGGATATGCTCTTCACCAAAGCTGAGTACACCAAAAAAGAGCCCAAGGTCTCTCTGCGCGGCTACAATCCGCGCGTCAAGGGAGCTCCCGAGCAGGTCAAAAAGGCCGCCGAGCTTATCCGCGTATCACGCAAGCCCCTGCTCTATGTCGGTGGCGGTGCCATAACCGGTGATGCGCACAAAGAGGTGATTGAACTGGCCCGGAAAGCACAGATTCCGGTGACAACCACACTCATGGGCCTCGGCGCCTATCCCGAAAGCGATCCGCTTTCGCTCGGCATGCTGGGCATGCACGGCACCTGGTACGCCAACATGGCCATACAGAGATGCGACGTGCTTATTGCTGCCGGTGCCCGGTTTGACGATCGTGTAACCGGTCGTGTCGACGGTTTCTCCCCGCTTTCAAGAAAAATCCACATCGATATCGATCCCTCCTGCATCAACAAAAATGTTCATGTGGAGGTGCCGGTAATCGGTGATGTCAAGACGGTGCTCAGAGAGCTCATCAATCAGGTTGACCGTGTCGACAGTGACGAGTGGCTTCAGACGCTCGACCAGTGGCGCGAGGAGCATCCGCTGCGTTACGAACCCCGCGAAAATGAAATCGCCCCGCAATATATGATCCAGGAGATATCCCGGGTCACCAACGGCGAGGCGATCGTCTCCACGGATGTGGGACAACACCAGATGTGGGCGGCGCAATATTACAAATTCAACCGGCCGAAATCCTGGCTCTCCTCCGGCGGACTCGGAACCATGGGTTACGGATTTCCTTCGGCCATGGGAGCGGCTGTAGCACAGCCCGACCGCGAGGTCTGGGCCATCACCGGTGACGGTGGATTCCAGATGACCAACATGGAGCTGGCCACCGCTGTAGCTTATAATATCCCTGTAAAAATCGCCATCATGAACAACGGCTACCTCGGCATGGTGCGCCAATGGCAGGAGATGTTCTATGGTGGCCGCTATTCGCATTCGTTCCTGGATGCAAGCAACCCCGACTTTGTGAAGATGGCCGAAGCATATGGAGCCATTGGCATGCGGGCCAAAACACCGGAAGAACTTCGAGAGGTACTTGAGAAAGCGCATGCCGTCAAAGACAGGCCGGTTGTTATGGATATATGGGTTACCAAAGAAGAGTGCGTCTATCCGATGATTCCACCGGGAGCCGCCGTTGATGAACTGGTCGACTCCCCGTATCCGGTGCAACCCCGGAAGTAATCATCCCGGTATAAACGCAACAATTCATGTATTCAACTCTAATAATCCATAACCCATATTAACAAAACCAATCATGGCCGAAGGCTCATTTAAAGGCAGGAAACATACCATCGCGATGAAGGTGAATCACCACTTCAATGCCCTTGCACGAATCGCGGGGCTGTTCACCGGTCGGGGTTTCAACATTGACAGTATCAGCATTGGTGAGGCCGAAGAGGACAAGATGGCCAGCTGTACCATCACCACACACGGGGATGAACATGTCATCGACCAGATCATCCTCCAGCTTGAAAAACTGGTGGATGTCGTCGATGTCCGGGATCTCACCTTCATTCCCCATGTGGAGCGGGAGCTGGCGCTGGTAAAAGTAGCCTCCAGCAAAGAAAAGCAGTCTGAAATCATTCAGGTGGCCAACGTGTTCCGGGCCAAGGTGATCGACATAAGCACCGAAAGCCTCACCGTTGAAATAACCGGACGCAAGGACAAGGTGGACGCCGCCATCGGCCTGTTTGAGCCATTCGGCATCCGCCAGGTGGCCCGCACCGGAACGGTGGCCATGAGGCGGGAGTACCAGCCCAGGGATTGATATTCATGGGCCGACCGCTTCAAACAGTTCTGCATAGCGGGCCTTATGACGTTTTCCAAATTCAATATTTAACACATAACACTTTAAGCATACCATATCAATGAAACTATATTACGAAAATGATGCCGATCTTTCTCTTTTCAACAATAAGACCGTAGCCATCCTCGGTTACGGGAGCCAGGGGCACGCACACGCGCGCAACCTGCATGAAAGCGGAGTACCGGTCATCGTGGGGCTCAGAAAAGGCAGCAAATCGTGGACCAAAGCCGAGTCGGACGGACTCACTGTCCATGAAACCGCAGAGGCTGCCAAAATAGCCGATGTGGTTGTGGTGCTGCTGCCGGACGAAAAACAGAAGGAGGTGTACGAGTCGGAGATTGCACCGAACCTGAAGCCGGGCAATGCGCTTGTTTTTGCTCACGGTTTCAATGTTCATTTCAACCAGATTGTACCCCCTGAAAACATCGGCGTGTTCATGGTCGCCCCGAAAGGGCCCGGTCACCTGGTACGTCGCGTCTATGCCGAAGGAGCCGGCGTGCCTTGTCTGTTTGCCATCTACCAGGATCCGGACGGCAGTATGCAGGATCTGGCACTGGCCTACGCCAAAGGGATCGGCGGAACCCGGGCCGGCGTCATTGAAACCACGTTTGAAGAAGAGACCGAAACCGACCTGTTCGGTGAACAGGCCGTCTTGTGCGGTGGTGTCACCGAGCTGATCAACACCGGATTTGATGTACTGGTAAAGGCCGGATACAAACCCGAAATCGCCTACTTCGAGTGTCTGCACGAAATGAAGCTGATTGTCGATTTGATGTATGAAGGCGGTATTGCCGGCATGTATTACTCCGTAAGCGATACGGCCGAATACGGCGGCATGACAGCCGGACCCAAAGTAATCGATGCCGGAACCCGCCAGCGCATGGAACAGCTTCTGGCCAATATCCAGAGCGGCCGGTTTGCCCGTGACTGGATCCTCGAAAACAAAGCCGGACGCCCCTCGTTGGAAGCTTTGCGAAGAAAACATGACCGCCTTCCCATTGAAAAGATCGGTGGTGAGCTCCGGGGCATGATGAGCTGGATTAAAAAAGACTGACATACTCATGAATAACCGATCCATAGAACTGTTTGATACCACATTGCGTGACGGAACCCAGGGGGAGGGCATCTCCTTCTCCTCTGAGGACAAAATGCGTATTGCACGTCGATTGGATCAAATGGGTATTGATTATATCGAAGGCGGCTGGCCCGGTTCCAATCCGAAAGACCTCGACTTCTTCAACCGGGCCAGAAACCATACCTTTCAGCATGCCCGGGTTGTCGCCTTCGGCAGCACCATGCGCCGCGGCAACACCCCGGATACCGATCCCAATATCCAGGCACTGGTTGAGGCAGGAACTCCCGCCGTCTCCATTTTCGGCAAAACCTGGCTGTTTCATGTCAGACAGGCACTTGGTATCACCGATGAAGAGAATCTGGACCTGATCCGGCAATCGATTGCCTACATGGTCGCTCATGACAAAGAGGTGATCTATGATGCCGAGCATTTCTTTGACGGGTACAAGGACGATCCGGACTATGCCATCCGCACACTGGAATGTGCCGCAGAGTCCGGCGCCTCGGTGCTGGCACTGTGTGATACCAACGGTGGCACTCTGCCCCATGAAGTGGCTGAGATCGTACGGACGGTCATATCCCGGCTCCCGGATACTGCCATCGGCATCCATGCCCATAACGACGGGGAGCTGGCGGTGGCCAATACCCTTGCTGCGGTGGAAAACGGTTGTGCTCATGTCCAGGGAACCATCAACGGCTACGGCGAACGCTGCGGTAATGTGAATCTCTGCTCGGTGATCCCCAATTTACAGCTGAAACTGGGATACAACTGTGTGGCACCGGAACAGATGGACAAACTGACGTCCCTCTCCCATTTCGTCAGCGAAGTGGCCAATGTAGCCCCTTTTGATCATCAGGCATTTGTCGGGAAAAGCGCCTTTGCCCACAAGGGAGGCATTCATGTCAGCGCCGTCATGAAAAACCCCTCCACCTATGAACACATCGAGCCGGAGCTGATCGGCAACAAACGCCGGGTGCTGGTCTCCGACCTGTCGGGAAAAAGCAACATTCAGTTCAAGGCCGACGACCTCGGCATGGATCTGACAGCACATGGTGGCAAGGTGCCGGAAATTGTTCAGAAGCTCAAGGAACTTGAAAATGAGGGATATCAGTACGAAGCCGCCGAAGGTTCGCTCGACCTGCTGATCCGGAAAATTACCGGTGAGTGGGAGGACCTGTTTGAACTGAGGAGCTTTCGCGTCATCATAGAGAAAAACGAACAGGGCGAAGTCCTTTCCGAGGCCACCATCCGTCTGCTGGTCAACGGTGTGGAAGAGCACACCGCCGCCGTCGGAAACGGTCCGGTGCACGCCCTCGACTCCGCCCTCCGCAAGGCGATCTGCAAATTCTATCCCGAAGTGGATCACATGCAGCTCTCGGACTACAAGGTACGTGTATTAAATGAAAAGGACGGTACACGGGCCAGAGTGAGGGTGCTGATCGACTCTCATGACAATGGTACCAGCTGGGGTACGGTCGGCGTCTCGGAAAATATAATCGAGGCCAGCTGGCAGGCTCTTATGGAAAGTATGGCCTATTTCCTCCAGCAACAAAAAATCACAATGGAAAATCACTCATAATTATGAAGAATCGCATTCAAATTTTCGACACGACACTGCGCGACGGTGAACAGGCACCCGGATTCGCCATGAATCTGGAACAAAAAGTTCGTATGGCAGGTCAACTCGAACTACTAGGGCCGGATGTGATCGAAGCAGGATTTCCCATCTCCTCGGAAGGTGATTTTCGGGCTGTTCGGGAGATTGCCAAAAAAATCAGATCTTGTACCATTGCCGGACTCTCCCGCGCCAAGAAGGGCGATATCGACCGGGCCTGGGAAGCCGTTCAGTATGCCGAGAAACCCCGTATCCACACGTTTATCGCCACTTCTGATATCCATATGGAGCACAAGCTGAAAAAAACACGCCAGGAAGTGCTCGACGATGCGGTCTGGGCGGTGGATTACGCACGCAGCCTCTGCCCTGATGTTGAATTTTCAGCGGAAGATGCCACACGTACCGACATCGACTTCCTCTGCCAGATCGTTGAGGCCGCCATCGACGCCGGCGCCGGGGTTATCAATATCCCGGATACCGTAGGCTACTCCATGCCCTGGGAATTCGGCGAGATTATCCAAACGCTGCGCAAGCGGGTCTCCAATATCGACAAGGCGATCCTCAGTGTGCACTGTCACGATGACCTCGGTATGGGCGTTGCCAACTCGCTGATAGCAATCCGAAGCGGAGCGCAGCAAATCGAGTGCACCATCAACGGCATCGGGGAACGGGCCGGTAATGCCGCCCTGGAAGAGCTGGTCATGGCCATTCACACCCGCAGCTCCGAATTTGAGGATGAGACCGGCATCAATACGACCGAAATCTATCCTACCAGCCAGCTTCTGAGCGAAATCACCGGCATGCAGGTGCAGGTTAACAAGGCGATCGTCGGGCGCAACGCATTTGCCCATGAGGCAGGCATCCACCAGGACGGCGTCCTCAAAAACCCGCTCACCTACGAGATTATGACACCGCAATCGGTCGGACTCTCCTCCAACCGTATTGTGCTCGGAAAACACTCCGGCCGGCGTGCCCTGAGCTCCCGGCTCGAAAACCTGGGCTATTCGTTCTCCAAAGAAGAGATGGATGAGGTATACGAAGCCTTCATCGCCATCGCCGACAAAAAGAAAGAGGTCGATGATGA
>SLOL01000077.1 GCA_007132495.1 Balneolales bacterium
CAATCATAAAAACACAGAACTCGAACAAGGTGCATTGAAACAACTAATAACAATACCAGTACATACATAAAAAAGGCCTGAAATATTATTATGAACTGGAAAAATTAACGGATAAGGTACAAGCAAGTAACCCGGCACGGCAAAAAATGCAGAATCCAAAGTAGACGGGCCAAGGATAGCGCTAATTAGTTTAACGACATAATCAAGCCGACATCGAAACCAAACAACGCCTGTTCATGGTAACTGCCGACATCGAAAGCGGCGGAAATATTGACCAGAATGCCTCGCTCTTCCTTGCAAGGGATGCCACTGCCGATCGAACAAGTACATCCAGCGGGAAACGGAGGTTGATCATCATGGAATAACGGTCTTTGCGCAGTTCATGGAAGGGTACATAATCGTTTCTTTCCGATGAGGCCAGATACATTACCGGGCACAACCTGGTAGTGGACGGCGGATGGACGGCGATTTAAATCATTACACATGCAGGATTGTCTTACTAACCATTATAATTATAACCCTGAAAAAGAGGACACAAGCCCATGCAGGCCTTATACAGAAAAACCCGTTCCATCATCCACCGGTGGCGGGCACAACCCAGCGAACCTTCATTCATGGCGATGGTCCGTATGGAAAGAAGAGTTGCAGACCTGGCGGCCCAGTTGCAGGGAATCCACCGCAGAGAAGTATGGGATTTTAATACCAAAGTCGGTATTAAACGTGTGGCAAGCCGGTTTGGGGTACGAACCCCCGCTATCCTGGCTGACCAGGCACTACCCCGGGAAATTTCATGGGACATTCTGCCGGAGACGTTTGTTGCCAAACCGGTATGGGGAGCCGGTGGAGTCGGCGTACGGGTTCTCCGGCGAATACCGGACGGTTATCATGATGCCATATCAGGGACATCGTTTACTCTTGACCAGCTCTGCTCCGGTTGGGACGAACTGGCCGCTTCAGGGCTCATTTCTCACGAGCTGATTGTAGAAGAAGTTGTTGGCGATGGTAGCCTGCTGCCCCTGGACTGGAAGGCATACGCCTTTCGTGGTGAAGTTGAACTTATCCTCCAGGTGGACCGGAATGGCGGCAAACGTATTCGCTACTATGACAAGCATTGGAATACTCCCGCATTTTTATATTACGGTCAGAATAAGAACAATGGCAATGGCAATGGCAAATCCCTTCCACCCCCCAGGCATCCCGAAGAAATCATTATCTGTGCCAGCAAGATTTCCAGGGAACTTCCATTGCCGTTCATACGAGTTGATCTGTACGAGGATGATGAAGGGGTTCTGCTCGGCGAATTGACACCGCGACCGGGCCATGCGTTTCCATTCCGGCCCCAATGGGATCGTCACCTGGGAGAGGCCTGGGAGCGATCCGAAGCCAGACTGCGGATCGAACTTGATCGTTACAAGGTGGCGACCTGATATGCGACGTGTTGCCTTCATAATAAACTCTTTCAGGATAGGTGGCGCCGAAACCCAGTTAATCAGCCTGATTCAAGAGTTGCAGAACCACGGTGTAGAGGCTATCGTTCTGTCACTGTTTCAACATGAACCGCTGGCCGACCAGCTGAAAGAATCTGGTATTAAGGTCCATTTTTTGAATGTGCGCAGCCTGAAAAATTTGCCGGCAGGGCTGCTCCGTGCCCGCCGGATTGTTACGGCCTTCAGACCGGATGTGATACACAGCCATATATATCATTCCAATCTTTTTGCACGGCTGTTGAAAGTATTCATGCCCTCTGTACGGGTCGTAAATACGGCCCATAATACCGTTGAGGGCGGATCGATCCGCTATCTCCTTTACAGAATTACATCTCCACTGGCTGAAAAGGTGTCGATTATCAGCAGGGACGGCGAACGGGCGCATCTGGATCACAGGGCGACGCCCCGGAGGAAACTCGCCTATATACCCAACGGGATTAATGTGGAACGCTTCCAGCCGCTGGAAAAGAGACGCATGGAAAAAAGAAAGAAGCCGGGGGTAGATAACGAGTTGGTGTTTCTTTCCGTGGGCGCCCTCTCTGAACAGAAAAACTACCCCAATGCGCTGCATGCCGTCCGACTGTTGAAGGACAGGGGGTATACCGGTTTCCGTGTGTTCATAGCCGGCAAAGCTCCCGGTGGTACGCAAAATGACAAAAAACTTCTTCAATTGCGTGATGAGCTGGAAATACAGGATATGGTGCAATTTCTCGGGTTGCGAAACGATATTCAGGATTTGATGAGAGCGGCTGACGGGTATGTATCGTCCTCATCATGGGAAGGCATGCCCATCGTGCTTCTGGAAGCAGCCGCATCCGGACTGCCGGTTGCAGCTACGGATGTTGGGGATACCAGGGAAATCGTACGGGAGGGGAAGAACGGGTTCCTGGTTCCCCCCAAAGATCCCGAATCACTTGCCGAAGCCATGATGAAACTGCTGGATATGCCGGAGAAAAGTCGCCTGACCATGGGGCGGGCATCGCGTAAACATGCGATGAGCACATACTCCATTGAGAGTGTGGCAAAACATTGGCTGGAAGTGTATGGCTGATATTTTATTCATCGCCGGCAATACGCGTTCGCTCATCGCCAACCGGGGCGACCTGATCCGGGAAATGAAACAGGCGGGGCACAACGTGAGCGCGCTTGTCCCGGAATACGATTTTCTGCCGGAGATAGCGGACCTGGATATTCCCTACCGGAAAATCGACCTCAGCCGGTCGAGCATCAATCCGCTCGCCGCCTGGAAGAGCCGAAATGAACTTGCACAAATCATTCACGAATGCAAGCCGGATAAAGTGTTTGCCTATACCATCAAGCCCGTGGTGCTCGGGGTTCCCGCGGCCCGGAAAGCCGGCATTGCCGAAATCTACGCCATGATCACCGGCATGGGGTATCTGTTCACGGGCGAGAGTCTCAAACAACAGATGTTGCGGCCTGTCGCGTGCCGCATGTATCGAAACGCCCTTGCCGGCTGTAAAACGGTATTTTTTCAGAACCCCGATGACATCACCCTGTCCCGGAAACTGAACATCATCCGGGAAAACAGCCCGGTCGTGATGACGAATGGATCCGGTGTGAACATGGCGCAGTTTTCCCGGCAGCCACTGCCCGAAAACCAGCCGCTCACTTTTCTGATGATAGCCCGCCTTTTGCGGGACAAGGGCGTGAGCGAATTTGTCGCGGCCGCCGAAAAGCTGAAATTCGTATACGGCGAAAGGATCAGGTTTCAGGTGGTCGGCCCTTACGACCCGAATCTGCCTCACGCGGTTTCGAAGTCTCAGTATGAACGATGGAAGAAAAGTGATTCGGTGGATTTTTCGGGACATATGACGGATGTCAGGCCCTGGCTGAAACAGTGCCATGTTTATGTGCTGCCCTCGTACAGGGAGGGGACCCCCCGGTCCGTGCTTGAAGCCATGGCGACCGGGCGGGCCGTGATCACCACCGATGCCCCGGGATGCCGGGAGACGGTGGCCGACGGCGTCAACGGGTTTCTGGTCCCGCCCGGACAAAGTCCGCCGCTCGCGACGGCCATGGAGCGATTTATCAGCAAGCCGGAACGAATCGCCGAAATGGGGGAACACAGCTATCAAATGGCGAAGGAAAAATACGACGTAAACAAGGTCAACCTGATGATTATGGCATCAATGAATCTTCATCCGCCCGGTGGCGGGGAGCCATTTACCGATATACCGGAACCGTTTACCGCCGCAGGCGGTTTGGTCGGCGACCGGGGGATGAGACCGGACCACGGGGGACGTTCATGATCAAACGAATGATGGATGTGGCAGCGGCTTTGGCCGGACTGGTGATCCTGTCGCCCCTGTTATTGCTGCTTGCCCTGTGGATAAAACTGGATTCCCCGGGCCCGGTGTTTTTCCGGCAACAGCGGATCGGCCGGTATAAAAAGCCGTTTTTCGTCTACAAGTTTCGAACGATGTCCCATCGCGACCCCGCCGCGATCAACCAGGACAAAGAGCAGGTGGTCAGTTCGGGCGATGATGACCGCATAACAGCCGGCGGCCGTTTTCTGCGCGCGCTCAGTCTCGATGAATTGCCCCAGTTGATCAACGTCCTGACCGGAGACATGAGCCTGGTTGGTCCGCGGCCGGTCATTCCCGAGCAGCTTGAAGTGGTGCCTTACTGGTTCGAACCCCGGTTCCGCGTAAGACCGGGCATTACCGGACTGGCACAGGTCATGGGCCGGCG
>SLOL01000072.1 GCA_007132495.1 Balneolales bacterium
CGACACATCGCAGGTCACCCAGTTCCGTTGCCTGCCGTGCCACCTGTTCCATAAACGATCGTGCCTGCTGCAACGGTTGATCCCCGGTAACGTGATACTCCCACAAACAGAGATGGGCGTCCGTTGCCACTGCAACTTCCGGCGACCAGCCATAAATCTGTCGCTCCATTTCGTACTGCAACCCTTCCTCCCAGCGGCCGAGCGGCAGACAGGTCATGGCCAGTATCTCACAAGCCTGAGAAGCTTCGGCCTTCGCATCGGCCTCCCGGGCGCGTTTCAGGGCTTCTTGCGCGATGTCATAGGCTTCATCCAGCCTGTTGAGGTGCCACCAGTGGAGCGCCTGTGTAATGTACAGACGAGCCTGCATCCCCGGATGTTCATCCGCCAATTCAAAAGCTTTGGTGAGATAGCGTTCCGAACGGTCCATTTCAGTGCGCAAAATTGCGGTAACGGCCACTTTACGATGCAGTTCCGCCAGGTTCCGGTTGCTTCTGGCAATTGCGCCTGTCAGCATAATGGCTTCCTCATAAGCATCATAACTCATCTCCAGACGACCACAGGCACGGTAGGTGTCACCGATACATTCAAGCACTTCACATCTCAGATTTTGGGCCTCTTTGTCCTCCAGGCCATCCAGGATGTCACGGGCTTCATGGTATTTCCGGAGTGCATCATCATGTGCATAAGCGGCTTCGGCACGCTTACCGGCCTGTACCAGATACTTCGCTCCCCTGAGTGTTTCACCGGCCTGCAGAAAATGGTAAGCGATCTGTTCAACGGGCTGATTATCCTCATCACCGGAGATTTCTGCCAACCGAAGTGCCGTCAGTTCGTGAAGAGTCCGCCGGCGGGCCCCGGAAATTCCGGCATAGATGATCTCCCTGACCAGGGCATGCCGGAATGAATAGTCAAGGCCGTGTTCCTCGAGCAAGCGGGCACGGATCACCTCTTCCAGAGCATTAAAAAGATCTTTTTCTTCGTTTTTCTCACCGTCACTCCAGACGGATGCCAAAAGCTCATAAGATATCCACCGGCCGATAACGGCAGCGATGTAAAGCAAATGATGGGCAACCGGTGAAAGCTTTTCAAGCTTTTGATCGACCAGATGGCGCAGGGTATCCGGTATGTTGCCATTCAGGAGGTGTGACGAAGCGACTGTTGAACGGTCACCGGTTTCCTGTGACCGGGAAAGACCCTCACCGGTATAATGCTGCAGCAATTCAAGAGCAAAAAGGGGATTTCCCTCCGACAGTTGACAAATTCGGTCGGTGACTTCTGCCGGCATAGCCGCCGAATCGGTATGCTGATGAATCAGGTTATGCGTTTCCTCATACGTCAGATGATCTATATTAATTTCTTTCTCAATATGATCACTCAAGCCGGAAAGAAAATCGGCATCGGCAGCCGGTTCATCCAATTCAATTTCAATGCGCCGGGTTGCAACCAAAAGAACAGGCAACATTGACCGGTGCCGGACCAAATAGGAAAAAAGCTCCCTGGATCCCTGATCTGCAGCGTGAAGATCTTCCAGAATAACCACCGCCGGGACGTTTTCTGTCAGACGCGTAAAAAATCGATAAATCTGTGCAAATAGATAACCTTTAGCTGCCAGCTTATCGGCATGGGGAATGGCCACCCCTTCTCCCGAAAATCCGGGAATGAGCTGGGCGAATTCAAGGGGAATCGCATCTTCCAGATCCGGCCGCTGGTGGAGCACTTCTTTGAAAAGTTCAACAAACGGTCCGTATGCCATAGTTTCGTTGCCCTCACCGGTCCGGCCCATGAAACAGGGGATCTCTTTTTGCAGTGATCTTTTGGCAAGTTCCTGCACCAACCGTGTTTTGCCGGTTCCCGCTTCTCCGTTGATAACCAGTGTTCCCCCCTTGCCTTCCGACAGGGCAAACAGCAACCGGTCAAGATCTGCACACGCTTCACTGCGGCCAATGATGGGCTTTGCCCTTCCGGGTACCGTACCCCGAAGCGATTCCTGTGCCGTATCCAGTTGTCGTTGCCCGGGAAAACGTCCTTCGCGAATATCATCAAGTGTCTTTCTGGTTTCGGGTGAAGGGCTCATGCCAAGCTCTTCCTTAAGCACCTCCCGGCACTGGTCGTACTGATGAAAAGCACGCGTAGGTTGTCCTTTACGGGCAAAGATCCGCATCAATCCGTGATGAGCGGTTTCAAGTGTCGGCTCTTTCTCCAGAGCCAGCCGAAGCATTTCGGCGGCTTCAGACAAACCACCCTGCTGTTCATATTGATCAGCCAGAGCCGACAGGGCATCGAGATACAGCTGTCGGTAGTGTTCGCGGGGCATAGCGGCCCATTCGGCATATCGGTCCATTGGCAGAAAGTCTCCGGTATACAGAGAGATTGCTCTTTCCAGTTCCGAAACCTGGTCCCCGCGAATTCCATTGCGAACCGCCTGCTCAAATTGCTGAACATCGGTTACGAGTCCGGAGGGCGGTACCATCCGAATGAGATCATCACTCATTGTGATCCATTCACCTGTTGACCCGGCGGGACCGGCAAATGCTTTACGGATGGCATGAAGCGCTTTATAAAGTTGGGCGGAAGCCGCCTCCTGGTCAAGATCAGGCCATAAAATGTCAAGGGCCTGATCCCGCACCAACTGAAAATGCCGCTGTTGTGCAAGCAACTTAAACAACGTGCGGGCTTTTCGGCCACCGATTTCCGACTCCGGAAGAATCTCACCGTCAATATAAACGGCAAACCGGCCAAGCAGATGAATTTCGAGTCGCGGTGCCGGGAGTGTTTGGGTAGCGTCCATGATAACCATTCTATTCGTCAATACGAAGGCAGACCTGACAACCTCCAGAATTGAATTTGTTTACAAGGGTAATGAACAGTTCCAAACAACATTGCAGAACATGTTGAAATAACAATATAGGGACAAAGCAATATTAATCAAGTATATATGTTAAATAACAACCTGATGCAGTCCGGAATGGAAAAAACGCCGGCATACCGGCGTAAACTCTTAAAAAATTATGACTAACAAGAATACGTTGCAACTTATTGGGATTGTATGACGGATCATCACTCACCCTGCTGGGTTCGCGTTAATGCGGCACAGCTTCAAACGTTTTTCCCGAATTTGCCCATTAGATAAACAGCCTGAAACGTTTCTCCCGAATTTGCCCATTAGATAACACAGGTGCCTTATGACTTCAGAAGAATATCCGCTAACCGACCGCAAATGCGAAGCCTGCACACCGGAGACCCCGCCTCTGAAAGGTGACCCGTTGCATCGTTATTTTGATCAGCTGGCCGACGGTTGGACCCTGGTAGACGAACACTATCTATCGAAGACCTGGCGATTCAAAAATTTCCGGCAGGCTCTGGATTTTACCAACAGAATAGGTGAGATGTCCGAGCAAGAAGGCCATCATCCGGAAATCTGGTTGACCTGGGGCAAGGTCAAGGTAACCGTCATCACCCATGCCATCGATGCGCTCAGTGAAAATGATTTCATCTGGGCCGCCAAGGCGGACCATCTGTATGAAGAGTGTCCATAATCCATAGTACCGCCCTTTTACAAGTGAGGGGCATACTTCCCTGATAAGAGCAGCACCACACCACTTGTGGTAAACTTGTGGTGAGATGCTCTCCTGTGCGCTCCTTAATTATTATCGCTCAGCGATATTTCCTTCCTCGTCGGATATAATAACTTCCACACGGCGGTTTTGCTGACGCCCTGCTTCTGTGGCGTTACCGGCAACCGGATGGGTTTCACCCAGACCGCGGGTGCGGATCCGGTTGGCGGAGATTCCCTGCTTTATAAGCTCCTCTTGTACCTCATCAGCTCTGCGTTCGGAGAGCCCAAGATTGTATGTCTCGGATCCGATGCTGTCGGTATGCCCTTCGATCAATACGTTTCGCTCGGGGTAATTATCCAGAAAATCGGCCAAATCACGAACGGTCCGCACACCTCCCGACCGCAATGTAGCCTTGTCAAAATCAAACAGAACATCGCCCAGGGTCAGGACCAGTCCCCGTTCGGTTTGGCGGGCTTCGAGCTCATTCACTCTTCGTGCCAGCTCCTCCGCTTCTCTGCGGGCCTGTTCAGCCGACTCTCTTTCGCGCCGGGCTTCTTCCATGGCGCGGCGGGCCCGTTCTTCGGCACGCTCGGCATCCAATTGGCGCACATCGATCAGCACTTGCTGCCGCTCGCTCTCGGCGCGTTCAATCTCGTTTTGGGCGGCATTCAACCGTGCCGTTTCACGGGCAATGGCTGTTTTTTGTTTTGCAATATAGGCGTGATGTTCAATATGGACTTTATCAGCCCTGGCCTCCCACAGCTGATAGCCCATTTCCAGTTCTTCTTCGGCTTCTTTCAGAGCAACCGGTGCAAATTGCACCACCTCATTATCCTGTTCTGCCGATTCGTACCCGGTACGGGCCTCCTCCAAAAGCGGATTATCGGCCGGCGGCCCCCCGCATGCAGCAAACAGCATCAACAGGGGCAGCCATAGTAGGTACGATCTGTAATTCATATCATTATCCTCCGTTTATTGGTCATTGCCACGGTTTCTGTCTATCTCTTCCCTGAGAATGCGAATTCCTTCCCTCAGTTCTCTTACGGCCATTTGTGATTTGCCTGAGAGCGTTTTCATATGGGCCAGCTCGGCATCCACCTTTGCCTGTTCGATCAACCGTATCGCCTCTTCAAACTCATCCTCGTCCACGGCTTCGCGGGCAGACTCCAGCTTTCTCCTCGCCTCTCGCAATTCAAGAGGGGCATAGTCATCGGCTCCGACCTGTTCCGCCTGCTGGATAATCATCCGGGTTTCTGCAAGCTCCTGTGTCGGCGGCTGGGTACTTCCGCAAGCCCCAAGCAATACGATGCCCGTTATCAATCCTGGTAAAGTCAGTATTTGTTTTGTCATATTCGAGATATCAGGTCATATTAAAGAACCTGCCCCTGCCACAAAGTTACTTGCAGCAAAGGCAGGAACCGGGTCACTATATGGGTCTTATTTTATAATACAAACCGGGTCATTCGAATGACCACTTGCGTGTGGCAATTTTTATTTCATGATGGTTGCCATTACCGTGATTTCTGCAGCGGCCTCCGCCTCCGCTTCCGCCAAACCGGATTCTTCAAGCGAAGATTTGGCATTTGCGTGGGCATCCATGTAGAAATCGGCGAAAGCCTCGGCCGTCGCTTCGGCTATACCGCTGAGGAAAATTGAGAGTTGAGCCAGCGCATTGGCAAGAGCATTAAGCTGCGTCTCCACTTCGGCCTCCGCCGAAGCTCTGACCTCGGCGCTGATTCCGAACTCAGCTTCCGTTTCGGCATCCACTTTCTCCTTGTATTCCGATTTGGCTTCGAGGATCTCTTCAACAGATGTCGCCGCTCTTATATCGGCCACAAGCTCTGCTCTTGCCTCGGCAAGCGCTTCAAGGGTGGATTCTGAGGCCCCATTCGCCTCGAATTCAGCTTCAATGGCAATAGCTGTAGCCTGACCAAGGATGAGCTCTGCCTGCTTCCGGAGGCCAAGTTCCGCATTACCATTGGCCTGATTGCCGGCTGCCACAAGCATACCGAGCCCGGTTTGATGAAATTTGGCCTGTGTTTGCGCATCGGCACCGGCTTCAACAAAGACATTAAGATAGTGCACTTCAAATACTTCCAGTGCCCGGGTTCGCGCTTCGGCATCAGCTGCTGCTGCAAGATCGGACTGAAGCCGGGCATAAGTTTCCGACTTTTCCACATTTACAGCCGCCATATCGATTCCTGCTTCGGATTTGCCGTTAAACGCGACCTGGGCCTTTACCGCATTGGCAATGGCTGCCCCCAGATCGGCGGCACTCTGAGCGCCGGCATTGACTTCAACCGCCACATCAGGATTGACGAGAACAGAAACGTCTGCTGCCGAAACTCCTTCGTTGAAACTATCGAAACCGTCTTCGGCCTTTGCCTTAAGATATATTTCGGCTTCAGCGTGGGATTCGGCTGTCATGGGACGGGCATCTACGGAGCTTTCTCCATTGACCGATACAATGGCACTCGATTCAAAATCGCCATCACCATTGGCAAAGACCCGGACTTTCCCGGTGGCTCCCTCACCTTCTGCCGTCAGGGTGAACTCACCATCGGCATCGGTGGTAGCTTCTCCATCAAGCTCCGACAAGGTTCCATCGGCATGGACGGCAACAGCCGTAACCACAGCACCTTCAACACCTGTACGGGATTGCATCTGTAAAGGCTGTTCCGCTTTGTCTCTGCTTTCAGACATATTTTCACTATCGGTGACCCGACCGGAGACGGTTACAGCCTCCTCATCACTCAGAGCACCTGTCCCTGTATCACATCCGGTTGCGAACCATGCCAAAGTGCCCGCGATGGCCAGCGTTAATAATGGCTTTCCTGATAAACTTGTAGTATTCATGACAATTCCTTCTTTGGGTTATCGTTTGAGTATTTCTTTCATGACAGGGTTGCAACATTGGATACAGCGAACAACCCCTGCCTGACTATTGCTCATTGGAATGCTGCGTGATTTTATACACCCCGTGGCATGATCTGATCATCTCTTTTATCATCTCTTGTTTTCGGACAGAACCCATATCGGACATATAAGTCCTGTTATTCATACCGATAGGACGAAGCCATTGAATAAAGGTTACATCATTTTTTAGTCGCTGCTGAACAAGCTCCTGATCCGTCCGAGAACAGACCGGTCATCTTCTTCGTCATCAATGATTTGCGCTTCCTGACTGTCCCGTCCGGAAAAGAAGTCGCGAACACGGTCGGTAAAACGCTCGTCACGATAATCATCACAAGCGGTCGGGTAACCGCTGTTAATCTGATGTGGATGAAACCGGTCCGGCACGGGCTCCAAATTATCATGACGCCCGTACTCTTGCAGAAACAGACCGGCTACCGGCAGTGCGGTTTGTGAGGCAAAACCAAACTCTTCGGACAACTGCACACTCGGGAAGGTCCCGCCCACCCAGCTGCCAAATACAAGGTCGGGGGTCATGCCGACAAACCAACCGTCCGAAAAATTCTGCGTAGTTCCGGTTTTACCGGCAACAGCATGCCGGATACCGTACCGGGATCGCAATGCGGCCGCCGATCCGCTGTCAACCGACCGGGCAAGCATGTTGACCATCGCCGCCGCCGTCTCTTCGGAGATGGCCTGCTCTCGCAGGGCCATGGTGGAAACCGGACTACTGACCAACGGGGCGTCGGTCTCCCGGACTACAGGGGTGGCACTGTCACGGAAGTCATAGATAAGCTGTCCCCTCGAATTGTAAATAGCTTTGATTAACCGGGGTACCGCCGGTACGCCCCGGTTGGCAAACGTCGAATAAGCCTGCGTCATCTCCAGGAGGGAAAGTTCCGCCGTACCCAGTGCAATAGATGGCTGATTGGGCACAGGTGAATGAATTCCCATCTTCCGGGCGGTTTCACGAACTTCCTCAATCCCGGTTTCCATTAGCAATTCAACAGAAATGGTATTGACCGACCGGGCAAGTGCCGCCTGGATGGAGTAGTGACCGCCATACTCCTCCTGCAAATTGGATGGCGTCCATTCATCAAATGATGCATAAGTAGATAACAGATTGCGCCGGTAATCACAAGGTTCGACACCCGCTTCAAGCGCGGCCGCGTATACTATCGGTTTGAAAGCCGATCCGGTCTGACGACGGGACCGGACATGATCATATTGAAACCGTTTGTCGGGGATACCGCCCACCCAGGCTTTGATATCGCCCGTTTCGGGGTGCATGGCCAGAAAACCGGCATTCAGAAACGAGAGGTAGTGCCGGATGGAGTCACGGGGCGATGCGGTAACGGTCTTCATACCATCCCATGTAAACCACTCCATGGAGACGGGTTCATCCCGTATCCTGTTGATCTCTTTCTCGTCGTATCCCAGCTCTTTCAGTGATTTATACCGGTCGGTGCCTCTCCATACCCGTTCGATGACCGGATGGTTCTCATGAAATACAGGTTTATGATCCCGATAGCGGTCAAAAATGTCTTGAAGTCCGGCCAGATGGGTCTCTACGGCATATTCGGCAATAGACTGCAACCTCGAATCGATGGTGGTTTTAATAACCAGGCCATCGGTATCCACATTGTAGTGACGGCCGTCCAATGATGGCTCTGTGGCAAGAATCTGCTCAATATGACTGCGCAAATGAGCGCGAAAATGGGGGGCACTTCCCTCACTCTTGGCAAGCCGCCTGTAATCAAGATCCAGTGGACGGCTTCGCGCCTCTTCAGATTCATCGGAGTTGATCATACCATACCGTTCCATCTGCCGGATGACCAGATTCCGGCGCTGCATGGCATTTCCGGGATTGCGGCGGGGATTGTACCAGGTGGTGGCCCGAAGCAACCCAGCCAGGGTTGCGGCCTGGTGCAGTTCCAGCTGATCGGGAGCCGTATTGAAAAATCGCTCGGATGCTGTCTTGATGCCCCATGTATCCTCACCGAAAGAGACCGTGTTGACATAGAGCTCCAGAATTTCCTCTTTGGAGTAGAGGCGCTCCATCCGATGGGCGATGATGACCTCCCTCATTTTGTTAAATACGAGGTAAGCCGATCCGTGCCGTTCTCTCGGATAGAGATTCTTGGCCAGCTGCTGGGAAAGCGTGCTGCCGCCGCCGGCATCCTGCTGCAGCAATATGGTTCGTACAAATACACGTGCCAAAGCCCGGTAATCGATTCCCCTGTGATCGTAAAACCGGACATCCTCTATCGCCAGTAAAGCGTCGATGAATTGCGGATTGATTTCCTCCAGTTCGACCCCGTCCCGGTTTTGCTCATAATAGCGACCCAATATCACTCCATCTGATGTGTAGATGGATGATGCCTCGTGATGCCGGATATCCCTCAATTCGGCATAACCCGGTACGGAGCTGGTCACACGATAGAAAAACAGGGCACTGAAACCGACTGCAATTATTCCCGCAACAAGCAGTAACAGCGGCACTGACCGCACACGCTTGTTCCACCATGCACGGATTGGGCTTACTCCGTTACGTTTCATGTGTTTATAATTTTTGTTTCAAGCGGTCACATGTAATGACATGACCGTATTTAATCATACGCCTGTGTGTCCGGGCGCATGCCCGGTCATGTGCATTTCATATAAGAGTTTGAGAATACCTGTTCCCGTCATTTAATATATTATGGAAAATCCGGTGCACCGGTAATATAAACAAAGCTCATCGCTTTATATGGTATTACCACTGAACAGAGACCCCTGCCTATAAAAAAGTCAAGCCCTGCCGTTGTCAACAGCAGGGCCTGATGCGATGTATGTGTGGGGGTAATACAATCAAGTGACTGATCAAACATCAATCATCATAATAATCCTCAAACAGCTCAAAAGATCGCTCAATATTGTCGTTAATCTTTTCGGTGTTACTAAAATCTTTGGTCAAGTGTTTCCTCTTCAATAGACAGGTCATAAAATCGAAATTCCGGAAACCGTATATCCCAGCTGGTTACTTCGAAATTTTTTTTACATTCGGTATGACGAACGACTTCCGAAAAGGTTACAAAAAAAAACAGATTTTTTTTATTTGATGTAACCATCTCTGCTCCAAATAGTTATATACCCGTGGAGAAATCACCTGATCCCGCCTGGAAATTTATTTTACCAGTGTAACCCGTCTGTCCAGCTCATAAACCTACTTGAGGAGCGTCATTCTCCCGGATAAACGGGCGTGGGTGGTCTGATCGGCCCTCATCTCTACCACATAGATATATGTTCCGGAGCTGAGCGCGTCCAGATTTACCGGAATTGCCACTTCACCGGCACCGGACCAACCGGAATCTTCCCAAACATAACTTCCGGAGGCCGTGTAGACCGTCAGACTCCAGCTTGCCGGTCGGGGCAGATAAAAGCGAACGGTTGTTATCGGGTTGAAAGGATTGGGATAATTGCCCCTGAGTTCAAACCGGCCCGGTATTTCTTCCCTGTCTGCGATTCGTGTCGGAGGACTTTCATGGGCCCCTTCCTCAATCCACTGCCGGATGAGCGAAATTTCCTCATCCGACAGATAGGGGCCACCCTGGGGCATCCGGACCCCGTATCGGGGATTTGCTTCGATCTTGTCCACAAGGGGACTTTCATCAGGCTCTCCGGCAATCACAATATCTTCACCATATTGGTCTCCAACACTGCTCATTACCTGATCATACGAACCGAGACTGACCCCGCTCGTTCCTCCGTGACAAACCGTGCAGTGCTCATTGAAAATGGGCTGGACATCCTCTTCGTAAATAATCTGCGCCTTTACCATACCGGAAATAAGCAGACCAGGCAGTAGAATAGCGGGAAGTATTTTGGGCGTCATACCAATGGTGTGTTTGGTGACATTCTAAGCACCTTTTATAACACTTTACCGCTATTTGATCTGCAGGGTTGCCTGCAGCACCCTATTTTATCAGCGTCACCGCAGCCGAACGGTTCCAGTCGTTGGCCGTAAGCCGGTAGATATAGGTACCGCTGCTCAGATCCGCTGCATTAAAAACACCTGATATCGTCCCGCTTCCTGCCTTTCATTCACCAGGGTAGCTACCTGTTGACCCAGGGTATTATAGACTTCAAGGCGTACCTCACTGATTTCCGGCAGATGATAACGAATCACCGTTCGCGGGTTAAACGGATTGGGATAGGCGTAGTTACCACCGGAAATCGTCGGATCATTCACCCGGTTGGCAATCTGGAAGTCACTGAGAAACTCCTCCCAGTCGATATCAAAATTAACGAGAGCTTCCATATACGCCTCTTTACCGTCAGAAGACGCCCGTGTGACTCCAGCTGCGGTAGCGGCATCCGTTCGCTCGAAAACATAGCTGTGCAGCAATTGCGCACGCTGATAATCCAGAAGCACATCACTGCTGGAACTTCTCCAGCGATAAATTCCGGAGGGGGCGGAGTCCACCGCACCGGTGCCATCAATCTCTTCCGGGCGATCCAGCCACCTCATTGTTCGAGCGTCATACCCCTTGATCACTTCCGCAAATTCCGACTGTCCTTCATTCTGAAACAGATTTAACCGGCCATAGTTATAATGAATCAAGTGCTGATATTCATGGGCAAGTGTTCCGAATCGCCGGGATGCATCGGCTTCCCGGTCATCCGTAATTTTTTCATCCCCCATTTCATCGACTTCAACCCATATTTCCGATTGCTCACTAAGAGCCCGCAGTTCAAACGTCACTTCATCATATTCGGTCGTTGTTCCACTGTTCTCGAAATTGACAACATCAAAATCTCTTCGGTCGCCGATTTCCGGATCGTCATCGGGTATAAGCTGTTGAGGCTGTTCCTGCCGGCTGTCCGGTTCATCAAGGTCAACCAGCTCCCGGGAGACGCCCCTTTGTTGTTGACCCGAACTAATTCCAGGACCGGACAAAACTGGACCTTCTATCCGGGACCGTTCTAACTGATTCAGGTCTTTCTGCTTCCGCCCTTTCTGACAGGACCCTTCCCGGTGCCATTCTAACGGTATCATGCCTTTCCGGGGCTACCGTTTCCGGTTCGGCACTTTCGAGTTCCAGCCTGCCTGATTCCATTCTATCGATCTGCTGTTCAGACGCAACCGCTTCAATGCGTTCCGCCCTGTCACCGGAAACCTCCGGTGGCGGAAAAAAGGAAGTTCCACCCACAATCGTCAGGTAAATCAGAAATCCGTTAAAAGGGGTAACCAGAAGCCTTTTAAGGGTGCGCTTCTCCGACATCAGATATCCGATAAAAGCCACGATCAGCGCTATGATAAAACCCAATAGCTTTGGATCAGACACTTCCAGCAGATCCACAATCGTATTGGTAGTCACCCAGGTTATAAATACGCCGCCGTAAAGCGTTTTGAAAGAAGTTTCATCAAAATATTCACCAGGGGCGTTTTCCCGTAAAGTTTTCTTGTTGTTCATCATTTTATGTGGTTTTATCACTATCCACCTTCTTTACAAACTTTTTGGAGACCCACCCTCTCATCTTCACCTCCACCTGATACCAGCCTTTCTGTTCATCCAGAATGGCCACATCGGTGTTCCGGGACAGGGGGGCGGCTATGGTATCGTGACCCGTATCCGGCCCGGAGCGAATATTGAGCGAACCGGCATCAACAATGCCTTTAATGATGTTCTTTCCGGCGGGATCCTCTTCATCCTCTTCCCGGTCGGCATCCAGAAGACGCTCCCTCAGTTTTTCCAGTGGAAAAGCGGGACCCGGGTCTACCTTTCGACCGGGTGATATCTCCTCATGGCCAAGAATAAACCGGATCTCATAACTCTTCATTAATGTCTTGCAAAGTTCGAAAACCGCTGATATTTGCTCCTCGGTATAACGGTGCCACCAGGAGGGCTCGGATTCGTTGCGGTGAACCGCCTCAACGACCTCTTCTTCCGGATAGGTTTTTCCAAACCATGAGCGCCACACATTTCCGCTCTTTTCCAGCCGGCCGGCATTGGCGATTTCGATACCGATGGAATATTTATTTAATCCTTTCCGGTCGAGCCAGGCGCTTTTCCCGGCATGCCACGCTATCTTGTGAAAGGGGACCAGCTGCGTCAATTTACCGTCGGTATCCACAACCACATGAGCAGACGCTTTAACATCGGTATCCTTGAAGGTGTTGATCGACGACTCAGCGCCGGCCCCGGCTGTATAATGTATGACAATCGTATCCGGAAGTCCGCGTGAAAAGTTACCACTCGACTTCCTGATTTCGTCAAAAGCCGCAAATTCTTTTGCCAATTTATGATTGGTGATTATCATCTTTTTTATTAACAGGAGTTGTTAAAAAACAAATTGTTACAAAAAGAATGCGATATTCATAAATAAACACTCTCGATGTTAAAGGGCAATCCGAAAATTGTCTTTTTTAAACCCGCCAAACCAATCCCGGACCAAACCTCAACCAGGTCCGCTCTTTTCCAGCTCCCACAACTCGACGTACTCTCTCTTCCGGTGATCCCGCCTTCTGGTGTTCCGTGATGCACCGGCTACTTCCTCCTTCATAAACCCGCATTTCCGGTAACGGCTGTTTTGCGAAAGTTCCTCTTCGATGGGGTGCCCCTGCTGCATCCCTTCTTTTCGGCCGAGATTCGAAAAGAAAAGAATGATTTTCCCGTTACTATTCAGATAGTTGCCGGCTCTCTCAAAAAACCGTTCAAACAGGTCCGGTTCGTAGTAGATCGCCTTGTCCAGTCCGTGGATTTCACCATCAGCCGGCAGCCAGGGGGGATTAAAAACGATCAGATCGGCTTTCCTATCACAACCATCAAACAGATCGGACAATCTGACATCCAGGCGGTTCTCAACCCCAAGGTTTGCTGCATTTTCCATGACCGAAAGGATCGCATTGGGATGGATGTCCGTAGCGCAGACGTCTTTAAATCCGTTTTGAATAAGTTGAAACGCGAGCACACCACAACCGGTACCTACGTCCAGAGCCGTGTTTTGGGGTCCCTGATAAGCTTTCAGCCAGCGGTCGAACAGCAGCAGATGATCAAACCGGGTCGGGAAATAGGTCCCGTACCAGGGATACAGCTTCTCCTCCAGAACCGGATATTGAATGCCTTTGATATACCATTGCCACGAGCTGTTCAAACCCTGCACCTGCGGAAACGGAAGATAAAAGTCGGAAATATCGGGATACAGCTTTTTCAACCAGCCGATATCCGGAGATTTTTTAAGCGCTATGGTATTATCAGCCACAGGAACCAGCAGATTGTTGGAAGCGTGCCGGAATTCGGCCCGGTTTTTCCGGTAAGACAGAAAATCATCCTTCGGTTTTCTCACCGTTTTCCGTTTCTTGCCGGATTTCCGGTTTTCCCCGAATACCCGCTTCTTCAATTCGGCCAACACCGCCAAACCGGTGGGGTATTGATCCGTTATCAAAGCGGCAGATCCGGAGAGCAATGCGTTAACGACGAACTCCCGATCGGTTTTTTTGTGGACGTGGTACGGCTCTGACTCCAGAACAACCGGACCGGGACGCTCCGAAACCAAATTTCGGGAAGTATCACGCATATTGGGTATCACATATTTCCTGGAAGCCATTCATGGAAAAGCCCATTGGCAATAAACAAACAAAAAACCATCATTTTTCCATAAATATTATTCTTTTCATTGTAAATATTGAAGTATATTTCTGTATTGTCGCTATTCATTGGAACCTTACTGCAGTTTCACACCTCTCTTGTCACAACACGATGACTCCTTCTCCTGATAAAAATATTTTCATGATAGGGATTAACTCCTTCAATCATGAAAAATTGAAATCCCTGAAAAATTTTGACTCGTATCATTTTTACGGCCTGATCTCGCCGGAAGAGGCCGAAGACGCCGATCATTACGACATCCCTGTCTTGATGTCCGATATTCAAAGCAAACTTGCGGCATTTAACGGATCGGTGGATGCCATTGTAACCTACATCGATTTCCCGATCAGTATGATGACCCCGCTTCTCCGGCAGCAATACGGACTCATCTCTCCGAGTCTCGAAAGTATATTGAAGTGTCAGCATAAGTACTGGAGCCGGGTGGTCCAGAAAGAGATCGTTCCGGAGACCATTCCCCGCTTCAGCCCGGTAAACCCCTTTGCAGATGATCCGCTTGCCACCGTCGATATCGCCTTCCCGCTATGGCTCAAACCGGTCAAATCGGTCGGATCCTACCTGGGTTTTCGCATCAAGAACCGGAAGGAGTTTTATCGTGCCATCGGGGTTATACGCCAATATATCGGACGCATGGCCGAACCATTCAATGCCATTATGGACCTGGCCGACATTCCTGACGATATCAGGAAAATAGACGGAAATTACTGCATCGCCGAGCAGTTGATAGGAGGAAGACAGTGCACACTCGAAGGATATGTTTTCAATGGCCGGGTAACCATACACGGTGTGGTTGATTCTATTCGTCATTCCAACAGATCCACTTTTTTCCATTACGATTACCCCTCCCGGCTTCCCCGGAATGTCCGGCAACGCATGACCAGTATCACCGAAAAAGTGCTCAGACACATCGGTTATGACAATCATCCGTTCAACATCGAATTTTACTGGAATCAGAGTACCGATAAAATCTGGCTGCTGGAGATCAATACCCGCATATCACAATCCCACAGTGATCTTTTTGAAAAAG
>SLOL01000216.1 GCA_007132495.1 Balneolales bacterium
AAATAACAATGCAGACAGGAATGAATCTGGAAATTTTCATAGTCATAATAATTTATGCGTTTAATGATGGGTTGCTGAATGTATATAAAATATGGTCTATACTGCTAAAGATCGATAAAAAAGAAAAAAATGAATATCACAAGTCGACATACCCGACCAGTTAACGTTGAAAACGATACGGTCTGCGGTTTTGCTCACCTGGAAAGCGTTCATTGAGATCGCGGTCCCAGGCAAATCCGTTTTTAACCACCATATAGACGGACTCCGAATTCCGGATATCGTCCAGTGGATTATGATTCAGTATGACAAAATCCGCCAGTTTTCCGGGTTCAATCGAACCAAGGTCATTTCCCAGACCGAGATAATCAGCACCATGTATAGTGGCCGCCCGTATCGCTTCCATTTCGGTCATCCCCCCCTGCACGAACATCCAGAGCTCCCAGTGGGCCGCCAATCCCTGTAACTGGCCGTGTGATCCGAGCTGAACACGTCCACCTGCCCGTACGACCTGCATGGCGGAACGGGCCAAATCAAAGTGATAAAACTCATCATCCGGTACTTTGAGCCTCCTTCTGGCCCGTGCATCGATCACATGTCGCGGGACAAATTGAAGCAGCCGCCGGTCCTCAAAAACATCATGCTTTTGATACCAGTAATTCTCTCCCCATATTCCGCCGTATCCAACCACCAGCGTAGGTGTGTATCCCACATTGGATACTCCCAGGAGTGCAAGCATGTCATTGCGCAGCGGCGCTACCGGTATGGCATGTTCGATACCGGTATGGCCGTCAATGATCATGGTGATGTTGTGCTGAAGCATGGAGCCTCCCTCCGGATAAACATTCAGACCGATTTCACGGGCGGCATCCAGTACCCACTGTCGCTGATTTCTGCGGGGTTGATTATAGCTTTTCACCGATGTCGCCCCCACAGCTTTGTGTCGCAATAAATGATGCCTTGCATCATCAAGGTCTTCAATTATAGCCTTGTTGGGATTCTCCGCTCCATAGAGGATATAACCGGTGGAATAGATACGGGGTCCAATCATGCGGCCCGACCTGACCTGCTCGGCAAGTGCAAAGACCGACTGTGTACTGGCCGAAGGGTCGTGTGTCGTAGTAACCCCGTAAGCCAGGTTGGCCTCGTACTCCCAAAGGCGGTTTGGGGTGATATCCAATGAAACATACCCCATATGGGCATGTACATCGACAATTCCCGGCATTATCGTTTTGCCATATACATCAAAAACCCGTGCGTCGCCGGGAATGGCTACCTCATCCACCGTGCCGACCTCAACAATCCGGTTGTCACGTACAACGATAACGCCGTTTTCAATAACTTCGTCATCCTCCATGGTGATAATCCGTGCATTGTTGTATACCGTAATACCTTCCGGACGGGCAACCGGAAGTTCCACATCCACCGGAATAATACCCGGACTGTAAATGACATTTCCGGCACGCCAGTCGTTCCGGTCTTCCTCTTCTTCATCGGGTATGTCGCCTATCCCGAAAAGCGGTCTTATCTCCTGCTTGTAAACCGTATTTCCCAGACTGAATACCAAATGGCGGGAATCCGACGACCAGCTGATCCAGTCTCCGCCATATCGGGTCAGTTTTCTTGTGGGAATAGAGGTGCTTCCGGCAGAAATTTCAAGCGGTTCACCACCTGCTCTGGGCATCGGTGCCACATAAATATTATGCAGATCCTTGAAGGCGATGAACCGGGTATCCGGAGACAGCACCAGCTCTTCAGCAGTCTCACTGACCACATGATGCATATAGTCCGAACCGTCACTTTTCACGCTGGATAACTTGGTTTGTCCGTCAAGCGTCTCAAAGTAGTAGAGCCGGGATCCGTCATAACTCCATTGCAACCGGGGCATACGCCGGTTGGCACCACGATTGGCCGTTTCGATCACATGAGTCGTCTCCCCGCTCTGCAGATCCGTGATTTTGATATTCAGAAAGAATTCCGAACTCATATTTTTTCCGCGGTTGACAATACCACTTCCCTGCAGATAGGCGACGCGTTCACCGTCAGGTGAAAGTACCGGATTGGCATACTGATCCGATACGGTCGTAAGTTGTTCTACCTCCGCTCGTCTGCCCAGATTGACGCTCATGATCTGCCCGCCGGTCTCATCGTCCCAGGTAGCATATACCACGGTGCTGCCGTCATCGGATATGGATGGGGCATATTCAAGATGGTTGTCTGGTGCTGTCAATCGCTGCGGTTCACCATCGGGCAGCGACATATGGTACAGATGGCCGGCAACCTGAAAAACCAGATTCTCATTATCCGGTGTCAACACGGGCCAGCGGACAAGCTGCGATGTGAAATGGTCATCCGCTACCGGAAAATCGAATGAGACGGCATCTGCAATCCGCTTCGATACATTGGCCTCAAACGGGATCTCCCTGACCGTGCCATCTTCCACTTCAATGTTGTGGATTTTTCCGTCAAAAGATATCACAATATGTTCACTGTCCGGTGTCCAGGCAAAACCGGGATAGAGTCCGTGAATCGCCCAGGTCTCTTGCTGATCCAGATCAAGCCCATCAAATAACACCCTTTCGCTTCCGGTATTGATATCCCGAATCATCAGTGCCGATCGGGTGCCGAGGCGACGCACGAAGGCAAGTTTTTCTCCATCAGGCGATAGTGTCGGACGCACTCCCCCGCCCGTTGCCCGGGTCACCGGTTCATCTCTGCCCGTTTGCCGGTCAAAGCGATTGATCTGGTAGATCCCTTCGTGCACATCCCTGTTATAGTCAAAAGGACCTGAATAGCTGTAGTAAATCCAGCGTCCATCCGGAGAGACGGCCGGTTCGTTCTGATCGGAGGTCCAGCTCTCCTTATCGGTAAGCTGGAGTCCGGTTCCCCCTCGTATGTGATACATCCACAGCTCGCCGGCCCCCAGCGACCGGGTACCGGTAAAATGTTTGCGCGCAACAATGTAATTTCCATCAGGAGTCCAGACTGGTGAACTCAGCAACCGGAACGTCTCATCGGTAATAGCTCTGCGATTGGAACCGTCGGCATCCATCAACCAGACGTTGTCACCCCCTCCTCTGTCACTGGTAAAAGCTATGGTCTCCCCGTCCGGACTATATCCTGGCTGCATGTCAAAGGCAGCACCACCTGAAAGAAGTTCTGCTTCTCCTCCGTCTATTGATATCCGGTATATATCACCCAGAAGATCAAAGACAATATGTTCGCCGTCAGGACTTACATCCAGATTTATCCAGGTGCCCTGATCGGTATCAAAACTGATATCCCGGGTCGGCCATACTTCCCACTGGGAACCTTCCACCTGCCAGCTTTCATTATCCCGCCGATCTTCCTGCCCGTTTTGCATGATCGTATCATCGGCAACTCCAGTAATCAGTAATAGAATAGAAATAAGTGAAATCATACCGTATTTAATTCTTGTGGATCAGGGTCCGGCCTCAATCATAATCCATCCGGGAACAGATTACCCGGGCCACCGGGATTATTCCCAAGCACCCATTTAATTGACTTCAGGAACATATATCAAAAGGAGACATCCTATCATATTAAGCATTAGGCTAAGATACAAAAAAATGAATGTCCGCCTAAGAATTGGTCTGCATAAATCTGGTCGCCGGAAATTTCGTATTACGGATCGAACCGGCACGTTCATTCATCCATACCGGTTTTCAGGGAGTTAACCTCTGATCAAAAGTACTTTGCGCATTTCTGAACAGATCGTTTTATCCTTGCAAATAAACGACCTGCCATCAAGAAATAAGCGATCGGGCAAAAAAAGTCCGGATGACAAGCTTGCCGGGTACAAATAACCGGCTGGCTTATGTTAAAAAGCAAAAAGCCCGGACTGCTTTCACAGCTCCGGGCTCATTGCTTTCTCTCGGACAGTACGATATACGTGATGATTATCCGCCTGAACAGGTCGGTCTAATCGCTCCCCTTTGCAATATTACTTCACAAAGAGCATCTCCCGATAGGACGGCAAGGGCCAGAAATCATCGGCTACCAGTTTCTCAAGTCTGTCAGCAAGCTCCCTGACTTTGTTCATCTCCGGCAGTACAACCCTGGAGAGATGTTCCGCTTTTTCCGGTATGGTATCGCCGCCAAGTTCGGAATTGACTTTACCCAGCTTTTCAACACTCACAAGGAGCTGACCAAGAACGGTATTGACATCTTCAGCCAATGTTTTAGAGGTGGATACATCCAAACCGGTCGTTTTACCACGGTCATTGAGAGCAAGAATCTCATTCAGGTATCTGATGCCCGCCGGTATTATCATGGTTCGAACCACATCTTCGGTGGTTTCCGCCTCTATATTCAGTTTGATGAAATACTGTTCCAGGTAAATTTCCAGCCGCGAATCCAATTCCTTTTCTGTTAGTACATTGTACTTTTCAAAGAGTCGGACACTTTTTTCATTGGTAAGTTCCGGGAGAGCATCCATCGTTGTTTTGAGGTTGAGAAGTCCTCGTGCTTCCGCCTCTTTTTGCCACTCCTCCGAATAGCCGTCACCGCTGAACAGTATTTTGTCAATCTCATCATAAGTCTCTTTGAGCAGAAGTCCCAGAGCCTTTTCAAAATCATTCTCTTTGGCCAATAACGCTTCCAATCGAGTTGACATATCATCGATAGCTCCGGCTACCGCGGTATTGAGTATCGTGGTCGGAAATGAAACGGTCTGTTCGGAACCCACTGCTCGAAACTCAAACTTGTTGCCGGTGAAAGCCAGTGGCGACGTCCGGTTCCGGTCACCGGCATGCTTCGGGATATTGGGCAGGACCGGGATACCGAGGCCCAGCAAGCCACCTTTTTTCGAACTGGTTGCACCACCGTTTTTTATCTGCCTGACGATATCTTCGAGTTGCTCTCCGATATACGCCGAGATAATGGCCGGAGGCGCTTCATTGGCTCCCAGGCGATGGTCATTACCGGCACTGGCCACCGAAGCGCGTAACAGCCCCTGGTGTTCATAAATAGCCTTCAGTGTTGCCGTAAAGAAAAACAAAAACTGCATGTTTTCATGCGGACTTTCCCCTGGTTCCAGCAAATTCTTGTCTCTGCTGCTGGTCAATGACCAGTTGGCGTGTTTCCCGCTGCCGTTGAGGCCGGCAAATGGCTTCTCATGAAGCAGGCAAACCAGACCGTATTTGCGGGCCATTCTCCGGAGTGTAATCATGGTCAACTGCTGATGATCAGCCGCCACGTTGGCTTTTTCAAATACAGGGGCAAACTCAAACTGACCCGGAGCTACCTCGTTGTGACGTGTTTTTACCGGTACCCCAACCCGGTACAGCTCCTTTTCAACTTCGAGCATGAAGGAGAGAATCCGGTCGGGAATAGAACCGAAGTAATGGTCATCAAGCTCCTGGCCTTTGGGTGGTTTGGCTCCGAAAAGTGTACGACCCGAGGTCATGATATCCGGCCGGCGATAGAAATACTCCTGATCGATCAGGAAATATTCCTGTTCGTAGCCACCGGTAGAATTGACCCAGGTAACATCATCTTTGCCGAACAGTTTGAGCGCCCGAAGAGCCTGGATATTCAACGCTTCGATGGATCGCAACAACGGCGTCTTGAAATCCAGCGATTCACCTTTCCATGAAGCAAAGACCGTAGGAATACAAAGGGTGGATCCGTTTCCGTTTTCAATGATAAAAGCGGGTGATGTGGGATCCCAGGCTGTATAACCCCTGGCTTCAAAAGTGGGCCGCAAACCACCACTCGGAAAACTTGACGCATCCGGTTCACCACGCAACAAATCATGACCTGAAAATTGCGTGATAGCACCCCCGCCCTGGTTGGGGGTAACAAAGCTGTCATGCTTCTCGGCCGTGGCGCCGGTGAGAGGCTGGAACCAATGGGTATAGTGGCTGGCACCCTTTTCCGTGGCCCACTCTTTCATGACTACAGCAACAGCATCAGCAACATTGGGATCAAGAGGAGCATTGTCACGGATCGTCTTTTTCAACGTCTTCCAAACGGATGTCGGAAGCCGCTCTTTCAAAGTGTCTATGGACAGACAGTTTTCTCCGAATATCTCAGCAATATTCATTTCGTGTTTGTCAGAACCATTCCTCGCTATAAGCGTTTCTTCAGCTTTTCTGACAGCCTCCAATGCGTCAAATCTTCTAAACGATTTACTCATAAAACAGATTTATTTGGGGGTTTGGTGGTTAAATCGATTTAAAACATGTCACAATATAAATCATTTTAGTAATTATTCCATAATTTTTTAATGAAAAATAAATTTTTAACTAACTAATTCATGGCATACCCGGATTTGGTGTTATTCTATTCAGAAAAGCGCTTACAGCAATTTGAGAAAAAGAACTTTGCCTGATTTCCTTATTTTACAAACGATTAGATTTTCTTAAATATTTAATTTCATTACATGAATATTTCCGTATGGATCGAAGCGGCCCGGTTGCGAACGCTGCCGGCTTCGCTGATACCTGTGTTAACCGGGGGCGCTCTTGCCTGGAATCATAATGTTTTTCAATGGCATGTAACGATAATGGCTCTGCTCTCCGCAATGCTGATTCAGATAGCCACCAATTTTGCCAATGACTATTTTGACTACCGGCAAGGTGCCGATAACAGTGACAGAGTCGGTTTTATCAGGGCTTCGGCCAGTGGGCAGGTTGCTCCCAAAAAAATGCTGACCATCGCAATAACCACCTTTATCCTGGCATTTCTGCTCGGTCTCTATCTGGTCTTTCACGCCGGTTTGCCAATTCTCGTCATCGGAATGCTCTCTATAGCGGCCGGCATTCTCTACACCGGCGGACCCTATCCTCTTGCCTATAACGGGCTCGGGGATCTGTTTGTCTTTCTCTTTTTCGGACTTGCTGCAGTCATGGGCACTTATTATGTAAACGCGTTGCAATGGTCTATGGAATCATTCTGGGCGTCATTGGCCATTGGTGCACTTGCGACCATGATACTGGCCGTCAACAACTACAGGGATGTGCATTCCGACCGGAAAGCCGGAAAACGCACCCTTACCGTGATTTTTGGTGAGCGCTTTGCCAGGGTGCATTTTCTCGGCCTGATCCTGCTGGCTTTTGCGGTCCCTCCCCATTTCTATTTCCAGGAATCGTACTCCCTGTATATCATGCTCCCTTACCTGCTCGTACCCTGGGCATTTATCCTGGTGAAAACGTTCTGGCTGGAAACAGAAAAGAAAAAATTCAACGCGTTGTTGGTTCAGTCAGCACAATTTATGACCTTTTTTGGTGTACTTTTTTCAGCAGGTATTCTGCTCTCGTAATATTTCCAATTCCACGCATGACCAAGGAACTGATATTTTACCGATATCGTATCCCGCTAAACGCCCCTTTCCAAAGTGCAAAAGGGCTAATCGATCACAGGCATGGTCTGATTCTCGGTGACGGAAACGCCTTCTGGTCCGAAATCGCCCCGCTGCCCGGCTTTTCCCGGGAATCTATTGATGATATACACACTTTCCTGAACCGGTACAACAAGGAAATGTATCACCATTTCCAAAATCAGACACTGGATAAGTTCCTTGACAAAGCCAAGCCAAAAGATGCCCTTGCCGGTATGCCCTCGATCCGGTTCGGCATTTCCATGCTCGCGGAACAACAAAAAGCAATGACTGCCGGTCTTTCGCTCTATCGGTACTGGCTTAATCATAAGCCGCTCCGGATACAAAACCGGCCCGACCCATTTTCCGATTCAGGCAGACAACAGCATAAAGGGCACCATTTGGACACCAAAGCATCCGGACCCGGGCCGCCCAAAACAATCCGGTGTAATGCTATCATCGGTATTGCAGCGATTTCCGATGTACTCTCAAAAATCCGGGAATTGAAACGCATTGGATTCAACACCATTAAATTGAAACTTCCTCCGGCAGTTGAGGAAGCTGTTGCACTTATAGATACCGTATGCAGCCGTTTCCGGGATCTGAGATTCCGTTTTGATGCCAACGGATCTTTTTCACTGGAAGATGCCGAACTAATGTTATCCACTCTCGCTTCCAGATTTGATACGGAAAATTACGCCCATCCAGTTGATTATATCGAAGAACCCCTGAAAAATCCGGTATCAAATGATCTCGCCCACCTCAAAAAATATGGTATCCCGCTGGCCGCCGATGAATCCGCCCGAACACCGGAACGGATACATGACCTGGTGAATCAGCACGCTGTCGATGCTATCGTACTGAAACCGACACTTTATGGCTCTTTTCAGGAAATCCGGGAGATCGGGCGCATAATATACCATTCCGGGGATACCCATACCATCCCCGTCATCCTTTCTTCCGCTTTTGAAACCGCGGTCGGTCGAACATTGCTGGCACATCTCGCCGCCTTTTTCAACCATTATCATGAAACGGATCATGGGCTTGCCACAGATGACATGCTGCATCCCGACATACCGGTTTTTTCAGGTCCGTTGTCCGACCCGGGTCCTGAAAACAGAGATGATGTCCGGGATAACATCCGTTATGACACTGAAGATAACAGCGGTGATGATGCTGCAGATAATGTCACAGATGATGCCGGAGATAACACTGAAGATAAAACCACAGATAACACTGAGAAAAATGTCGCAGATGACGCCGGCACCGATCAAACGGCCCCGGCAAATATCGTCAGCGGTGCAACGATCCAACTTTCTGACCGGGCAGGTATCGGGATCAGGCCGGATTTTTCGGGTCGATCCCCGGATCCTGAAGCCATCTTTCTTGCGGATGGCCAATCTGCTGTCACATACCGTCATCTTGCCGAACTGCAACGTGCGGCCCGTGGCTATTTCGGATCCTATTCCCGTAAAAAACAGACCGTGGCTATAGATACGGGTGATCGCTTCGAGGCAATTTTATGGATAATCTGCTGCTGGACAGAGGGCATTCCTTTTGTGCCTTTTCAGGCGGGTTATCTTGAACCACTTGCTCGGTTTCGTCCCGACAGGATCATCCTGACTTCTGCTGAAACCCGTGATGACCTGGACAAAAGCAGTGAAAGCAAAACGGATACCGCGCAATATGCGACTGCAGACGATCGTAACATCATCCGGTTGACCGATTTGGAGCATCATCGTCACGGCCAGTCGCTTTTTTCTTCGGCAGTAAACCGGTCCGGCGACCTGTTTTGTGGTCTTTTAACCTCGGGGAGCACCGGAAAACCCAAAAAAGTCCCCCTTATACGCCGTCAGATGCTGGCAGCCGCGAATAATGCGTTTCGACACGATCCGGTCTCTGTAATCAATAATCCAATAGACCCCTTTTATGTTTCGTCGGACCATAATCAGCCCAGGTTTTCAAAACAGAATCGTGAACATACTACGGGCAGGAACACCGCACTATGGGGAAATTGCCTGCCGCTTCATCATGCCGGTGGATTGGCCATCATCTTTCGGGCATACCTGTCCGGCACCGGAGTTTTTTTATGGGACCGGTTTGATGCCGGCCGGATACTCACTGATCTGGTCCGTGTCCCGGATATCCGCCGGATTTCCCTGGTTCCGACGATGCTGCACAGATTGATCAAGCAATCAACTGAAGCGAAAATGCCGATTCCCGACTCCCTGCAAGAGCTGTTGGTGGGGGGTGGACCGGACTCCGCCCGCCTCATTAATAAATCCCGGGATCTCGGTCTGCCGGCCATTTTCAGTTACGGAATGACCGAGACCTGTGGACAAATTGCAGCCCAAAACCGTGAGGGATCAAGCCCTCCGGCATCAGTCGGACAACTCTTTCCCGATCACCATATCTCCATACGAACTACGAAAGGGAATAATGAGGCACCCACCGGTATAACCGGACTACTATGGGTAAAGGGTCCGCAGATCTTCGAAGGCTACATTCCGGATTCCCTGTATATGGCTGACATCCTTGAACGTGGTCACTCAGATAGTAATATGTTTGCAAATCAAGACTTCAATGCTGCTGACAATCCGGAAAATACCACCCCTGCCAATCCTGATACAAGTAAACGTGATAATCCGGGGCACATCCGCACAAATCTGTTAAATCAGAACAGCTTTTCAGGTGAATGGTTTCAAACGGGGGATTACGCCCGCCTGGATACCAATGGAAACCTGTACATTGACCCGGGTCGTACCGATATCATTATCACCGGTGGAGAGAATGTAAGTGCGGTGGAAGTGGAAACGGCACTGATGGAGTGTCCGGGAGTAGCCGATGCCGGTGTAACGGGTATTCCGGACGAAGAGTGGGGTGAGCGACTGGTTGCTCTTGTAGTGGCTGATATCTCAGCCTTGCCGGAGCCATATTCCGGAATTGATAAGAAACATGCACTGGAAAAGTCCGTCACTGACAAGCTTGGCGCCAGACTTAAGCCTTACCAGATTCCCCGGGACTATCTCATTGTTGACAGGATTCCCCGTACGGATTTGGGGAAAATAAGGCGTCAGAAATTGCGTGAAACTGCTACAATCCTGCTCTCCGGAAAATAGTATCCACTTTCTTTGTATGATGCTCCAGGTCAAATGCCTCTTTGATATCTGCTTCTGTCAGGTGTCCGGAAAGCTCTTCATGACTTTCAACCAGTTTTCTGAATGATTTTTTTTCTTCCCAGGCCTGCATGGCAAGCGGCTGGACCATGTCATACGCTTCTTCCCGCGACAATCCTTTCCCGATCAAAATGAGCAGCAGTCGTTGTGAAAAAACCACACCGTACGTTTTATTGATATTGGCCTTCATATTCCCGGGAAAAACCGTCAGGTTTTCAACGACACCGGCAAAACGGTTAAGCATATAATCGAGCAGAATAAGAGCATCGGGAATGATAATCCGCTCCGCCGACGAATGCGAAATATCACGCTCATGCCACAGGGCGATATTTTCATAGGCAGTAACCATATAGCCCCGAAGAACACGTGCACAACCGGTAATATTCTCGGAGCTGATCGGATTTCTTTTGTGCGGCATGGCCGATGATCCTTTTTGCCCTTTCCGAAAAAATTCTTCAACCTCCCGGGTTTCGGTCTTTTGCAAATGACGGATTTCAACAGCAATTTTCTCAAGAGTTGCACCGATCAGGGCCAAAGTTGCCATGTAATATGCGTGCCGGTCACGCTGCAATGTCTGGGTTGATACCGGTGCCGGGGTCAGGCCGAGAAATTCGCAGGTAAAGGCTTCCACCTCCGGAGGGATATTGGCAAACGTACCAACCGCCCCTGACAATTTTCCAAACTCCACATCCTCCGCTGCTTTTTCAAACCGGCTCCGGTTTCGTTTCATTTCATCATACCAGAGTGCGCATTTCAGGCCGAAGGTAGTCGGTTCGGCATGCACTCCATGTGTGCGCCCCATCATGACCGTATACTTATGGGCTTTTGCTTTTTCCGACAGTGCAGAGAGCATCCGTTCAAGCCCCTCACGAATAATGCGGTTCGACTGCCGGAGTCGTACACCAAGAGCGGTATCTACCACATCAGTGGAAGTGAGTCCGTAGTGCACCCATTTTTTTTCTTCGCCAAGCGATTCTGAGACTGCCCGGGTAAAAGCGACCACATCGTGACGCGTACTCTCTTCTATCTCATGAATACGATCCACATGAAAGGTAGCATTGTCATACAGCTTTTGAACATCATCTTCCGGAATAATACCCAGACGGCTCCAGGCTTTGCAGGCGGCCAGCTCCACATCCAGCCATGACTGGAACTGACTATCCTCAGTCCATATGGAAGCCATCTCGTTTCTTGAATACCTTTCGATCATTATTTCAGCAATCGTTTATTTGAACTGGTGTCAATGATATGTACTGGTGTCAATTCGTCTTCTTATCTCCATTCGTATCTTCGGAAATGTCGTCCAATACTTCGACTTCCACTTTCGTCAATCGATTGTTGTCCATCTCACTTACCTTGAGTATCAACCCCTTGAACTCTATGGTTTCACCCTCTTCGGGAATACGTTCCAGCAGGTAGTAGATCAAGCCTCCCAGAGTTTCGTATTCATCTTCATCGGTGGTTAGCTCCATTGACAGGATATCCGCCATATCATCAAGGTCGATCTTGGCATCAAAGACGTAGTTTCCCGATTTGTTGCGGGTAAACAACTCAACCGATTCGGTGTATTCGTCGGTAATCTCACCGATGATTTCTTCCAGAACATCATCCAGTGTTATGACCCCTTCAGTACCCCCGTATTCATCCACAACAACGGCGATATGTGTTTTTTGCTGTTGAAAATCACGCAACAGATCATCAAGCTTCTTGGTCGGTGGAATAAACAGCGCCTTCCTTGCCAGAGTTTTCCAGTTAATAGTCGCCTCTCCAAGTTCGGAATTGATATACGGCAGCAGATCTTTCGAATGGATAATGCCGATGATATTGTCCAGGTCGTTTTCATATACCGGCAATCTTGAAATTCCCTTACTCCGGATCAGATCAAGAACCTGTTGAAGCGTATCTTTTGTGGAAATGGCCGAAATATTAACCCGTGAAGTCATTATTTCCCGGACATAGGTATTCCCGAATTCAATGACATTTTCAATAATTTCACGTTCATCACCGTGGATAGACCCGTGCATCTCACCTACTTCTGCTATAGTTTTCAGGTCATCCGAGGATATGGAATCAGAAGGTCGGGGAATGCTTTTTTCAAGAAACCTTGTGCCCTGGGAAATCAGACGGGAAAAAGGCCCGAGGACAACAAAAAAGAAATATAACAGTCCGCTAAGTTTTCTGGATATCGTCAACGGTTTGTTGATCGCCAGGAGTTTGGGGGTAATTTCTGCAAGTATCACTATGGTGAATGTCAATACCACCACCTCTATCGTGAACACCAGTAATTGCGGAAGCCCGAGCAAAGCCACGAGTCGGCCGGTGAGTACCGCTGCGCCGACAGCTGTGATGACATTGGCGAAGGTGTTTCCAATAAGTACGGTAGCCAACAGCTGCCTGGGTTTGTCGAGCATCTTCAAAACACGGGCAAGCGCTGCGTCTTTTTTGGCCTCCTCAGTAGTGTCCCGGTCCACTTTTTTATCCAGGGAGAAAAAAGCCACTTCCGCTCCCGAAAAAAAGGCGGAAAAAAGTATACCCAGAATGATGATCAGGATCAGCAGGATAAAATCGAGCGGATTAACCAGCAAGGTCTCAAATGTACTGCCTTCAGCTGTAGCCCAAAGGCGATTACCAACTATTTGTGCCTGAAGCGATAAATGGATATCCAATAGGGTAAAAAGCTCGTTTATGTACAGATATAGATATATTCAGAAACTATTCACATTCGGTATCGATTGCAAAAGGACAACATACCCGCTTCCACATGATACACAAGAGAAGATAAGGATATACATTGACTCCTGTATACCCCCTCTTCTCTTTTATTTATAAAGCCTCCCAATCCCGGTCAATTTTCCAGACCTGGTCAATCAGAAGGGAAGGTCATCATCGACATCCATCGCATCATCCGCTACCGTGGCAGTATCCTGGCTCTGTTGCGACTTTTGACCGGACATGTCAGAACCACCACTTTGATTCTGATCACCCCTGGTATCCAGCATCTGCATAGCCAGTGCTTTTATTTCTGTTGAGTATTGCTTTTGTCCGTCCTTGTCCTCCCATGAGCGGGTCTGAATCGGACCTTCAAAATAGACCTGTGACCCTTTTGTCAGATACTGCTGACAGATTTCCGCCAGTCTGCCCCATGCAACAACACGATGCCACTCTGTCGTCTCCTTCCACTCGCCGTTTTTATCCTTGTACCGGTCACTGGTAGCCACACTCATATTGGCGACTGCCGTATTATTTTGTGTATATCGGACTTCGGGATCCGCCCCGAGCCGACCTATGATCATTGCCTTGTTAAGTGATCCCATAGCATTCTTTCTTTCGTTTCAATTTGCATTTGGTAAGGGTTAGACTATCCTGACCCTGGCTCCTTACACCATGAATATCTTTTTATTATCGCCTATTTGTTGTTTTATGAGAATTTGCAACAAACAGGGGTAATCTTGTTCTTATAACAAGCTGATAAGACAAGTGCATCTTTGGTAAAAAGTGGCGGTCCGGAAAACTTTCCATTCATCATATGGTACCGATTCCCGCCTCCATTTTCAAAAAGATTATGAATACCGACCCGTCTTTTCCATCTCCATAAGTTTCCGGATACGCAGGTTGGTGTCGGGATGAGTGGAAAAAAGCTTACTCATGCCCCGGGCAGAAAACGGATTGACCGGAAACATATGCGCGGTGGAACGTTGTGCCGTTTCCGACGCCTGCATTGGCGAACGTTGAACCGATGCCTGAATTTTTTGCAGGGCATTGGCCAGGCTCTCGGCGCTGCCGCAAATTTCCGCTCCAACCCTGTCGGCTTCAAACTCCCGTGTGCGGGACAACGCCGCCTGGAGCATTCCGGCGGCAAGCGGGGCAAGTATCAATGTCAGGATCAAAACAATCGGGTTGGGACCGTCACCGCCACCACGGCCAATCGGCAGGAATATGGCAAACTGGGCAATCATGGTAATGGCGCTGACTACCGTAGTAACGATTGTCTGTGTAAGAATATCCCGGTTTTTGATATGGGCAAGCTCATGAGCCATGACTCCTCTGAGTTCGTGTTCATTCAGGCTCTGCAATATCCCCTGGGTGGCTGCCACAGCAGCATGATTCGGATTGCGGCCGGTCGCAAAGGCGTTGGGCTGTTGTTGGGGAATAATATATACTTTGGGCATAGGCAGATCGGCCTTTTGCGCAAGCTCCTCGATCATATTGTAAAACCGTGGTGCATTTTCCCGGGTCACCTCTTTGGCCCGGTACATCTTCAGGACCATCTTGTCCGAATACCAATAGCTGAATCCATTCATTCCCAGCGCAATGATCAGTGCGATAGTCATTCCCGTCTGTCCGCCCAGCATATTGCCCACCAATAAAAACAGCAGGGCAACCATGACCATGATAAACACTGTGCGCATCGAATTCTTAATCATATCAGAAATACCTCCTTATTCTTTCCAATTCCATAACATAGTTTTAATTTTACTGCTTGTTAACTTACGTGATCCCGGAATTATTTTGTCAACAATCCAATAAACCACTATTCCGGTACATGCATTCCCTGCTTCGTTCCTTCCCTGCTTCGT